>DAINAJ010000190.1:1327-5473 GCA_036733505.1 Casimicrobium sp.
CCACCGTGAAAGCTCATGCCGCCTTGCCACACCGCGAAAATTTCGAGCGGATTGGCGAGGTAATAGCCCGGTTTGTAGAACAGGCAATACCCAATCCGCCCCCCAAGCACTACGCCCAAAATGCCATAGAGCAGCATGTCGTCAACGTCGGACGTCTGCCAGCCTTGAGCGCTTTGCTTGCGCGCTCGGCTGCGCCCCAGCAACATAAACATCACGAAAGCGGCAAGGTAAGTCAGCCCATACCAACGCACCGCGAGCGGGCCGATTTGGAGGGCGATGGGGTCGATTTGAGGATGGATCAGCATGCCGCAAGTGTAGCGGCCTAAAATACCAGTGAGCAGTGAACAGTGAGTGGTGAACGGTGCGTGTTGCGGCTTGCGCCGCAGTTGGCACTTTGGATTCTCTCGCGTTCTCAGCTCACTGCTCACCATTCACTACTCACTGTTCACTTTTTCAAAAATGTTCAATCGCCGCAGCAAAATCGTCACCGGAGGCGTTTCCCGGTCCCCCAATCGCTCCATGCTCCGCGCTGTCGGGTTTGGTGACAACGATTTCGACAAGCCCATCGTCGGCGTGGCCAACGGCCACAGCACGATGAACCCGTGCAATGCTGGCATTGGGCCGCTCGCGGATCGCGCCTGCGAATCGATTAAAGAAGCCGGCGGCATGCCGCAGATGTTCGGCGTGATCACAGTGACCGATGGCATCAGCATGGGCACCGAAGGCATGAAGTATTCGCTCGTGTCGCGCGAAGTGATCGCGGACGCTATCGAAACCGCCACCCAAAGCCAGATGATGGACGGCGTGTTGGTGCTTGGCGCGTGCGACAAGAACATGCCCGGCGGCATGATCGCGATGTGTCGCATGAACATTCCGGCGATCTATTGCTACGGCGGCACCATCAAGCCGGGCAACTGGAAAGGCCAGCCGCTGACCATCGTGTCGCCGTTTGAAGCAGTGGGCCGCCACGCCGCAGGCACTATCAGCGAAGAAGATTTCATCGGCATTGAGAAGAACGCTTGCCCGACACACGGGGCGTGCGGCGGCATGTACACCGCAAACACAATGTCATCATCGTTCGAGGCGCTCGGCATGAGCCTGCTCGGTTCGTCGTCGATGGCGAACCCGGATCAAGAGAAATCAGACAGCGTGGCGCAATCTGGCCGCGTGTTGCTTGAGGCGATCAAAAACGACCTGAAACCGCTCGACATCATCACCAAAAAATCCATCGAAAACGCTGTCGCCGTGATCATGGCCACGGGCGGCTCGACCAACGCGGTGTTGCATTACCTCGCGATCACACACGCAGCCGGGATTGATTGGACGATCGACGACTTCGAGCGCATGCGCAAGAAAGTGCCGGTGCTCTGTGACCTGAAACCATCGGGCAAATACGTGATGACGGATCTTCACGTCGTGGGCGGCGTGCCGCAAGTCATGAAGATGCTCTTGAACATGGGGCTGCTGCACGGCGATTGCATGACGATCACCGGTCGCACGATGGCGGAAGAGCTCGCGAACGTGCCCGACCTGCCGGCCGAAACGCAAGACGTGATTCGCCAACCGAATAATCCGCTGTATGCCGAAGGTCACCTAGCCATTCTTAAGGGCAACCTCGCACCTGAAGGCTGCGTCGCGAAAATCACTGGCCTGAAAAACCCGGTCCTTACCGGCCCAGCACGTGTGTTCAACAGCGAACCTGAGTGCATGGACGCGATCATGGCCAACAAGATCAATCACGGCGACGTGTTGGTCTTGCGCTACGAAGGACCGAAAGGCGGTCCCGGCATGCGCGAAATGCTCGCGCCAACGAGCGCCATCGTAGGCAAAGGCATGGGCGAGACCGTCGCGCTAATTACGGACGGGCGATTCTCTGGCGGCACGTGGGGCATGGTCGTCGGCCACATCGCACCGGAAGCGCAAGTAGGTGGCCTGTTGTGCGTCGTTGAAGAAGGCGACTCGATCACGGTTGATGCGCACAAACTGTTGCTGCAACTCAACGTAGACGAAGCCACCATCGCCGCGCGCAAGGCAAAGTGGACTGCGCCACCGCTGAAATACAAAAAAGGCGTGATGTACAAGTTTGCGCTGTTGGCTTCCAGCGCGAGCAAGGGTGCGGTAACCGACCTGTAGTCGCCGTTCCACGCGGCCGCGGTCAACACAAGGCGGAGTTTCGCGTTGATGGAGTAAGTCGTTCGCGCCGCGAGCGACTGGGTTCCCTCCCCTTTCAAAGGGGAGGGCTCGGGCGGAGTAAATAGGCGGATTGAACGGAAGCGTTGGCGCCCTACTCCAACCCATATCTGCTCGTCATCCCGCGGTAAGCACCTCGGAAACGATCTTCACCCAACGGATACGCCGCTCCATGAACACTTCTGCCCGCTCGCTCGTTTTTCTTTTCGCACTCGCGACGGCGACCCCGGCGCTCGCACTCGATTCCATTCCGCTTGAACAATTGCAGCCCGGCCTCTGGAAGGTCGAGCGCAAGATGGAAAAGCTGGACTTGAATCCAGTTGAATACGAAACCCGCAACACCGAATATTGCGCAAGCCCAAAAAAGGAGATTGCGCGGGTGCTCTCGGTCACGAATTTGCTGTGCAAAACCGAAGACAGCAAAGTGGGTGAAAACCGCTACCAGATTCACGCCAAGTGCAATCTTTTCGGCATCGTCGGCGAAAACACGACGATCATCACCATCGTCAGCCCGAGCGAGTACACCGCCGAAGTCGAAACCATCGGCACTAAGTTCGGCAAAAAGCAGCATCGCAAGGAACTCATCACGGCGAAGCGCGCGGGCGACTGTTAGGAGTAGACGCAAGGCAGCAATCCGCCGCTGCACACGCCAAGGCTTATCGCTTCTATAATCCTCCGGTATTTTTCATATCGGAATATTCTGATCGACCAGAATTACCCGAGCACACTACTAGGGGAAACAATGAAGTCTTGCGAGCCCAGCCTCCAAAGGGGGATTTCCATACACGAACTGGCAAAAGCCGAGCAGCGGCGCGGTTTTTTCGACAAACCTTCGTTTTCCGCGTGGCGTTTGTGTCTAAGCGCGCTTCTGTGCGGCACGGCTTTCGTTTCAGATATCGTCGTTGCACAAACGCAAATATCTATACCTGGGCAAAACTCGACCTTCTCCGGCAACTCCCGCGGGTTCTGGTTCACCTCGCCATCTAATATCGTAATTACCGGAGTCCGCGTCCCGACGGATGCGAGCGCGTTGGCACAGTCGGTCGAGATCGTTCGATTCAACACGGCTGCGCCGCCGCTCTTCAGCGCCACGACCAACGACTTCACATCGCTTTTGCGCGTTGTCAATGATGCGACGACCAACATCCTCCCGGCGTCCATTCCGGTAGCGTCCGGTGACATCATCGGCGTGCTCGGCTCGCGTGGCGACGTTAACTCTTACGCTACCGGGGCACCACACGCCTCCACGATTGACGGTTTGCCGGTCAGTTTGGCGCGTCTCGGCATGCAGTTTGCGCTGTCAACCACCGCAGCGCAACAGCTGTGGACGGAAACGGGCGGCAGCATCTCCCGGGTCGAACTTTATTATGTGCCCGGTTTCTTGGTTTCTACCGCTGCGTCGCCTTTGGCTGGTGGCACAGTGACCTGCACTGACAGCGTTGTAGCCACAGGTGGTAGCACTACCTGCACCGCCACCCCCAACGCGGGTTACTCGTTAATTGACATATCCGGCTGCAACGGCACGACAAGCACGACCTCGCCCTACACCACCGGCTCAGTGACTGCCGCGTGCACCGTCACGGCGACGTTTGCAAATGCGTTAACGATTGGCGGCAGCGTCAGCGGCCTCTCCGGAACTGGCCTTGTGCTTTCGCTCAATGCGGGCGCACAAACGCTAAGTGTTGCCGCAGACGGCAGCTTCACCTTCCCAACCGGGTTGAGTTCCGGCAGCCCGTACGCAGTCACCGTCCAAACGCAACCCACGAACCCTTCGCAAACTTGTGCGATTGCCAACGCAAACGGCACAACCGCAAGCAGCAACGTGACAGACGTAACGGTGACCTGCACGACCAACACCTACAACGTTGGCGGCACCGTGTCGGGCCTGTCGGGGTCGGGGCTCGTTCTTTCGCTCAATGCCGGCGCGCAAACGCTAAACGTATCGGCCAACGGTAG
>DAINAJ010000191.1:0-5455 GCA_036733505.1 Casimicrobium sp.
GTTATAGGAGGCGAATGCTTGAATATTTCATACTTTTTGTGCACCGCAATGACCAATTCATGACAGTTGGAATCGCAGCCCGTTTGATTGTCGTAATCTTGCTGCATCGACGTGGTGAGCTGCACTCTTGGCCCCAAGATCGATCCAGCGTTGCGGAATTTTCTAAATAACAGCTTTTGTGCTTGAGCGACTGCTCTGTATATCTTTCAGCGATTATTTGCATAATCTCGACTTATAAAAAAAATGGGCTGAAAATGCCGTACAGCTGTCGTTAAAGCCGAAAAGTCATAACAAAAAGAATCGGCGCGTGGTTGCACGCGCGCGATTCTGTGTTGCTTGATCGCGGCCAAACCGATGCGCTGTAAACGCGATACGCTTGTGAGCATGAATCCCGCTGCGTCAACGCCTAATGCGCCAGCCTCGCCGTTCGCGTGCGTGACGCGCGCCTGTCGCGCGCACGAATCCGAGCTGCGCGGCTATCTGCGTCATCGTTTGGGCGATGATGCGGCGGCTGACGACGTGTTGCAGGACGTATTTTTGAAGGCGTTGCGTCAGGGGCAGGTGTTTTGCGCGCTGGATAATCCCCGTGCTTGGCTGTTTCAAGTCTCACGTAACGCGCTGGTGGATCGTGCGCGTGCGACTGGCCGAACGGAACCGTTGGCAGACGACGCGCACGAGACTGTCGCTGATGCGCCCGAGGAGGTGTCGGCGGTGGACGCGCTGACCGACTGCTTAGCGCGGGTGTTAACGGAACTAAGTCTGGATGACGCGGCGATATTGCAGGCGTGCGACCTTGACGGGCAGACACAGCGCGAATTTGCAGGGCGCAACGACTTGAGTCTCGCGGCCACCAAATCACGCCTCTTGCGCGCTAGACATCGTTTGCGCGATCGACTGACGACGGCGTGTGGCGTACGCTTTGATGAGCGCGGTCAGGTGTGCTGTCATACGGGTCGAAGCTCGGAGCGACACGGCTAATGGTGTCAGGCGGTTAGGCGCACGCCGCTGCATCCTTTTGGCATCTCGTTCGTCTCCCTTACATGGAGACACAAAAAATGCATCAACTGACCCTGCTCGCGCGAACCCGCGCGATGCCAACCATGCATCCGCGCATTTTCCTCGTCATCGCGGCTGTGATTTGGTGGGGGCTTTATGAAGCGCTTATTCCAGCTTCCGAAGCCATAGTTGCCGCGCTACCCGTGGACAGAAATAGCCACCTCGGCGGCGCGCTGCAATTCTTCTTCTACGATACCCCGAAAGTTTTGCTGCTGTTGACTGCGGTAGTGTTTGTCATGGGGATGATCAATTCCTACTTCACGCCAGAGCGCACTCGCGCGCTGCTCGCCGGTCGCACCGAGGCCGCGGCGAACGTCATGGCGGCGAGCTTGGGAATCGTGACGCCATTTTGCTCGTGTTCCGCGGTTCCGCTGTTTATTGGTTTTGTGCAAGCGGGTGTGCCGCTCGGCGTCACTTTTTCGTTTCTGATTTCCGCGCCCATGGTCAATGAAGTAGCGTTGACGCTTTTGTTTAGCCTTTTTGGCTGGAAGATCGCGCTGCTCTATCTCGGCTTGGGGTTGAGCGTAGCGATCGTGTCCGGCTGGATCATTGGCCGCTTAAAAATGGAGCGCTACCTCGAGGACTGGGTGCGCGACATGCCGAAAGTGCAAGCCACGATTGACGGCACGAAACTCTCGCTTGCGGAGCGTATCGAAGGCGGTTTTGCAAGTGTGCGGGAAATCGTTGGTAAGGTGTGGCCGTACATTCTCGCGGGCATCGCCATCGGCGCAGCAATCCACGGTTGGGTTCCGCAAGATTTCATGGCATCAATCATGGGTAAAGACGCGTGGTGGTCGGTGCCGCTCGCTGTTCTCATTGGCGTGCCGATGTACACCAATGCTGCGGGCGTGATTCCGATTGTGCAGGCACTTCTGGCTAAGGGCGCGGCACTGGGCACGGTCCTCGCGTTCATGATGAGCGTGATCGCGCTGTCACTGCCTGAAATGATAATTCTGCGCAAGGTGCTAAAGGTTCGCCTCATCGCAACCTTTGTGCTTATTGTCGCGGCGGGCATTTTGCTCGTGGGTTATGTATTCAACGCAGTCATTTGAGCGCGTATCGCCGCAAAACTTCACAGACTACGCACGTAGACCTAAACCTCACCGCTCTCTAAAACTATGATCTCACTATCGCTTACTTCGCGCGTTCGTCATTTACTGGTCGGTTCGCTGACCGCCGTGGTTACAACGTGCGCGTTTGGGCTGGACGTCCGTTTCCATCCCGTCGTCGAAAACGTGTTTGCTTTTGTCGGCGAGACAGGCGCGCGAACGCCTCAGAACGAGGGACTCAATGCCAATGTGGGTTTAGTTGTCACGCCTTCGGGCGCGATACTTATCGACAGCGGCGCAACGTTTCAAAGCGCCCAAAAAATCCACGAGGCCATCAAGAAGGTTTCTCCGCTGCCGGTGAAATGGGTCATCAACACCGGCGGGCAGGATCATCGCTGGTTAGGCAACGGCTACTTCAAGGGGCAAGGTGCCGAGATCATCGCACACAGCAACGCGCGCGCCGACATGAATAACCGCGCCGCCGATCACCTTCAGTCACTACGCGCAACCCTCAATGAGAAAGTGGACGGCACTGTCGCCACGTTTCCATCAAGATGGCTCACCAGTAACGACGAGACGCTCACATTGGGCGGCGTGACCTTGGAATTTAAGCACCGCAACGGCGCGCACACTCCCGGCGACACGATGGTGTGGCTGCCTGCTAAGCGCGTGCTATTTACGGGTGATGTCGTATACGTTGATCGCATGTTGGGCGTACTGCCGGTGAGCAACACCAAGCGCTGGCTAGACACGTTTGCGGTGATTGAACAACTCAATCCCACCTGGGTAGTGCCGGGCCACGGCAACGTAACAACGGTAGAAACGGCTAAAGCAGATACGCAGGCGTATCTCAAAGCGCTTCGTGCACACATGAAATTGGCAATCGACGACGGCGTTGATGTCAGCGACGCGGTCAAATCGTTTGACGGCAAAAAATTCTTGCGCTTGCTAAACGCTCCGGACCTGATGCCCGGGAATGCCAGCCGCACGTATCTCGAACTAGAGCGCGAGTAACCCTTTCAACATTCACGCATAAGGAAAGACCATGGACATCAAAGTACTCGGGACCGGCTGCGCAAACTGCAAAAGCACTATTGCGCTCATCGATCAAATCGCCAAAGAGAAAGGCATCCCCGTCTCACTGCAAAAAATCGAAGAATTGCGCGAAATCATGGGTTACGGTGTGATGAGCACGCCGGGCGTCGTAATCGACGGCAAAGTCGTGCACGCGGGCGGCATCCCATCGCGAGGGAAAATCGAACAATGGCTTGCCGTCTAAGGAGCACATCATGAATGCAAGAGTGAACTTGCCGGAAGCCCGCGAGGTCTGCCCGACGACCACCCGACGCCTGCTCTCCGAGGGTGCGTTGCTAGTGGATGTACGTGAGCGCGCGGAGGTCGAACAAATTGCTTTTGATCTCGCGGGCGTTTTGCAACTGCCATTGTCCGAGCTGGAACTGCGCTTTGACGAACTGCCGCGTGACCGAGATTTGGTCATCGCGTGTCAGTCTGGTCCGCGCAGTTTGAAAGCGACATACTTCCTGATGTTTCAGGGCTATACACGCGTTTCGAACATGCAAGGTGGACTCGTTAAATGGGCCAGCAAAGGGTTTCCTACGCGCGGGCGTGTGCCTGCTGCAACCGGCGCTGTCGCTGCGGGAGCGCGTTGTGGTCCGTCGCACGTCTCCGCGACCGACAGTTGTGGCACTGGTTCGCTCGCAGTTCCTGAAACCGAATGCTGTGTGCCTGCGTCTGGTAGCGCCCAAGGCGCATCGTCGCGGTCCCCGGCCTGTTGCTAGATCAGTTTGAAAACAGCTTTCGCTCAAACATATCTACTTGTGACTGGAGCGCGCCGGCACTTGTCCAATGTCGCGTTGGCAGTTGCGGTGCTATCGCTAACCGGCTGCGAGCCCAATGGCTCGCGTGACGCCGTGCAACTTGCCGAAACGCCTTTTTCTGCGATCCTGCCAGGCGTGGATGATGCCGTGCAGCACGCGTTGCGACGCGGCAAACCGACCGTCGCAGAATTTGGCTCGACTATCTGCGTTGGGTGTCGAGAAATGAAGGCAGTACTTGCTGCACTGCGCGCTGAGCACGGTTCAGATTTAACGATCGTAGACATTGATCTGATTAGACAAAAGTCCGAGGGTTACATGCAACGGTATCGAATTCAGGTGATGCCCACGCAAATTTTCTACGATGCGCAAGGCCGAGAGCTGAGCCGCCACATGGGCGCGATTACAGCGCCGGAAATTCTCGCTCGACTCGGTGTCGGCGCTAGTGCCGACGGTGCGACTCGGTGATCGGTGCTAACGCACTGCTTGCTGCGTTTGTGGCTGGAGTGCTGACATCGGCCTCGCCGTGCGTGCTGGCCGCTGTCCCGGTGGCGGTTGGTTACGTCGGCGGACAAAGCCATGCGCCTGGCCGTACATGGCTTTTGTCCACGTTATTTGTGGTGGGTCTCGACGCGGCGCTGGTCGTCATGGGGCTGTTTGCAGCTCGTTTTGGAACGTTTTTGGGTACGTTGCCCGGCGCTTGGGCGGTTACGGTCGGCCTCATCATTCTGGTGTTCGCCGCACTACTGGCGATCCGTGACCGCTACAGGTTCACCATTTGCCTACCGTCATCGATCCAGCAGCGCTTAGCAGGTGCGGGGCCATCGGGCGCGCTCGTGCTCGGTGCGCTAATTGGGACAGTCATGAGTCCCTGCGCGACGCCCGCTCTCGCCGCAGCGCTGGTGCTTGCGGGAACGGGCAACGCATTTGGCGCTTCGATGTGGTCAGGTGCCGCTTTGCTGCTCATGTACGGCCTTGGGCACAGCGTGTTGCTGCTGATCGTGGGTGCGATGCCTGCCCACGCCGCGTCTCTTCTGGCACGATTCGCGCGCGCGGAAGCATGGCTGCCCGGACGTCGCGCGTTTGCGCTGGTGCTGGCAGTGGCCGCAATTTGGTGGATCGCTACCGGGCTTGGATGGGCTGTGTGAATTTGATGGCGCGAACTTACAGCACGGAGCTTTTGCGACACACGGCATGAGGGCGTAAGTGGCACTTGAGTGGAAATCACAGCCGATTTTTACGGTAGATGCCTCATCCCATAAAGCAGCCGTGAGCTCCATGTAGCTGCCGCCACCTGCGGATAGCCGTTCTCCAACGCAATTGTCTGAACCGATAGCGCAAAGTTCGGCACCTCGCACTGTCATCAACCGGTCACATGCCGCTCGCACACTCATTGGATAACTATCTTGAGTGCGACGGGATCCAACGGCATGATGCCCCTAATCAATCGCGAGCTTTCAATGCTCGCCTTCAACGAGCGCGTGCTCGCGCAGTGTGAGTTGCCGTGGGTGCCAG
>DAINAJ010000192.1:0-5413 GCA_036733505.1 Casimicrobium sp.
ATCACGTTCTCGACCACATCAACCGATTGCTCGGTCACCGCAGCAGGCGTCGTCACCGGCATTCACGCGGGCACCAACAACTGCGTGATCACCGCCACACAAGCGGCGAACGCAACCTACGACGTGGGCACCGCCACGCAAACGTTCGACATCGGCAAAGCCAACCAATCGCTGACTTTCCCAACGCAATCTCCCGCAAGCCACGTCTTCGCGTCAGGTGCGACCTTCTCAGTAAATCCTGTGGCGACCAGCGCGAGCCCGAACTCCGGCGTCGCCATTGTCTACTCGTCGCTCACCACGGGCGTATGCACCGTGTCCGGCGCAACGGTCACGATGGTTTCGGTTGGCACCTGCACAATCGCCGCTGATCAAGCGGGCGACGCGGACTACAACGCAGCAACGCAAGTCTCGCAGAACGTTCAACTGCTCGGCAGCGGCACGGTCGGCGGTACGGTGAGCGGCCTCGCAGGAACCGGCCTCGTGCTCTCGCTCAACAGCGGCGCGCAGACATTGAGCGTTTCGGTGAATGGTAGCTACAGCTTCCCAAGCGCGATCACTGCTGGCAACCCCTACGCCGTCACCGTGCAAACGCAGCCGAGCGCACCGGGCCAGACGTGCGTAGTCGCCAACGGCAACGGCACCATGGGCAACAGTGCGGTAACCAACGTCAACGTGACCTGCACGACGAACACCTTCCCGGTAAGCGTCAACCTTGGCATCGGCGTGGCCGCCTCACCCGCGGGCCCACAAAACATCACCCAAGGCTCCACGCTCTCACTCACTCTGACGCCACAAAACGGCTTCAGCATCATCGGTGCGTCGGGTTGTGGCGGCACGCTGGTCGGCAACGTATTCACCACCGGGCCAATCAACGGCGCGTGCACCATCACGGTGGCGACGGTAGCCGACAGCATCCCCGTGCCGACGCTTGGCGCGTGGTTGCAACTCCTGCTCGCGGGTCTGTTGTTTGCGGGTGCGGGTGTTTACTTGACGAAGTCGCGCCGCGCATAACGCGGCTACCGACATAAAGCACGGTGCGCATCACAATGCGCACCGAACGCTCTGGCTTTATTCCGCCTTCATCCCGGTCTGCTTAACAATCTCGCCCCACTTCGCGTGCTCGGCGCGAATTTGTGTGGCGAACGCCTCCATCGTGTCGGCCCCCGTGCTCAAGCCGAGCGCGGTGAAATGCTCTTTCGCGTCATTGCTGATGAGAATCTTGCTGATTTCGTTGTGCAGTCTTGCAACGATAGGACGCGGCGTAGCGGCCGGTAGCGCGAGGCCAGTCCACGCCGTGAACTCGTAGCCCGGTACGCCCGCTTCAACCATTGTCGGCACGTCCGGCATCACCGCGACGCGCGTGCTCCCCGTCACCGCCAACGCGCGAAGGCGACCGGCCTTAATTAAGGGCAACTGCACCGTCGCACCGTCGAACGTCCAGTTCACCTGCCCTGCGATTAAGTCAATCACGGCTTGCCCGCCGCCTTTGTATGGCACATGAATCGCGTCGATCCCTGCTTGTCGCTTGAAAAGCTCGCCCGCCATGTGCGGCGGCGTGCCGATGCCCGACGAACCGAAATTCAAGCGGCCAGGCTTTTCTTTCGCCATGCGTACTAGGTCGCTCACGTCTTTTGCAGGACTATCAGCGGCAACCGCCAACACCATCGGCGTGCCACCGCCGACGCGCGTTAAGGCAACGAAATCCACCAACGGATCGTATCCAGTGCGCGCATAAAGATGCGGGTTCACCGTCATTGTGCCGTGATGGATCAGCGTGAGCGTGTAGCCATCCGGCGCGCTTTTCGCGCCAGCTTCGGTGCCGATATTTCCGCCTGCACCGGCTTTGTTATCAACCACAACGCTCTGCCCTAATGCCGCAGCCAAGCGCGGGGCCAACCAACGCGCGCGAATGTCGGTGACACTGCCCGCGACAGCCGGCACGATGATTCGCAGCGGCTTCGTCGGCCACGGCGCGTCTTGCGCGAGCGACGCGCTTGACGAGAGTGCCGCCGCGCAGGAAAGAAGGCCGAGAGAAATGAGTTTGCGCATGGTGTCGTTCGTTGAGCGTTATGGATGGATCGAACTTTATGCGCCGACAACCAATGGTGCAATACTAGGCCGGTTGCCGAGCGCTTCAACTTTTGGTTGAGACCGTTGGCTTGCACTAGGGAAACACATGGACAAACTTCGCGCACTCGAATACTTCGCGGCCGCCGCCCACGAAAAAAGTTTTTCTGGTGCGGCGCGACGGCTTGAAGTGAGCGTTAACGCCGTCGCCAAACTCGTTGCAACCCTTGAGAAAACATTAGGCGTGCCGCTGTTCGAGCGCAGCTCGCACGGACTCATCCTCACGGCGGCGGGCGAGAACTATTTGAACGCTTGCCTGCCCGCGCTCGCGCAGCTTACCGAGGCCGACGAGCAAACCCGCGCCAGCGTCGCCCGCGCGCCGGGCACAGTGGTCGTGGGCGTGCAACACGTCATCGCCGACGGTCGCCTCACGCGCGCGCTGCCGCGCTTTCATGCGCGCTATCCCGAAATCACGCTCGACATTCGCGAGTTTCAACGCATCACCGAAGAAGAAACCGCAGGCATCGACGTGTTCCTCGTTATGGGTTGGCCGAATCTGCCGCATCTCGTGCAACGGCGCATCGCCGCGAAGCGCTTCATCGTGCTCGCCTCGCCCGACTACTGGGCGCGACACGGCATGCCGACGCGCCCCAAAGATCTTGAGCGCCACAACTGCATGACCATCCGTGCGCTCGGCGGCACCGTGATGGATCTATGGACGTTTCGGCGCGGCGACGAAGAAGAAGCGGTCACCGCGCGCGGCCGCCTACAAGTGAGCAACGCACACCGCGAAATGGCAATCAGCCTCGCATTGGCGGGCGAAGGCGTCTTACGCGTACCTGAATGGACCAACCTGCACGACATGGCCTCCGGCGCGCTCGTGCAAGCGCTGGCCGATTGGGAATCCACCGAAGTGCCGCCGGTCAACCTGCTCTACCGCGCCAGCGTGCGCCGCATCCCCCGCGTTCGCCTGTTCATAGATTTCGTCACCGCGCTCTTCCAAGAACTAGAAACTACCCGCGACCCACAAGTCACCGCAAGCGAACGCCCGAACTGGTTAGCAAGACACTACGGACGCTCGTCTGCGACGCAGACGCGGGGGCGGTGAGGCCACGCGAGGACTATTGGATTTCACTGGAAACAGCTTTTATGCGGTATCGACCGGCAGGCGGTCATTTCAGCCATATTTATTAAGTTATCGACTCTAGCGATTTTATGGCGATAACTACCGCCCAGCTGTCGTTTCGCGTTAAAAGCCAATGAACGAGTAAGCTGGGTTGAAAACCCAGCAAAGCCGCAACCCAATGCGGCCGAAAGCGCGGGCGCGAACCAGCTTACGGATACTTCCTGCGCGAATGAAGCACTCGCAAAATTTCAACCACGTCGCCGCGCACGCGGTAAAACGCGGTGTAGTTTTCGTGCAAAACCAACTCACGCGTTAGCGGCACTACGCCCGCGCGTCCGAGCAACGGAAACTCCGTTAGCTGTTCAAGTTGTTGCAGCGTGTCCGCAAGAAATCGCTGCGCAGCCATCGGCCGCTCATGGGCGATGCTGGCAAGAATTGTTTCAAGGTTGTTGGCCGCGCGCTTGGTCCATTTAATTCGCATATTTCGCGAAAATCGCCTTCATCTCGGCGTCGCTCGCAAACTCGCCGCGATCAGCCTCGGCAAGGCCCGCTTTCACTTCCACAATCTGCCAGCTTTGCTGCTCCAGATATGCGTCAAGCGCCTCGACCGTCAGGAAGCTTTTCGTTCGTCCCGTTGCTTTCGTAAGCTGCGCCAATTTGGCGTGCGTTTCCTCGGGCAGGCGAACGTTCAGAACTTTTTCGAGTGTGGACATGGTGATTCATCTCGCTGTAATACAGAACATTTTATGTGTTACCGCGTGAAAATCAAGCGAACGCGATGAAGCGTCGCGCGCAGACGGCGCGGTCTATGCAAGACGTAAAGAAGCATAGTTTGGCGGTATTGTCGTTGCGATTTGTAGGGTGGGCACCCCGTGCCCACCAAGCACCAGCGGAACAATATACTGGTCGTTGAAACCCCATGGTGCGCAGAGGCTGCCCACCCTACCCGGCTGCCCTACCTAGTCAGCGCGTCTTTAGTTTTTAGCTATTGGATGAGCCATCTCTTTGCACAATCTCAGCAACGAATCCAATAAGGCGCAAGCGGCAGCTGCTGCAATGGGATTTCCTCCGTTGAACCCCGTTTCGTCGTTATTTTCCTTAGCCCAGCTCTTCGGATCTACGAAGAGGCGCTGTGGAATTTACTTGCTCGTCTTTGAAACGGGCTTGGCCTACATCGGCCAAGCCGTGGACGTGGTAAGGCGCTTCGCTCAACACCGACGCAATCACGACGACATCATCGGTTTTTCGTTCAAACCCGCGCTTCAAGCCGAGCTGAACGAGCTTGAGATGGAGCTCATCTTTCGTGCTGAGTCACTCGGACTGATCCTCTCGAATGCAGTACACGTCACGAACATCATCGGCGACACGGATTTCGATCTGGTCGTACCAGTCGACGAACAGGACCATTGGCTGAATGCGCGCCAGGTGTTACCGACAAGAGATTTGACCAGCCCCAAGATAATTCTTCCCGAACCTCAACAAATTCGATACTCGAAACAGTTTTCTCGATTCAACGCGCATCCATTGTCTTCTAGGGCACTCGCCCTCTTGAAGGTTTACTTATCGCAATCCGTGCCAATGCCGCGACGAACGGAGTATTCGTTTTGGTCTGTCAGTTGCATGCCTGCTACCAATGGAGCATGGCCGCGACAGATTTGTGTGTGCGCTGCGGTCATGGAATTGTTTGTTGTTGGATGGGAAAGGCAAGACCCAAAATTACTGTGGTCGTTTGTCAACGTCGCGGAAGACGTGTTGCTCGAACATTGGAGATCTGAAGATGAGTTGATCGCCGCTTTCCCGTTCATTCAAATACTGAAACGGGGATACCGAGACGCGGGACGGCATCAAATCGGCCTTGGCGTTTCTAACGGTGCCTCAATGGAACTTCTCTTGGCGGACGCCGGAATCGCCAAAGCGGCTACTGCACTCACGTTACGTGTCATGCGCAAACGAGCGACGATCTACGGAAAATACCACTGCGTTCAGTTGGCGAATCTCGCCTTGTCGTCAAACGACAATTAGAGAACGTGCGTGCCAGCTCGCGGATAGGTCTAGAGGAAGAAATCAAACCGTCTCCCCTTATGCGACCGCCGAAGGCACTTCAACTTGGAAACAAGTTGCCAACGCATTCGGCGGCACCGCAAGCGTGCCGCCCTACTTGGCTGAAACGATTTTCACGATTCCGTCGCCAAACCGCGCCAACTTGCTTTCACCGATCCC
>DAINAJ010000193.1:0-5409 GCA_036733505.1 Casimicrobium sp.
GCCAAGGGCATCGAGTTCTTTCACGGCTACACGTACAGCGCGCACCCGGTTTGCGTTGCCGCAGGACTCGCCATGCTGGAAATTTTCCGCAAGGAGAAACTGATTGACCGTGCGGCAACTATGTCGCCTTATTTCATTGACGCGATGTTCTCGTTGGCGGACTTGCCGGTGGTGGTGGATATTCGTGCTGTGGGCATGATGGCCGCGGTGGAAGTCGCGGCCGAGGGCACGCCGGGTGCACGCGGACATGAGTTGCAAAAGCGATTATTCGATGCGGGCGTGAACCTGAAAGCAACGGGCGACAATCTCATCGTTGCGCCACCGTTCGTCAGCGAAAAATCGCATATCGATCACATCGTTAGCGTAATGCGCGACGTTTTGTCGAAGGCGTAGGCGAATAGGTTTTGCGTTGAATCGGTTGCCCTAGACGGCAATCCCGACGCAGAGCACGACGGCGATGCCGCACCCGATCGATACGGCGTCGCGGGTGGCAAACAGCACGGGGTCGTCATCCATGTTGCCGCTCATCGCCAAGCGCCACACTCGCGCCAGCCACAACAAAATCACAACGACGACGCCCCACAATGCGAGGGGTTCGCGGTAGAGCGACGCCACTTGATCACTAGAAACATAAAGCGCGAGGACGAGACACGCGGCAATCGCGCTGGCCACACCGAAGGTGCTCACAAACGCTTCATCGCGTCCACTGTAACCGCGCCCCGGCAGCAACTCGTCCGGGGCAAGACGAACGAGATCGGCTGAACGTTTGAGCAATGCAAGGCTCAGAAAAGCGAACACAGAAAACGCCACCAGCCACGTTGAGATCGGCACCGATACGGCCGCCCCGCCCGCAGCAATTCGCAACGTGTAGAGCCCCGCCAAGCAAAACACATCAAACACCGGAATGCGCTTAAGCACGGTGGTGTAAAACGCGTTGACGATCACATAAATTGCCACAACTGCCGCGACCAACTGGCCGGCAGCGAACGCCAACGCGAGGCCGCCCAACAACAGAACGATCGCCACGCACAACGCCGCGGACAACGACAATTCGCCTGCGGCCAATGGCCTTCGTCGCTTGCTCGGATGCGCACGATCAGATGCGAGATCGAACAGATCGTTAAACACATAAACGCCTGAACACACGCAGCAAAACGCGGCGAAAGCAAGCACGGTCGCCTGCCACGCATCAATGGCAGACCACTGATGCGCCGCAATGGGCGCGATGAAAACCAGAATGTTTTTAACCCAATGTCGCACGCGCAATAGTCGAAACCATCGCGACATCGCTCCGCTTGAAGGTCGTGAACTTTCAATCGCAACAACGCCTGCGGGGAGCAGCGAAGACGTTGAAAATTTTCCGGCGGCCTGCGCCCACACAGGAATGTCCGCGCGCGAATCGCCGATGTAATCAAAACCAAATTGACCAAACCGCGCGACCAACGCGTCCGCTTTAGCCGTTGCTTTTAGGTTTGTGGTTCGGCTGGAAGCCATAACCTCATCAAACACACCCAACTGTGCAGAACATGCTTGCGCGACATGCTCGTTAGCTGCGGTCGCCAGAATAGTTCGGCCTCCGACAGCACGATGCGCCTGAATTTTCGCGAGCACCGCCGCATTCCAGGGCAATACCGTCACGTCGGGTAATGCGCGTTCGGCGAGTCGCGCTTTAAATGCGCTACGGCCTGACAGCAACCAGAACGGCAACGCAAACGGCAGCCACCATTGGCGCTGCCACGCGGAAAAAAAGCATTCCCACAACGTATCCGTCTTGCATAACGTGCCGTCCAAATCCACCACCAAAGGCAACAGAGGGCTCGCGGTGTGCGCATGCGCTTCAGAGTTCGCGGTGGGCAATGCAGTCCTCATATTCTGGGATTAGACACGAGGCGATGCGAAATCAAAACGTCGCGAGAATTACGCTTAGATTCGCACCGTCACTGCGCGATTTTTCCCTGCGAGTTTGGCGCGGCGCAACGCTGCGTCGGCGCGCTTTATCAGGTAGGGCAATGTTTCCAGCGCTTTGCTCTGCGCGCAGGCCACGCCCATGCTCACGGTTACCGGGATCGTACGGCTTTCGTAGCGAACCGGCTCTGCGGCGATGCCTTCCAAAACGCGCCCTGCAATCGTTGCAGCGATACGTGGTCCTACGCCGGGGCACAGCAGCAAAAATTCGTCGCCACCGAATCGACCGAGCAAGTCGTTGGTACGCAGCGATTGACGCAGTCGCTCCACAATTTCGCCGAGCACCGCGTCGCCCGCCAGATGGCCGAAGTCGTGGTTAATCGACCTGAAATTGTCGATATCGAGCATCAGCAAAGACACCGGCTGCGCGCCGCGACTCGCAACACGCTGAACGCCCGTCTCGAACGCCGTGCGGTTGAGCGCGCCGGTCAACGGATCGCGCGCCACCTGTCGCGCAATGCGTTGCGCCTCGGCCTGCGTTTCGATGAGCCGCAAGGTCAGCTCATTGACCGCCGCCGACTCGCGCCGACCGCGCGCCTCATTGCGCTCGACTTCTTCGACAAACTGGGTAGCAATGCGCTGGCTCTCAAGCTCAACGCGCTTTGCGTCGTCACGAGCCGCTAGGTAATTCGTTAACGCCGCAAACGCCGCGTCTGGTTGCTTTGCGGCGCGCTCCAAGCGCACACACGTCAAAGCGATTTCCTCTTGAATATCGTGAAGCGATGGATTTTTTGGGTAGCTCATCGCTTCGGTCAAGCGGGCGCGGGCACCGGCGAAATCGCCCGCTTCGAGCCGCCATTTCGCGTTGTCGGCCAGAACACGCAACAAAACAGGAATGTTCTTACGCTTCTTAAGCGGCGTAATCGCCGAATCAGCGTCGGCAAGTGCGGATGCGAAGTCTCCAGTAGTCGCAGAAATCTCCGCGCGCGTGTGCAACAAGTACGGAAGCAGGTCCTTGTTGTTGGACGCCTGCGCCAAATTCATCGCCATGTCGATTCGAGTTTGGGCCTGCTCGATGTCTCCCATCTGACGATGCTGGCGCGCGATGTTATTCATTGCGCCCGCTTGAATGGACGGAAGCGAACTTTTCTCTGCTAGCGCGTACGCAAGCTCGAAGGTAGACAGCGCAAGATCATTAAGTTCGAGCTTCGAATAGAGCGGCCCAAGACCCTGCAAAAGCTTGGCCTGATCCTCAACGAGTTGCTCCTGCTCGGCAATGTTGATTGCCTCGCGGAAAGCGCGAATAGCCAAGTGAAAGTTGCGCAAAAACGAATGGATGTTGCCGGTGATGGCGAGCAACGGAATCTTGTCGGCAAGCTTGTGATTTCGCGTCGCTAACTCAATGCCACGCCGCGCAATTTGCAGACCTTCTAACCAACGTCCCGCAGCCTGCGAACCCGAAGCACAAATGCGCAAAAGGTAGATCGTTTCATCGATCGACAGCTCATCCTGGTAACCGCTCAACAATGCTTCGCCACGCTCAAGCGAAGCAACGCTCTGCACCTGCGGCGCGCTTCGAAGCGCGGCAAGTTCAGCATCTATATGTTGACGGCGGGTACGAGGTCTTTCAGCCATAGGCGAGAGTGTACGTGCTCACGGTGATCACTAGCGTTCCAAATAATGAGCATAAACAAAAGGCACCCGAAGGTGCCTTTGCTCTTGCAACAGGTCGTTGGAACAAACCAACGAGCGAGTATCCGGGATGCAGTGCAAGGCGGAGGCGCGCGACGTGTACGTTTTGTGTACACGAGCGCGACTCCAACGCGGCAATGCGCCCGGAGACGCGGCTCGTTACATGCCCATGCCGCCCATGTCGCCCATCCCACCCATGCCGCCGCCAGGCATACCGCCGCCAGCCGATTCGTCTTTCGGCGCTTCAGCGATCATGGCTTCAGTGGTGAGCAGCAAGCCTGCGACCGACGCTGCATTTTGCAGAGCCATACGCGTGACTTTAGTTGGGTCGAGGATGCCGAGTTCGAGCATGTCGCCGTAGGTGTCGTTCGATGCATTGAAGCCGAAGTTACCTTTGCCTGCCAACACGGCGTTAACGACAACGCTTGGCTCGCCACCGGCGTTGGCCACGATTTCGCGCAGGGGCGCTTCGATCGCCTTGAGTACGAGCTTGATACCGGCTTCTTGGTCAGCGTTGTCACCTTTGATGGTGCCAGCGTTTTGACGAGCGCGAAGCAGTGCTACACCGCCGCCAGCCACAACGCCTTCTTCAACGGCGGCGCGCGTAGCGTGCAGCGCGTCTTCAACGCGGGCTTTCTTCTCTTTCATTTCGACTTCAGTTGCAGCGCCGACTTTGATCAGTGCAACACCGCCCGCCAGTTTGGCTACGCGCTCTTGCAGTTTTTCTTTGTCGTAGTCGCTGGTGGCTTCTTCGATTTGTTTGCGGATTTGAGCAACGCGACCTTTGATCAGGTCTTCTTTGCCTGCACCGTCGATGATCGTGGTGTTCTCTTTGCCCACTTCGATCTTCTTAGCGGAGCCCAGGTCAGCCAGCGTGACGCCTTCGAGCTTGAGGCCAACTTCGTCGGAGATCACGGTGCCGCCGGTCAGGATGGCGATGTCTTCGAGCATGGCTTTACGACGATCACCAAAGCCTGGGGCTTTAACAGCAACAGTTTTCAGGATGCCGCGGATGTTGTTCACAACCAAAGTTGCGAGCGCTTCGCCATCAACTTCTTCAGCGATGATGAGGAGCGGACGACCGGCTTTGGCCACTTGCTCGAGCGCAGGCAACAGATCGCGAATGTTCGAGATCTTTTTGTCGTGCAGGAGAACGTATGGGTTGTCCATCAACGCCAGTTGTTTGTCTGGGTTGTTGATGAAGTACGGGCTGATGTAGCCACGGTCGAACTGCATGCCTTCGACGACGTCGAGTTCGTTTTCGAGGGACTTGCCGTCTTCAACGGTGATCACGCCTTCTTTGCCCACTTTTTCCATCGCGTCAGCGATGATCTTGCCGATCGACTCGTCGCTGTTGGCCGAGATCGAGCCAACTTGCGAAATTTCTTTGTTGGTCGTGGTGGCTTTGGACGCTTTCTTCAGCTCGGCGACGATAGCGAGAACCGCTTTGTCGATACCGCGCTTCAGGTCCATTGGGTTCATGCCGGCGGCGACGTATTTGAAGCCTTCGCGAGCAATCGCCTGAGCCAGAACCGTAGCGGTCGTGGTGCCGTCACCGGCGTTGTCAGAGGTCTTCGACGCAACTTCTTTCACGAGCTGAGCGCCCATGTTTTGCAGTTTGTCTTTGAGTTCGATTTCTTTCGCAACCGATACACCGTCTTTGGTGACGGTTGGGGCACCGAACGAGCGCTCGAGCACTACGTTACGCCCCTTAGGGCCGAGGGTGACTTTAACTGCGTTGGCGAGAATGTTCACGCCTTCGAGCATGCGAGCGCGGGCTTCGCCGCCAAATACTACGTCTTTTGCTGCCAT
>DAINAJ010000194.1:0-5375 GCA_036733505.1 Casimicrobium sp.
TCACCGACCCGTAATTTCAAATTGCCGACGCCGGACGCTTCTATCGCCGTGAACGCCGCTACCGCGCGCGTTTCGCTCGCACGCACGCCGCTGCCGACGACGGCGTTCGGATCGCCAAACGAAATCGAAATGTCGCCGCATGCGGAGAGCAAAAGCACACCACTGGCGACGCCGACCGTCGCGGCGCGACGAAGCGCTCTAAGCGTCCTTACGCGAAACGGTGAATGCGGTCTGGCGGCTGTGTTCATTTCTGATTCCCCGTTTGAAGGACGGTTAAATTCGTAGAGCGCGTAAGGCCAGTGGGGCGTGTACGAGCCGGCGGGTGCCCCGCCCTACTCAGTCCCGACGACGGCGACCGATTAAGGTTTTTGTAGCTTCAACACACTCGTCGCGGTGGTGACTAGGCTTGCAATGTCTGCCATGTTTTGCGGCACCACGATGGTGTTGCCAACCTTGGCGATATTGCCGAGCGCGGCGACGTATTGCTCGGCCACTTTCAGATTCACCGCCTGCAAACCGCCCTGTGATTCGATGGCCATTGCAATCTTGCGGATGGCTTCCGCGTTCGCTTCGGCCTTGGCCAAAATCGCCGAGGCTTCGCCTTGCGCTTGATTGATGTTCGAGATTTTTTCGCCTTCGGATTTGGCAATCGCCGCTTCCTTTTGGCCCATCGCGATATTGATCTGCTCTTGCTTGCGACCTTCGGACGCAGCGATCAACGCGCGCTTTTCGCGCTCGGCCGTAATCTGCGCTTGCATCGCATGCAGAATTTCTTTCGGCGGCGTCAAATCTTTGATCTCGTACCGAAGGACCTTCACGCCCCAGTTCGAAGCCGCAGCATCGAGCGAATTCACCACTGCGTGGTTAATCGTGTCGCGCTCTTCGAACGTTTTGTCGAGTTCGAGCTTGCCGATGACGCTACGAAGCGTCGTCTGCGCGAGCTGCGTAATGGCAACGATGTAGTTCGACGAGCCATAGGTTGCGAGCTTCGGATCGGTCACCTGAAAATACAAAATGCCGTCAACTTGCAGCTGCGTGTTGTCTTTGGTGATACACACTTGGCTCGGCACATCAAGTGGCACTTCGCGCAAGTCATGTCGCGCCGAGACGCGATCAACAAACGGAATCGTGAACCGCAGGCCGGGCTCCAGGATGCGATCAAAGCGCCCCAGGCGCTCAACCACCAACGCGCGCTGCTGCGGCACCACGCGAATCGCCTTGATGACAAAAATGATGCCCACGATAAAAATCGCCAGTGGAACAATCGACCCAAACAGACCATTCATGATGCCGGACTCCCCATTAAAACTGTAGTTGGTCCCGTTGATCGAGACGAATTTACCAATACCCAAAATTTTCAAAGTTACATAGGCGGCAACGCCGCCAATCGCCAAGTTTTTGGCGATTTTCACGATGTCCCACTCCGCGCGGTCAGGCTCTAAGCCGTGATGCGGTGTTGGTATAGGTGCCGATACCTGTGCGCCCGATTTGCTCGCCGCGCTCGACATGTCGCCGCCGTCGCCCATCGCGGGCGCCGAAGCATCCGCGCCGGACGCCGCGCGTTTGCCCGACTTCTTTTCGGCCGCAGCCTTAAGGCGCGCAGCAATCTGCGCGGTCGCCTCTTTCATCAGCGCGTTGAATGCGTCTGGGCCGCCCGGCTTGTTCGGATCAGCCATGATTGCGTCCTCCGCAAACTAGGTGAGCAAAGCTCATATTGCCACCGGCCCGAGGACAAGCAGCGCGCCGCGCATGTCAACGATCACCATATGTTCACGACGTGGCGTTGTCGACGATTCGAGCACTGCGTCCCATTGCGTTCCACGATACGCGACGCGTGCTGTGCCGTCTTCGTTCCACTCAAGCACACTGACTTTTGCGCCTATGTCCAAGTTGTTCGAGAGCTTCGGCTTGGTCTGGTGAGTGCGCTTCCAACGATTGATCGCCAGCGTTCCAAGCACCTCAACAACTGCCGCCGCCCCCCACTGCCAGCCAATGTCGTAACCCATCGCCGCGACCGCGCCACCCGCTACGCAGGCCAGTGCCACGACCAGCAAATAGAACGTACCCGTCATCATTTCCACGCCGACCAAGATGGCGGCGGCGATCCACCAGAGATATTGCAATGCCATAGTTTTTGTCTCCGTCTATGTATCCCATGTTACGGACTAAACGCCCGTGTGCCCAGTGATTTACCCGCCGCTCAGGCGCACAAACCCGCTACTGGTCGCTTAGAGGCGTTTTGACCTCCTCGACACTTCGCGCGGGGGCGTAAAACCTCGCTTCGGTAGGCCGCAAGAATAAACCTTCCCGCACCGCACAAAAGAGGTGCCAGCGCCCTTATAATCAAAGGCTTAGCGTCAATTTCGTCCTCACCGGACACCTCGGTTTCACCCACGATCATGCCAATTTACGAGTACGCCTGCCCAGACTGTGGTTACCAAAACGACCACATGCAAAAACTTGCCGACGCGCCCATAGCGGCCTGCCCCAAGTGCAACAGCAGCAAATACTTCAAGAAAATTTCCGCCGCCGGCTTCGCGCTCAAAGGCTCCGGGTGGTATGTGACCGATTTCCGCAACGGCGGCTCGAACACGAGCGGCAAGCCCGCCACCGATAGCGCCGCCGTGTCGCCTGCGTCTACGACGACAGCGGCGTCGCCAACGCCTGCTGCCGCCCCTGCACCGGCTCCCGCCCCAGCGCCCGCGGCTGCCGGCGGCGACAAGTAACGCGGCCGAGCGAGCGCATCGTGATCAAAAAATACCTTCTCGCGGGACTGCTGGTGTGGGCGCCGATTGGCATCACCATCTGGGTGTTGCATTTTTTGGTGACCACGCTCGACTCGACCAGCCATCTGCTACCGGACGTCATTCGCCCGACCTTCCGCGGTGACATCATCCCAGGGTTTGGCATCCTGTTCTCATTCGTGCTGCTCTTCGTAACCGGCGTTATCGCGCGGCATTTTTTCAGCGCCAGCATCACCAAAGCGTGGGACGGCATGGTCAACCGCATCCCCGTCGTCGGTGGCATCTACAAGAGCGTCAAGCAGCTCACGGACCCGGTGCTCGCAGAAAACGGCCAAGCCTTCAACAAGGCCGTTCTTATCGAATTCCCGCATCCCGGCTTGCACAGCGTCGCCTTCCTGACCAACAAAGTCACGGGCGAACTCGCGAGCAAGCTCGACGAAGAGCACGTGTCGGTCTACATCCCGACGACGCCAAACCCCACCGGCGGCTACATGCTGTTGGTGCCGAAGTCGCGCGTCATTGACCTCAACATGACGGTCGATCAGGCGCTCAAGTACATCATTTCGATGGGCGTGGCTGCGCCACCCGTGCCGACCAACGGCGAGCTGGCGCGGTGGGCCGCGGCAAGCATCCCGACGCTGCCAAGCCCCGGTGCACCGCCGGACGACAACGTCCGAAATTGACCGGGTGGGCGGCGCCCGTGTCAATCGGTCCAAGCCGCTCCCCCGACCCAAATCCAATTAGCTTGTCATTCCCGCGAAGGCGGGAATCCAGACCGAAACCGGTCATTGGGCAAATCGCGCGGTGCGAAGCTGCGCGTTTTCAGCACCACTGGATGCCCGCTCCGCGAGCATGACGCCAGACTCACATTCAAGTTCAACGAATCATCATGACCATTTCAAGAACCACCTATAGCGGCCTAGTCGACAAAAAGTATCTAGACCAAATCGTCACCCTCACCGGCTGGGTGCATCGTCGTCGCGATCACGGCGGCGTGATCTTCATCGATCTTCGCGACCGTGAAGGCATCGCCCAAGTCGTGTGCGATCCGGACCGCCCAGACGCTTTCAAACTCGCCGAAACCCTTCGCAACGAGTTCTGCATTCGCGTCACCGGCAAGGTGCGCGCGCGTCCCGAAGGCACGACCAACAAAGACATGATCTCCGGCGAGATCGAAGTCTTCGCGCATGAGATCGAAATCTACAACGCCTCGCTCACGCCGCCCTTCATGATCGACGAAGAAACGGTCAACGAAGAACTGCGCTTCAAGTACCGCTACCTCGATCTGCGCCGCCCGCAAATGGCGAAGAACCTGCAACTGCGCGCGCGCGTCTCGACCGCCGCCCGCGAGTTCTTGAACGAGCACGGCTTCCTCGACGTCGAAACGCCCGTGCTCTACAAGAGCACGCCGGAAGGCGCGCGCGAATTCCTCGTGCCTTCGCGCATTCACGACGGCCAGTTCTACGCGCTGCCACAGTCGCCACAGCTCTTCAAGCAGCTTTTGATGGTCGCCGGTTTCGACCGCTACTACCAAATCGTGAAGTGCTTCCGCGACGAAGACTTGCGCGCGGATCGTCAGCCCGAATTCACGCAGATCGATATCGAAACGTCGTTCCTGACCGAATACGACGTTCAAGAAATGATGGAGAAATTCATCAAGCACCTGTGGAAAAAAGGCCTCGGCGTCGACCTGCCTGACTTCCCACGTTTGCCGTATGCCGAAGCGATGGGCAAGTACGGCAGCGACAAGCCGGACCTGCGCGTCAAACTCGAACTCACTGAACTCACCGACATCATGAAAACGGTGGACTTCAAAGTCTTCCGTGGTGCGGCAGACTTGAAAGACGGTCGCGTGGTGTGCATGCGCGTGCCCGGCGGCGCGAAGATTTCGCGCAAAGAAATCGACGACTACACGACCTTCGTCGCCATCTACGGCGCGAAGGGTCTCGCGTGGATTAAGGTCAACGACGTCACCAAACTCAACGAAGAAGGCCTGCAAAGCCCGGTCGTTAAGTTCCTCACGCCCGACTCGATCAAAGCGATCATCGAGCGCAGCGGCGCGCAAAACGGTGACATCATCTTCTTCGGCGCTGACCGCAAGAAAGTCGTCAACGACGCGATGGGCGCACTGCGCGCGAAGATCGGCGTGCAACACGGCGCCGAGCTCGGCTTCTTCGAGAAGGGCTTCAAGCCGTGCTGGGTCGTGGACTTCCCGTGCTACGAGTACGACGAAGAAAACAAGCGCTACGTCGCTGCGCACCACCCGTTCACGAGCCCGAAGGACGACCATTGGCCGCTCCTCGACACCGACCCAAGCCAAGTGTTGGCGAAGGCCTACGACGTCGCCATGAACGGCTGGGAACTCGGCGGCGGCTCAGTGCGTATCCATCGCCCTGAACTGCAAGCCAAGCAATTCGCCACACTCGGCATCAGCGAAGAAGATCAACGCGCCAAGTTTGGCTTCTTGCTAGACGCGCTGCAGTACGGCGCACCACCACACGCAGGCATCGCCTTCGGCCTAGACCGCATCGTCACCATGATGTGCGAAGCCGAATCGATCCGCGACGTGATCGCGTTCCCCAAAACGCAACGCGGTCAGGACTTGATGGTCGATGCGCCAACGCCGGTGAC
>DAINAJ010000195.1:0-5329 GCA_036733505.1 Casimicrobium sp.
AGCTTTCCATCGAGCACCAGCTGTTGAATCGCCAATCCGGTGACCAATTTCGACAAACTCGCAACACGAAAGCGCGAGTTGGGTTGCGTCGTCACGTATGGCGACTCGCTGTACACGTTCGTCGTCGCCGGATTGGTCGTGACGTTCACACGCAGCGGCCGTTCAACGGTACTTGCCGTGTAGCCACGCGAGTAGATGATTTTGTCCCCGTAGCCCACCGCGAGCTGGGCGTTGGGCACATTGGCCTTCAGCATGAACTGCGTCATGATGCTGTCGAGCTGCGCGTAGTCCGCGTTCGGCGTGGTCGGATTAATCGGCGCCGGGCCGGCACCGCCTGTGATCGTGTACGCGGCGTGGGCCGTTGCACTAATCAAAGCAATGCAAACTGCGGCGGCATTGACGGTAAAGCGGGTGACGATTGAGTCGGCGTGCATGATGGCGGGATGGCGCGAGCGTGAGGTGGAGGTTGAGAAGGATTTTCGACGTGCGGGCCGCGCGACGCAAGCGAACCGGCGTTACTTGGTGTTACGCGGCGTCGCACCTGCGCATGTTTCGGTTTGTTCAATGAAATGTAGCCAAACAGCTTTTATGTGCAAACGACAGGCGGGCGGTCATTGCGAGTATGAAATGGGCTGTGTCGACAATACGAAAAAAACGCACCTAACGACCGCCAGGCAGTCGATAGCGCGAAAAAGCTGTTAGGTGATGAATCGTTCAATCTCCGCGCGCCGTGATCGGACGCGCGCCACTGCTGCGGCGTGTGTCCGACCAACCGCCGCGCTACGAACGCCGCCGAGAATTTCGGCCGTTGGCAATGCGCTCGTGAATCACCGGGATGAAGCGGGTTCCCGCTGCGAGGCCGATTTGGATGAACGCGCCGCGTGCGTTGAAATCCGTGCTGGCAATGCGCGCCACATCGGGCCGGATCACGACATCGGCTTGATCCGCTTCAAGCTTCGAGAGCGAGCGGCCCATGATGTCAAACGCGTGCATCACTTGCTCGTAAATCCCCGCTGGCGAGTGGTTTAGCGCTCCGCTGCTCACATCGACCGCGATCACGATATCCGCGCCGGCGTCACGCGCAATGCGAACGGGCACCGGGCTCACGAGGCCGCCGTCCACGTAGTCCACGTCGTTGATGCGCGGCGGGATAAACACGCCGGGCACGCTGCACGACGCGCGCACCGCGAGCCCCAAGTCGCCGCGCCGAAACGTCGTAGCCTCGCCCGTCCGTAGCGTCGTGGCGACGGCGATGAACGGGATGGCGAGCTGCTCAATCGTGCGTTCGCGCACCGCGCGGTTGACGAAGTTTTGCAGCGTGTCGCCGGTGACCATGCCGCGTTTCGACCCGCTACTGAGATCAACGATTTCGATGTCTTTCACCTTAAGCGCAAGCTCTTCCATTTGCGCGCCGGTGTAGCCAGCCGCGTAGAACGCGCCGATCATCGCGCCCGCACTGCTGCCCACGATCAAGTCCGGACGAATCCTCGCCGCCTCCAGCGCTTTGATCACACCAATGTGCGCGAAGCCGCGCGCCGAGCCGCTGCCGAGCACCAGCGCCACGCGTGGGCCGGAGTGCTCCGGCGGCGCAGGCTGTGACCGGCGATTGCGCTCTTGCGCACTGGTTATCGACGACGCGAGCAGCGGCAGTGCGGCCAGCGCGCGCAGGCTATCGCGTCGCGATACGAGTGAGATGCGTGAAACGTTTTCGTTATCGTCGCGCATTAACCTTTTCCCTTGCCGGTTTGCATCGCCGCTTCGAGCGCGGCTTTCACGCGCGCAGCGGCGTCTTCAAACGTGTTGGCCGGTTCGCCTTGGGTGATGTTGCTCATGGTTTCGTCGATCACAATCAACTCGGTGCGGCGATTGAGGCGGCGGCCCGCTTCGAGACCATTGGGCGCGGCGGGTTGGCTAAACGAGAACCCTTTGCGCGTGATGCGCTCTTGCGGCACGCCACGGCTCACCAGAGCGTTGGCGACTGAATCGGCGCGTTGCTCCGAAAGTTTTTGGTTGAGTGCGCTTGCGCCGGTGTTGTCGGTGTGGCCTTCGACGGCGATACGTTTGCTAGTCTTTGTTTTCAGCAAATGTGCGACACGATCAAGGTACGGGCCGCTCTCGCCCGCATTCAAATCGGCCTTACCGACCTGAAACAACACCGTATCGGGCAACACGATTTGCACCCCGCGATCAATCTGCGAAATGGGCAACACCACGGCGGGGCGAGCCACTGGCGCGGGAGCGGGAGTTGGAGCCAGCGCCGGCGGGGCAGACGTACAACCGGCGAGCAGGGCGACAAAAAGCGGAGCCACGTGCGCAAACACGCGTGACGAAACGATGACCATGGAAGAAATCCTAGAGATGATGAGTGCCTCAAAAAACATGCTGAGGCCAGAAGCGCGCGAAGCGTAGATGAGGGCTCTCCGTGGCGCAATAGCGCATCCGGCGATGCTCGTCGGGTTTACTCGTGTCAATTGACTGGAATGCGCGTAACGCATTGATTTGTAATAACAAATGCCGTCAGCATTACTGCACGGTGAGATGAATTATTAGAGTTTTCTGAGACCGAAAAAGACGATCGAACGAACGGCTTTTGACGTTCTGGTCATTGGCTGGGCGGGCGCCAACGACAAACGCGTAGCGATCTCAGCGCGAGCAACATCCCGGCATTTCACCCGCGACGCTTTTGCCGGGCGTTTGAGCGGAGTTAGGCCACATTGACACCCGTCAGAGCGCTGCAAGCAATTTGAGGCAAAATTTCGCCTATGCGTATCTACGGCATGCCGCCAGAAGCGGGCCGTATCGACCTAACCTCGATTCCAAAAGGACAGCGATGAGCACCAAGCAGCCGACCATCATCTACACCATTACCGATGAGGCACCGGCGCTAGCCACCGCAGCCTTCCTGCCGATCATCCGCACCTTCACGAAGCCAGCGGGCATCACGGTAGAGAAAAGCGACATCTCGGTTGCGGCGCGAATCTTGGGTGAGTTTCCTGAGTTCCTGACCGACGCGCAGAAAGTGCCGGACAATCTGGCAGAGCTTGGCCGCCTCACGTTGCTGCCCGACACCAACATCATCAAGCTTCCGAACATCAGCGCGTCGCAAAACCAATTGGTTTCGGCCATTCGTGAGCTTCAATCCAAAGGCTACAAACTGCCCGACTTCCCTGAGCAGCCACAAACGCCCGAAGAAAAAGCGATTCGCCTGCGCTACAACAAATGCATGGGTAGCGCGGTTAATCCCGTGCTTCGCGAAGGCAACTCGGACCGCCGCGCACCCAAAGCAGTCAAAGAATACGCACGCAAAAATCCGCACAGCATGACGGAGTGGAGCCAAGCCTCGCGATCGCATGTGTCGCATATGCAGCACGGTGATTTCTACCACAGCGAAAAGTCGATGACGCTAGACAAGGCGCGCGACGTTCGCATGGAATTGGTCACCACAGCGGGCAAAACGATTGTGCTCAAACCGCTCACCAAACTGCTCGCCGGTGAAGTGATCGATAGCATGAACATGAGCAAAAAAGCGCTCTGTGATTTCTACGAAAAGGAAATCGAAGACGCACACAAAACCGGCGTCATGTTCTCTCTGCACGTAAAAGCGACCATGATGAAGGTGTCGCATCCGATCGTATTCGGCCACTGCGTCAAAATTTTCTACAAAGACGCATTCGCTAAGCACGGCAAACTCTTCGACGAACTCGGCGTCAACGTGAATAACGGCATGGCCAATCTGTACGACAAGATCGCCACGCTGCCGCAGTCCAAGCGCGACGAAATCAAGCGCGATCTGCACGCCTGCCACGAGCATCGCCCAGAGCTCGCGATGGTCGATTCCGCCAAAGGCATCACCAATTTCCATTCGCCAAACGACATCATCGTTGACGCGTCGATGCCCGCGATGATCCGCAACGGCGGCAAGATGTGGGGCGCGGATGGCCGCCTGAAGGACGTGAAGGCCGTGATGCCCGAGTCAACCTTCGCGCGCATCTATCAAGAGATCATCAACTTCTGCAAGACCAACGGCAACTTTAATCCCACGACGATGGGAACGGTGCCGAACGTTGGCCTGATGGCGCAGCAAGCTGAGGAATACGGCTCACACGACAAAACGTTTGAGATCACCGACGCCGGTGTGGCCAACATCGTTGACATTGCAACCGGCGAAGTGCTGCTTTCGCAAAACGTGGAGCCGGGCGACATCTGGCGTATGTGCCAGTGCAAAGATGCGCCGATTCGCGACTGGGTGAAACTTGCGGTGACCCGTGCTCGGAATTCGAATACACCGGCCGTCTTCTGGCTTGACCCGTATCGCCCCCATGAGAACGAGCTGATCAAGAAGGTTGAGCTGTACCTGAAAGATCACGACACGACCGGCCTCGATATTCAACACATGTCGCAAGTGCGTGCGATGCGCTACACGCTCGAGCGTGTCATTCGCGGCCTCGACACCATCTCGGTCACCGGCAACATCTTGCGTGACTACCTCACCGATTTGTTCCCGATCATGGAGCTAGGCACCAGCGCCAAAATGCTCTCCATCGTGCCGTTGATGGCCGGCGGCGGCATGTACGAAACCGGCGCCGGTGGCTCGGCACCCAAGCACGTTCAACAGCTCGTTGAAGAAAATCACCTGCGTTGGGATTCGCTTGGTGAATTCTTAGCGCTGGCGGTGAGCTTGGAAGATCTTGGCCTCAAAACCAACAACAGCGCCGCGAAAATTCTCGCGAAAACGCTCGACGCCGCGACCGGCAAACTGCTCGACAATAACAAAGGTCCATCGCCAAAGACCGGCCAGCTCGACAACCGCGGCAGCCAGTTCTACCTAGCGATGTATTGGGCGCAAGCGCTCGCTGCGCAAACAGAAGACGTAGCACTAGCGGCTAAGTTTGCAGGTTTGGCTAAAGCCCTCACCGATGGCGAGCAAGCGATCGTTGCCGAACTCTCTGAGGTGCAGGGCAAGCCGGCGGACATCGGCGGCTACTACATGGCCGATGCCGACAAAGTGAAAGCAATCATGCGCCCCAGCAAAACGCTCAACGCCGCGCTTGCATCGTTCGCGTAAATCAGCGAGCCGTTAAACGGCGCTGCATGAAACAAAACGGCCACCTTAGGGTGGCCGTTTGCTTTGGTGCGATCTGGCAGTCCGCTTAACGGCCAAGTCTCGAAAGAAATTTGGTGGCAGCGCAGACTCGTGATCCAGACAGCGCTCGGCTCACGCCATCACGGTCACGCGATTGCGGCCCTCAGCTTTGCTTCGGTACAGCGCGCGATCTGCGCGCGCGATGGCGGTGTTGAAGCTTTCGCTTGGCGCGAGCGTGGTGACGCC
>DAINAJ010000196.1:0-5316 GCA_036733505.1 Casimicrobium sp.
GCTTCCTGCTGGTCGTACTCGGTTTGCTCATCAGCGTGCCGATCATGGTTTGGGGCTCGACGCTGGTGCTCAAGCTCGTCGACAAACGTCCGTGGATCATCACCGTCGGCGCAGGCGTCTTGATCTGGACCGCAACGCAGATGATCCTCGACGAAAAATTGCTCGCAGCTTACCTGCCAGCGCACACGTGGTTTGACGAACTCAGCGGCGCGCTGTTGACAGCGGCATTGTTGGGCATGTTCATCTATGCGCAGAGCAAGAAGCGTAGCGCGCCGACCGAGGCGTTGCCCTTCAAAGCCGGCGCGGAATAACGTAACAGCGGACAGCGCGAATGCGCTTCGGTGAGTAAGCCCAGCTGCTCACCGCCTCCTCATTTCTGAAAGAAAGCAAATGGAAACCATTGGTACGTGGTGGATGTGGACGGGCTTTGCCGTCTTTGTCGTAGTCGCAATTGCCATTGATCTGCTGGTCATGGAAAAACAAGGCGCGCACAAGGTCACAATGAAAGAAGCTGCGGGCTGGAGCGTGCTCTGGTTCTCGCTGGCCTTCGTGTTTGTTGCGCTGCTGTGGTGGTATCTGAACGGCTCGCAAGGGCGGGAGACCGCCAATGAAGTGTCGATGCAGTTCATCACCGGCTACTTGGTTGAGAAGAGCCTGTCAGTGGACAATATCTTCGTCTTCTTGATGATCTTTAGCTACTTCGCGGTACCGGCCGAATACCAAAAGCGAGCGCTCATCACGGGCATCATCGGTGCCATCGTGTTGCGCGCGGTACTGATCCTTGCCGGCGCTTGGTTGCTGGCCAAATTTCACTGGGTGCTCTACGTGTTCGGTGCGTTCTTGGTCATTACAGGCATCAAGATGTGGCTTGCTGCCGGCAAAGAACCGGACATCGAACAAAATCCAGTGCTGAAGTTTCTCCGCAAACGCATTACGCTGACCACCCAGTTCGACGGCGAGAAGCTCTCCACCATGATTAACGGCGTTAAGCACTACACGCCGCTCTTCGTCGTTCTCATTATGATCGGCGTGACGGACATGATCTTCGCCGTCGACTCCATTCCAGCCATTTTCGCCATCACCGACGATCCGTTCATCGTGCTCACGGCCAATATCTTCGCGATCTTGGGACTTCGCGCGCTCTACTTTTTGCTCGCAGACCTTGCGGATCGCTTTCACCTGCTCGCGTACGGCCTCGCGCTCGTGCTCGTCTTCATCGGAACCAAAATGCTGCTCATCGACTTCTACAAAATCCCGATTGGCATCGCACTGGCGGTCACCGCTGGTCTAATCGCCTCCTCGATGATCGCGTCGTTTTACGTCTCGCGCGGCAAAGATAAAAGCGGCACACACCCTTCATGAAAATTAAGCGCTGGTTTCGCTCGCTCGAACCGAGAGTGTTGCAAGAGCTTGACCGCCCTTCGCTCGCGTGGGCGAAACCGTGGCTTGATCGCCACGATCTGTTCTCGTTCACGCGACGCCCGCTGGCGATGGGTGTCGCCATCGGGTTGTTATGCGGGCTCATTCCAGGCCCGCTGCAAATCGCGGGCACGATCGTGATGTGCTCGCTTCTGCGAGGCAACATCGTCGCAGGCGTCATCACGACCTTCTACACAAACCCGATCACCATCGTCCCGCTCTACATCGCGGCGTTCAAAATCGGTGCGCTACTGATCCCCGGAAAGCACGAGTTGCAACCCTTCGGTGACGCCACGTTTGGCACCACCGCGTGGTTCAGCGCGCTCACCGATTGGGTGCAATCGCTGGGCTGGCCGCTGGCCATCGGCTTGCCGGTCATGGGGCTCTGGTTCGCAGTAAACGGCTACTGGCTCGTTAACTACCTTTGGCTGCGCCCGGTGCGCGCGCGGTGGTTGCGGATGCGGGCGCGGTGAGGTGGTTTGTCGCGCGAGAGTTTCGAACGATCGTCGATATTAGTTTGCACATCGGCAACGCCCGGTGCATGGGCGGCTAATGCTGGCCACAGAGAACGCGTTAGCGAGCAATAGAGAGGACTCGTGCAAACTAGTCGATAACGCATTCAAAGACAAGCGGGCCGTGCGACGGTATCGCCGTAAAGCCCGCCCCCAAATTCGCCACACAAATGTTCGTTGCATTGGCTTGTCCGCTGGGTGAATACACCCATTTACGCGATAAGTTGCCGTTCGGGACGGTACAACTTTGGTCACTCCAATAGTTGCCGGAACCGACAAAGTCGCCAGCACTGAAGTCAACATAGAAATTCGGATTCCAAGCGTAGGCGCAGGGGCAAAACACCTCGATATCACATTGACCGGCGGACTGTGGCGCCAGAACAGAAGACGTGGAGCAGGCGCTCGTTGATGGCCCCCGATTTCTCTGGCTACAACCTTGAGTGAACTGAATACTTTTAATCGCCTGGGGCGCTTGCGTGGCGTTGATCACTTGCGATTCGCCTGGAGGCAGATTCAGCGTACCGCCGGCGGCGGCAGTCATTTGCACTCCGGGAATTGCGGCATAAGCGTCGGCCATCAGCTTGAGCCCACCAGCACCCGTGGCCAAGGAGACGGTTGCGATAAGGGCGATTGCCAAACCTGTGCCCGATTGGGGGCGATCCTTCATTCGACGAATCGCAATCAGCATCAGCAGTGCCGCCAATGCGATCAGCAGGCCGCCGCCGATGGTGGGTATGACGGCGAGAGGGCCGTAGGTAAGGACAGCTCCACTGCTGGATTGGGCGGCAACCAGCGAAGCACAGCTCGCCACACCCAAGCCAGTCAGTAGTTGGAACGAAAACTTAAATGGTGTTCTCACTTTAATTTCCCCCCTTAATTCATGACTTTGAATCAACGATGGCAAATTCTACTGGCGTCGGATTGATCTGAGCCACGACTTCGCCGACGCCGCAGTTTTTTCACGAAACAACTGTTACTAACACGCGACAGTCAGACGGTCAGCATGGGCTACTTCATCGTAATGAAGAGCAGCGTCACCTGCCAGCGCGCCTTCGAGAGCGCGGTAATGGTGACGGCGGCCCTAGAGCGCGCGCTGTTTGCGGATCCAGGGGCGCCAAATTCGCAGGAACTACGCGCCTTCTAGCTCCTTAAGTGATTTTCCGGTCCGATCTTTCCACGCTGTCAATCCATTGGCGCTTCCACCGTGGATTACGGCGGCGGCCGCGCTCGGGCTCGTGAACTCCACGTCCTTGGTGAACGAGTAAACGCCCTCGTGCTCGACAAGGACCTTGTCTTGAATCAGTCTGTGACGTAAAGAGAGCGTGCTCGGGTATTGATTTGAAGCAGAGGGTCTTACCGAAAGCACGGCGGTCGACTTCGCAAATACTACGAATCCGCCTTCGGTTCGTCGGCCAGTCGCCACGGCGGATTTAATCTTGCAAGTGAGTAACGGTTGCTGGTGCGTTGGCTTATCGGATCCGGCTATCGGAGACAAGAGATCAGAACCAAGCACCGGCAACACTTGGCGGATGCGCGAAAGATAAACCTCCATGTCTTCGCGATCTGACTCGGGCAGCTTTGGGTTACTCGAATTGCTGTTCTCTAGAGCGTAGCGACCAACGGTCTTCGCCTCCGTCAACAATCGATTTTCCAAATAGCGGATATGCGCCTTCGTCAAGTTTTCATCCTTGCTGACGAAAACAATGACTGAAGTCCAAAAGTCTTTCGATTTGTGTTGCTTCAGCCGATCTCGGATGACCTCAGCCTCGCCGATGTACGCTAGATTGACACCGGTTTCGGGGTTCACCCCAAGCAAAAAATACACGCCTGAACTCTCGGTTTCGTCGCGCGCGAGCAAGTCGTCGAGTTCGGTTCGCGGCGCTGCTAACGCTTTGCCCGTCCAGTTGGAGACTTCGCCAACCCTCAGGCGGCGAGCATCTCCGTGCGGAAGGAATAGTTTGATCGTCGCTGAAGTCATGGCTTGAATATACGGCGCAACAGGAAAGCCGGTAAGTTTGTCGCAGCGGTGCTTAGTCCTTGCCGCACGCCTCGGCGTAGTGAGGAGCAACATCTGCACTAAGGGTGTACAGCTTGTACGCTCCAGCGACCGCCAGGCGGTCATTGCAGGCGTTTTATTGGAAATCTCGACTAATAGAAAAATAGGCGCAAAACAACCGTATAGCAGTCGCTAACGCTTAAAAGCTGTAATGCGCTTCCTCACTCACGGACGCGCGGCCACGCCACCAACAGCAATCGCAGTCTTCTCGACCGGGAGTGCGCGCCGATTGCATTTGAGCGGCGCTAGACGCTGGGTCATTCGCGACCACGCTGCTGCAGACGGCGAAAAGAAATGGCTCGGACGAGCCCTTATTTCTTGCGCGCGCGTGGATGCGCTTGGTCGTAGACCTTCGCGAGATGCTGAAAATCGAGATGCGTGTAAACCTGCGTGGAGGCGATGCTTGCGTGGCCCATGAGTTCTTGCACCGCGCGCAAATCGCCGGAGCTTTGCAAGACATGCGACGCGAACGAGTGGCGCAACCGATGTGGGTACACGTTTGAGGTGATGCCTTGCTGCAACGCGCGGGCTTTCAGCGCACGGCGCACGACCGGCGCCGCGATGCGCGCGCCGCGCGTGCCGAGGAAGAGCGCGTTGCCATCCTCCGAATTCGTCGGGGCTGTGCGCGCGGCGAGCCACGCGTTGATCGCCGCGATCGCGGGCGCGCCGAGCGGCGCGATACGCTCTTTACGGCCTTTGCCAAACACGCGCATTTCGCCGTTCGAAAGATCAACGTCCTGCACGTTCAAGCCCACCAGTTCGCCGATACGAATGCCGCAGCCGTAGAGCACTTCAAACATAGCTTGATCGCGCGCGATGATCGCGGGAGATGCGGTTGCGTCGTCTGCTTCTGGCGCTTCGACCAAGCGCACGGCTTCGGTTTCGGTCAGTGCGTTGGGCAAGCGTTTGGGCGCACGCGGCGCTTTGATGCCGGTGAAAATCGTGTGGTTGATGGCGGCGTCGGATTTGCTTAGGTAGCGAAACCACGCGCGCCACGCCGAAAGCGTGACGGCTAGGGTGCGCGGCGACAAGCCCTTGGCGTGCAGCTTCGCGAGCGCGCGTTGAATGTCGTGGCGTTGCAGCTTGGAGAGTGGCGTGTCGCCTGCGGCGGAAATCAGCGCTTCGCACGCGCGTAGGTAGCGCGCTTGCGTCTGCGCCGCGCCGCGTGCTTTTAAACCTTCGGCGAAGGCATCGAGCGCAGCGCGGTTGTCCACTGAATTTAGGCGACCGATGGCTCAAACCCGCGCGCTGCGAAGCGTGCGAGCGCGGCGCTGGTGAGGTGCGCGAGGCGCGAGAGCACGTCGGTGGCCATGTCTGGCGTGAAGCGCG
>DAINAJ010000197.1:0-5287 GCA_036733505.1 Casimicrobium sp.
ACGCGAAACGCTTCATGAGGTTTTCGCGAGCGATCGTTTTGTATTCGTCCGGCGTCTTTGGATTGAACAATGGCGAGAAGCCTTTGTGCAATTCGCTGGTGATGAAGTTCAGCAACTCTTGCAGGCGTGAACGAGCAAAGGTGCCGTTGGCCGGCGCAAGATGGCGATCTGGCACTAGATCCGCGATGTATTGCACAATGGCCGGACCTTCGGTAAGACGCTCGCCGTTGTCGAGCTCAAGCAGCGGCACGGAGCCTTTCGGGTTGATCGTGTAGAAGTCCGTGCCGTCGTCGAGCGCATGCGTCTTCGTGCTGGCGCGCACGAGGTCAAATGGCAAGCCCGCTTCGCGCAAAACGATGTGGGGCGACAGGGAACAAGCGCCGTTGCTGTAGTAGAGCTTCAAACTATTTCTCCGAAAAAATGAGGCGTGCGCGAAATGCGTAGCGCGGGGACCCTCCCTGCGCGCTGCCGATTCGTCGCATTTTGTGCCAATTGCGCTCGGTTCAAGAGCTGCGTTTCGGATTCAAACCACCGACGCCATCGCGGGCTTGTTCTCGATGAGGTATTGCACGGCCTCAGCGGGCTGCTTCGGTGTGCCTTCGTTGCGCCACGCGTCGTACTTGGCGCGGGCTTGTGCGCCGTAACGTTTGTAAATGAACGTGCCAATCGCGGCGAGCACCACGATGGCGAGCACCAACTTGAACGCGCGTGCCCAAGCGACGATCACCGTGATGCCCATGCCGAACGCAACCCATTTCACCCACCAATTGCCCGGCGAAACCATCCAGTTAATGAAGAAGCACAGGCCAACGACGAAGATGAAATTCAGCGGCGCGGTGATGGCGCGCGTCAGAATGGAAAACGGTTGGGTGGCGTAGCGAAGTGGATTCATGGTTTTATCCCCCGAAAGTGCCTGCGACATCGCAGTGAGATGAATTCTGCCGATGCCATTCCTACGCGAAAGGGGCGTGCGATGAGCTGCACGTTTGCGTCGCCAGTTGCAGATTCGCTGCGCGAACGGAGCGAGCGGCGCGACGATTCGGCGGCGGCGTGCAGTACATTTCCGACGATGAACCTCGAATCTCACTTCTTCGACACCGCACCGGGCATTCGTTTGCACGCCAAGGTGTGCGGTCCTGCGGACGCGCCGACGCTCTTGTTTGTGCATGGTTTTCCGGAGTTTTGGTTTACGTGGCGACGGCAGCTTGAAGCGCTCTCTAACGAGTACCGCTGCGTGGCGATTGATATGCGCGGGTTCAATTTGTCCACGCAGCCGCTCGATGTGCCTTCGTACAAAGCCGCACTTCTCATCAACGATTTGCGGGCAGTGATTGACGCGCTGGGCGCGCCGGTGGAGGCCGTGATCGCGCACGACTGGGGCGGCGCGGTGGCGTGGGGGTTGGCGGCGCAATTTCCGGAAACGATGCGACGCTTCGTAGTCATCAATTCTCCGCATACGGTGACCTTTGCCAAAGCACTCGCGACGGACCACGCGCAGCAAGACTCGAGTCAGTACATGAATTGGCTGCGACGTCCCGGCGCGGAAGAGGCACTTGCCGAAAACGATTTCAAGCGCCTCTTCGCCATGCTCGATGCCATGAGCGAGGCCGAGCGCGCCGAGTATCGCGCGTGTTGGCAGCGCGGCCTCACCGGCGGCTGCAATCTCTATCGCGTGTCGCCGTTGCGTCCTGATACGCCCGACGAGCCCGGCCGCGCTGCAGCCGTTGCCACCGCGTTAAAGCCCGAACAGTTTCACGTCAGAGTGCCCACGCAAATTATCTGGGGCACGGGCGACCGAGCGTTGCATCCGGTGTTACTCGACGGCATCGAGACGCACGTACCGGACGTGCGCATTCATCGCGTCGCGGGCGCAGGCCATTGGGTGGCGCGCGAACACGCCGATGAAGTGAACGCGGTGATTCGCGCGTTCTTGCGTGAGTGATGGTCGCCGCGGTCAGCAAAACGTGGGCAACAGCTTTTTAGCCGTAACGACAGCCTGGTGGTCGTTTGGCATATTTTTTGGTAATTATCCCTTCGCGCCAAGTATTAAGGGATAACCCTAGTTAGGATAACTCTGTGGATGAAAAGTTGACCCCGAAGTCGTTACTTGTGCTCGTTAGAGTTTTCACGTAGCAAAACGTAAGAAATCTAGCGTATCATTCTGTGGATAAGTGCTCCGTGAGCCACCATGTACGTTGTGGTATACGCGCCGTCCGTCGCTTACGGACGTTCATTCATCTGGAGGGAAAGCAATGAGTGAACTTGATAGGAAACCGGACGTTCTACGTCTGGACGAGCGCGAAGGAAGCGCGCAAGACTCGAAGGCTAAACAGCCCGACAACGAGTCGCATAAGGAAGATTTTGATGTGCTGCTCAAACGAGCGGTGCAGGTACGTTCGCCCGAATAGGGGCTATCTATGAAAAATGCAATGAAGTTCGAGTTCGAAAAGTTTAAGAGCCTTGTCCACTACGTTTGCGAAAAGGCGAGCGGAAAGTCGTCTGTGCTAGGCGCTATCAAGCTCAACAAGGTTCTTTGGTATTCGGATGTTGTGGCCTACAAGGTTCTTGGTCGTTCGATTACCGGTGAGGTGTACGTTAAACGTCAATATGGGCCGGTGCCAAAGCACGTTTTGTCGGCTATAGATGCTCTAGTGGCAGACGGGAAGATTGCCCGTGGCAAAGTTGATCATTTTGGCTTTGTGAAGAACGAGTACATAGCAATAGAAGACTGTTCTGTCTCGCAGTTTTCAGCGGACGAGATCAAGTTAATTGATGAAGCGTTCGAGCATGTATGCATGAATCACACAGCGCGCTCAGTAAGCGAAGAGACTCACGACATCATCTGGCAGATAGCCCAAATGGGCGAAGTAATGCCTTATGAGGCCGTTTTTGCTTCAACTGCGGGCGAAATTGACGAGACCGATCTAGCGTGGGCGAATAAAGAGCTTGTAGCCGCGTAAAATGGCGGAATGACAAACGCCGCTGGTACTCCGATACACGCTAGAACCATTGTTGAAGACGATTCTGTCGTCGCTGAAATAGCAAAACAATGCACGTTAAACCAACGCTTTGAGGAGCTTTGGGACGGCTGGAAATGGAGGCTTGCGAGAGACCCTATTTCCGACTCAGTGGAAATAGACGGGCAGCAAGGCGCGCGTCTAGTTAAGAGCGACCCACGAAATGTGGCTTATGGGCTCCCGACTCTGACGCTTGTCTATACGTACGATGAAAATGAAGTTGTCGTACTTAGGATGAGAATTACTTAGAGTTAAAAACCGGCCCGCAAGCCGGATTTTTCAGCGCCTACTTTCCGGAAGTCTTGGCGAGCATCACATTGAACATATCGCCGCCAGCTTTACGGTTGTTGTAGCGGAACGCAAACTCGTTCGCGTAGTTTTGCAGGTACTTACGGGAAACGTGAACGTGAGTGCTGCGGATGCCGCGCTTGAGGATTGACCAAAAGCCTTCGATGCTGTTCGTGTGGTGAATATCGTTCACCCACTGCCACGAGCTATGGCGAACTGTTCCATGTTTGTAGCCGTGGACTGGCAGAGTGCGATAGCTAAGAAGCTCATCCGTTGAAACGATGGTGCCGGGTTCTACGTTGTTGGTAACGACCTTAACCAGCGTGTCGCGCTTCACGTCCTTAACGATTTTGGTGCGGACATTGCCGCCGCGCTCAACGATGCCGACAACGATAGTTTTGTGTTTGGCACCGCGTCCGCGCTTTCCTTTAGCGACGCCGCCAACGTAGGTTTCGTCAACTTCTACATGGCCGCTAAGTGGTGTTGGTGGGGTTGCTTTGCTGAATCCGTCGGCCATGAGCTTGCGAAGCTCGTGACCCATGCGCCACGCTGTTTTGTAGGTAACGCCCAATTGACGCTCTAGCTCTTTGGCGGCAACACCATTGCGCGTAGAGGTCATCAGATACATCGCATGGAACCAGAGAGTCAGCGGAGTGCTGGACTTCTCGAATGGGGTTCCGACACACGGATAAACATGATGGCCGCAGTGCTGGCAAGCATAAGCGCGGCGACCAGCGACACGGTGCAGCTTCGAGGATTTGCCGCAAGAAGGGCAAACTGGACGCTCGCCGTAACGAAGCGCGAGGATGCGATCTAAGCAAGCATCATCGTTTGGAAAATCGGCCTTGAAGTCTTGAAACGGGTATTTCATTTATGCACCTACTGTCGTTAGACGTAACTGTACATATATCCGTACTTGCTGTCAAGGGATAATTACCTATTTTTTTCTACATAGTCGACTATGTACATTTTCTGGCTGCAATCACCGCCTGTCCGTCGTTTGTGGTGAAAAGTCATATAACGGAAATCCCCTTGAAATGCCCTGCGTCAAGACCGTCGCAGCCTGCATCGAGCGACGCCACGTCGTCGCCTACCCCGCAAGCCAACACAACTGGACCAAACCCGCGCCCACCGGAAGTCTCGGCAAACGGCATTGGCCCACAACCCACGCACCCGCTACACTTTCCGCTATGAAAACACGTCTCTCTCTCGCCACTATTTCTGATTGGCTCGGCCGCGAAGTCGGCCCGTCTGACTGGGTCACCGTCACGCAAGAGCGCATCAACCAATTCGCCGACGCCACAGGTGACCATCAATGGATTCACATTGACGCTGAGCGCGCCGCGAAGGAATCCCCCTTCGGCACGACCATCGCGCACGGCTATCTGACGCTCTCGCTGGTGCCGCTGTTCAAAGATCAATGCATGGAATACGTCGACATCAAAATGGGCGTGAACTACGGCACCAATCGCGTCCGGTTCATGGCGCCCGTTAAGGTGGATTCGCGCGTGCGCGCTCGCTTCAAATTGCTCGAAACCGAGGAAATTAAAGGCGGCGTACAGATGGTGTGGGAAACCACCATCGAGATCGAAGGCCACGCGAAACCGGCGTGTGTGGCCGAGATCGTCACGCGCGTGTACGCGTAATGCAGCCACGTCCGCGCCAATATGCGTCAAGCGTCGCGTTGTAGGCGACGATTTGGCGTCGCCTCGCGGCCCGACTTGTAGGCGACGACTTGGCGTCGCTCAGTCGCATGAGCAGAAACCGGACACAAGCGCGGCCGAGTCCGCGCCTACAAAACTGGTCTAGGATTGCTAATCTGCGCTAAATCATCCGCAGTAAGCCACCGCCACTCACCGAGCGCAAGCGCTGGATCGAGCTTCAAACCGCCAATTTGCGAACGGTGCAGCGCCTCCACGCGATTGCCCACGGCGGCGAGCATGCGTTTGACTTGGTGATACTTTCCCTCGGTCAGCGTCAGC
>DAINAJ010000198.1:0-5252 GCA_036733505.1 Casimicrobium sp.
CACTCGTGCAGAATCACCGAGTCATCAATTTGTCATCTTTCGGGGTACTTTATGGAAATTAAACGAAAGCACATCGCCATTGCCGTTATCAACGCAATGGCTGTCATGGCTGTATCTGGCGCGGCCTACGCGCAGTCCAGCGAACCGCAAAAGGTTGAACGCGTAGAAATTACCGGCTCTGCGATCAAACGCATTGAGTCTGAAACCGCGCTTCCGATCATGGTGATGACCAAGAAGGACATCGAACGCACCGGCGCGACGTCAGTAACCGAATTGATCCAAAAACTGCCGTCGATGCAGGGCTTCACTGAGGCATCTACATCGGTCGGTGGCGGCGGTGGCGGTCTGTCGTCGGCTTCGCTGCGTGGTCTGGGTTCGCAGCGCACGCTGGTCTTGCTTAATGGTCGCCGCATGGCAGATTACGCAGGCCAAACGCTGACCGGTGCAGGACAGGGCATTGACTTGAACTTGCTGCCGTTGTCGGCAATTGAACGCGTTGAAATCCTCACCGACGGCGCATCGACGCTCTACGGTACGGACGCCATCGCCGGTGTGGTGAACTTCATCACCAAATCGACCTACACAGGCATTGACGTCGCGGCTTCGTATTTCTCGCCACAAAAGTCCGGCTCAAAGGAGATGACTATCTCCGCAACCGCCGGTTTTGGTGACCTGCAGAAGGACGGCTACAACGTGCTGCTCGCGCTGACGCACAACGATCGCGAGCAACTGCGCGCTGATCAACGCGACTTCTCGCGCACAGGCATCATTTCGTTCCAGCACAACGGCCAAACCTACGACTTCTTTAACGGCTCGAGCCGAAGCATTCCAGGCAACATCCGCCCATCCTCAGATCGCGATGCGGAAGCACTCGGCGCACGCAACCCCTACTTCATGGTCAATGGCAAGTGCCCTGACCGCCATGTAGCGATTGGAAAGCAGTGCTTCTTCGACTACGCCTCTACGTTGGAGATTTACCCAGAGCAGACGCGTACCAGCGGTATGGCGAACTTCACCAAGCGTCTCAACGCAAACCACACGCTCTTCGGCGAATTGCTCTACTCAGAATCGAAGCTGGTCTCGCGCATCGCTGCGCCACCGGTTGACATTCCGATCGCAACAACCAGCCCGTTCTACGGCGTGCCTGCGTCACTCGGCTACCAAGACAATGTGACCGTCCGTTGGCGTATGTCGGACGCGGCCAACCGCACGACCCAGGACGTGGGCAAGGCAACGCATTTCGCGTTCGGCAGCAAGGGCAACGTGGCCGGTTGGGACTACAACGCTGCGTTGACTCACTCTCAGAACAAGTGGACCGAAACCTACGTCGCGGGCTGGCTCAAATCGAACGAGTTGCTTGCCGCGCTTAGCGCTGGAACGCTCAATCCGTTCGTTGAACCGGGTAAGCAGTCGGCCGCCGGACAGGCAACCATTGCTGGCGCCGTTTATAACGGTGTTTACAAATCGGCCGACACTGGCTTGACCATGCTTGACCTGAAAGCTTCACGCGAACTGTTCAATGCGCCTGGCGGTGCCGCGATGGTGGCCGTCGGTGCGGACTACCGTCGTGAGTCGAACAGCTACTCGCCATCTGACATTGCCCAAGCCAAAGGCAATGTCATCGCGGGAGATAGCGCCGCGGAGCGTCCGTACGATCTGTCGCGCAACTCGTGGGGTGCGTTTGCTGAACTTGCGGTTCCTGTGACGAAATCTTTCGAACTGAGCGGCGCGCTCCGTCATGATCGTTATTCGGATATTGGCGGCACCACGAACTTCAAGCTCGCCGGTCGTTGGCAGCCCACGAAGCAAATCATGGTGCGTGGCTCGGTCGGCAGCGGCTTCAAGGCGCCAAGCGTTGCACAAGTCTCCTCGATCAACCAGCTTTACGGCGTCACGGGCGGTTCGTACTCCTGCCCATTTGCAGCCACTGACGCAATGGCTCGGTACTGCGTGCCGGGATCGACCCAGTACAACGTGTTTGCTGAAGGCACTCCGAGCCTTAAGCCTGAAAAATCAGAACAATTCAACCTCGGAATCCGCCTTGAGCCATCGCCAATGGCTTCCATCGGCATCGATTACTGGGCGATTAATCTGAAAGATCGTATCGGCCAGCTTGACGAGAGCGTGATTTTCGGGAACCCGGTCACATATCGTCACCTGTTCACGACATACACCGATCCAACCTCCGGCTCGACCGACCTTGCGATTCTTCTAAAGAACGAGAACCTCGGTCAGCAAAAGACATCCGGTTTGGACCTCGATGTCGCATTGCGCTTCAAGACCGGCCTCGGTACGTGGACTTCGCAGGCGCTGGCAACATACCTGATTAAGAATCAGTATCAGCGCGAGCGTAACGGTGCGTACTTCACTGACTTGGGCAACTTCAACGACGGCGCAGTGTCTTTCCGCTTCGTCGGACGTTGGATCAACACGCTTGAGTACGGCAAGTGGACGCATAGCGCGACTGTTAACTACAAATCTGGCTATGGCGATCAGTTCCACTCGGCTGATGACTGCTTCATTTCCGACGCTAACGGCGATTGCGTGGACATTCGCCGCCAAGTGGGTTCATACACCACCATCGACTGGCAGACTGTTTACCAACACAACAAAAACCTGCGCTTGAGCTTGGGTGTTTTGAACCTGCTCGACCAAGATCCGCCACTGAGCGTCAAAGTTGTGGGTGGTCATCAACTCGGCTACGACAATCGCTACACCGATCCACGTGGTCGCACGTTCTACGGTCGCCTTGCGTACACGTTTAAGTAACGACGTCGGCGCGTAGCGCGCATCAAACGCGTCACCTTCGGGTGGCGCGTTTCTTTTCTAGGGTTCACTTTGCAATCGTGTCACACAAGTACCGTGGCTTAGATCTAGTCGCGGATGAGTCGCACGAGTTTGTCGTTCCGCGCGCGCGGTCACAGATTCCTTGCCGTAGCGATTCTCAATAATTCGACAATTTCGCGCGAGCAACGCGTTTGATTTCACGCCGCCAACGACTGCGCTCGCTGTAGGCGTCGAAACCTGTTGTAGCGCGTAGTTTGTCGCTGAGTTACATTCTCACCATCTCAATCAAATCGTCACGTACCGCTACCGCGATTCGTGACGCCACCAAGGTCCAAGGAGCTATCCGTGTCCAACAAGTTCGTGACTTACGTTAACCGCGCCACCAGCGCGACAGTGGCAACTACCGTTTTGTGCGTTTCGCTGATCAGCGCGCCCATGTCGGTGGCTTTCGCACAGGCTCCGGCCACCAGCCCTGCGCCTGCTGCCACCAGCGCCACCCAAGCGGCGGCCCCAGCGGTTGCAGCCCCCGCTGCCCCAGCTCCCGCAGCTCCCGCAGCTCCAGCGGGTTTCCAACCCGGAAAGACGACGGTCGAGAAAGTAGAGAACCCCTACGGCATCAAAGCGCTTTGGAACGAAGGCGACATCGTTGCTAAAACCACGCTGATCATCATGATCATCATGTCCGTAGGCACGTGGTACATCATGGTTTCCAAGTTGCTTGAGCTTGCGAAAGTTAGTCGCCTCGCCAAAGAGGCTGATCAAACGTTCTGGTCCGCACCGTCGGTAGCTCAAGGTGCTCAAGCGCTTAAGGAGCAGAGCCCTTTCCGCTTCCTTGCTGAAGCTGGTCTCGAAGCAAGCAAAAAGCACGAAGGTCTTCTCGCCCACATCGGCTTCGCAGATTGGCTGTCGCAATCCATCCAACGCGCGACGGATAGCGTGCAAAGCAACCTGCAAAACGGCCTGGCATTTCTCGCGACGGTGGGTTCGACCGCTCCGTTTGTGGGCTTGTTCGGCACGGTATGGGGTATCTACAACGCGCTCGTAAAAATTGGCGTGTCGGGTCAAGCCTCAATCGATAAGGTCGCTGGTCCCGTGGGCGAAGCGCTCATCATGACCGCGATCGGCCTCGCCGTCGCTGTTCCAGCAGTATTGGGCTACAACTTCATCGTGCGTAAGAACAAAACCACGATGGACAAAGTGCGCCACTTCGGTTCTGACCTCCATAGCGTACTGCTCGCTTCGAGCGGCAAGAAATAACCCTGTCGACACAAATTAACAGACGACAGGAGCCTTTCTTATGGGCATGAACGTTGGCAGCGCCGATGGCGACGAAGATCAGGTCAACTCCACCATTAACACCACTCCCTTAGTGGACGTGATGTTGGTAATGTTGATCATCTTCCTCATCACCATTCCGGTGGTCACCACCTCGATCAAGGTGGAGCTTCCGAAGGAAGAGATACAGATCCGCGAGTCCAAACCAGAAAACATCGTGATCTCGGTTAACGCCGACAGCAAGATGTTCATGTACGACACGCCGATTGTGGACATCCGAGACTTGACCGACCGCCTCAAAAAGGTCTCGAAGATGGATCCACAGCCCGAAGTTCATATTCGGGGGGACCTGACCGCCACGTACGATGGTGTGGGTCGGGTCATCTTCGCAGCCCGTTCGGCGGGCATTTCGAAGATTGCATTTTTGACTGAACCCGCGGCCAAAGGCGAGTGATCCTCGCCTGATGCGCCATACCCTCTAAGGACACAAACCTATGGGAATGAACCTGGGAAATTCGGGCGGCGGCAACGCCGATCCCGAAGTCATGGTTGACCTCAATACCACGCCGCTGATTGACGTCATGTTGGTGCTGATTGTGATGCTCATCATCACGATTCCGGTGCAGTTGCACTCGATCAATATGAACATGCCGCCACCAAGCGTCAACAAGCCGCTCACGGAACCGGAAGTCGTGAAACTCGATATTGACGAGAAGAGCCTTGTCTATTGGAACGGCGCACTCATGAACAGTCGAGCAGAGCTCGAAGCAAAGATGACCAGCGCCGCGGCTCAAGCCGTGCAGCCTGAGATACACCTCCGTCCCAATAAGCTTGCAAAGTACGAAATGGTGGCCTACGTCATGGCGGCCACACAACGTATTGGGCTCGTCAAGATGGGTATCCTCGGTCACGAGCAATTCCTTTAAGCGCACGCCGCCAAAAGCTGAAGCACAGAAAGCGCTCAAACGAATGGATTACACCTACAAACCCGCAAGCTCAAACAAGCGCACGATTGCAGTATTTGCCGTGATTGCTTTGCATGCCTTCATCGTCTACGCGCTGGTCACTGGCCTCGCGCGCAAAGCCGTTGATGTGATTAAGAAGCCGCTGGAGGCCAAGATCGTGGAGGAGGTCAAGCTTCCGCCACCTCCGCCACCACCGCCGCCACCACCACCACCGAAGACTCCGAA
>DAINAJ010000199.1:0-5172 GCA_036733505.1 Casimicrobium sp.
CTTGTCGGTTCGGCATACGGCTCGGCGGGCGAGCGCTGCATGGCCATCAGCGTCGCGGTTCTGGTGGGCGACGCAGCCGACAAGATCATGCCAAAGCTCATAGAGCGCACGAAGACGTTGAAGATCAAAAACGGCGTGGAACTCGACGCAGAAATGGGCCCCATCGTCACCGGTGCGGCACTCGCGCGTATCACCGGCTATATCGAAGACGGCGTGAAGTCTGGCGCGAAATTACTCGTCGACGGCCGCGGCTTCAAAGTGCCCGGCCACGAGCAAGGCTTTTGGCTTGGCGGTACGTTGTTTGACAACGTGACGCCCGACATGCGCATCTACAAAGAAGAGATTTTTGGCCCGGTGCTGTCATGCGTTCGCGTGCCCGATTTCGCGGCGGCAGTGAAGCTCATCAACGCGCACGAATTCGGCAACGGCGTGAGCTGCTTCACGCGCGACGGCAACGTGGCTCGCGAGTTTGCGCGCCGCATTGAAGTCGGCATGGTGGGCATCAACGTGCCGATCCCGGTGCCGATGGCGTGGCACGGATTCGGCGGCTGGAAGCGTTCGCTGTTCGGCGATATGCACGCGTACGGCGAAGAAGGTGTGCGTTTCTACACGAAGCAAAAAAGCATCATGCAGCGCTGGCCCGAGAGCATCGGCAAGGGCGCTGAATTTGTGATGCCGACGGCGAAGTAACGCTCCGTCCGAAACAGCGGGCGTCGGGAGGCGTGCGCTGTCGTTCGCGGTCAAATCGACACTCGCGATCGCCGCAGTTGTATCGCTAAGCGCGCAACAGCTTTACTGCTTAAACCGCTTCTGCACGGTAGTTTCAGGCCTTTTGCGCTTATAGTCAACAAGTTGCCTAATTGCGCCGCATGCTAAACAGCACAGCGGTTGGCGCGCAAAAGTTGTACGGGCCTTGGCCCTAAGAATATTCTTGACATCGCCGCACTCCGCGGCGCAAGCTTCGCTCCTCGCGCGACGTCGCACCGCCGGTGCAGACCGCGCCGTTCGTCACCCCTACCCAGCGAAGCGGAGCAGCACATGAACGTGATGGATCTCGTAGGCAGCAGCTACAACTACTACCCCAAAACGGCCGTCGCGCTGTGCGTCATCTCTTACAGCGACACCGGCAGCATCGCCGCGCAAGTCTCGCAACAAACGGACGTTAGCGTCGTATGGGGCCCAGCCGAATGCGTTTCGAAGATTACCGGCGTGCCGTATAGCTTGATGTACGTGGCCGCAAAAGCGAGCACAGGCGAGTATTACGTCGTCATTCGCGGTACAGACTTTTTGAGCCTCAGCACATGGTTGCTACAAGATTTTGATGTGGACGCATCACAACCGCTCGGCAATTTGCAAGGCAAACCAAAAAGCATTCCAGCGACGGCACTCGTTTCACAGGGCACATTCAACGGCATGTCCGACTTGCTCGATTTGTCCGACCCCACGACCGGCCTTTCGTTGGTTCAGTTTCTCGTCAAATCGAAGCCGAGCTACCTGTTCGTCACCGGCCACAGCCTCGGCGGCACTCTCACGCCGCCGATGTTTGCATACCTCAATGCGACGGTCTACAACGGCGGAACCATTAGCAACATGGCGCTGTGGTCGTTCGCTGGTCTCACACCCGGTGGCACCGGATTCAACCAATACTTCAACAGCATCATCCCAAACAATCAGGGCTTTCCGTGGCGCATTCAAAACAGCCTTGATATCGCGCCGCTCATGTGGTGGTCGCAATCAGGCGTGCAAAAAATCTACGCATCGAACGGCCTCTCTTGGGGCTTTCCGGAGAGTGATCTGATCAAAGACTTGTTTAGTGATGCCGCAAGCGCCAAGATTGGCTACGCACAACCGCAGCCGGGTTTGTTACTGCCGGGCACCTTCGACAACTCGATCATTGATAGCAACATCTGGGCTGCGCAAGCGCTGCAACAGCACCATTCCACGACCTATCAAGCGATGGTGAACGCGAAGTATCGGTAGGACCTCTCGACCGACACGCCAGCACTGCTACCCAACCGCTACTCTGCTCCGCTGCGTCTCACGTTGCACACGGCGTGCAACCAGATATTCCTAACCCACACGACACAAGGCATTCGCGATGCTCAAACTTTTCGCTAGCTCACACACCGACACTTTACGCAACCGACTGCTCGTCAATACGTTGGCTGCATGCTTCTCGCTGGGCGCCATTGCGTTCACCGCCGACGCGGCAAGCCCGCAATGCGTCGGCCCCAACGTTCACGTCACGCCGCTGTGCGGGCGGCCGCTCGCGCCTCCGCAGATAAGTTGCGCTGTACCCACTGATACGCAAATTTCGCTGTCTGCGTTCCCGCGATATTCTGTGCAACGCGCAACCAATATCTTTTCGTGGCAAGCCTTTGTTGGTTTGCATTGGCCCGCCTCAAAGACAGAACGCGGCGTGCCAGACGCCGCCGTCAAGCTTGGTGCGCCCGGCCCAACGGTCTGGGAAACATGGCGCGAAACGAGTGAAATTTTTCGTACCGACACAGCGGGCAATCCGATCCCTCCGCTAGCGTGGAACGCACCGAGCACCTTTCCCGCGCAGTGTGGCAATAGCGGCGTTGCGGTGGACCGCGTGCTCTACCGCACGAGCAAAGTTGACGATTTGCTCTCCGATATCGAACAGCCCACCGGTGCGACGATCACTCGCCCCATCACGCTAAAGAATCAGCGCGGCGAGCTAACGCGCTACGAAGTGCGCATGAACCGCACCGCCTATGACGCCATCAGCGCTCCCGAGAATCAATGGTGGGACGGCAGGCGACAAGCCTCCGTCAATACGGTGCGCTTTCCTTCCGGAAGCATGATCGTCAAGGCCGCATGGACACCCGTCAATGCCTCCGAAGCCGCACGCTTTCATACCGTGAACGCGTGTGTGTGTGATGCCGCTCCCACCGACGCCAACCCCACATGCGCCGTGAAAGCGATGGGCTTAACGGGCTTTCATCTCATGAGCAAAACCAACAGCGCGCCGCAGTGGCTCTGGTCTACTTTTGAGCAACAAGACAACGTGCCCGCGGGGTCTTGCCCCGTGCCGCCAGCGCCTGTTTCCGGCGTACTGAAACCCACAGCGGCCGCGGCGGCCGTTGCCCCGTCAACCTACTGGAATCCCGCGCAAGGTCTCAACAACGCTAACCAACAAACGCTGGGAAACACGCCCAGTCAAATCTGTCGAGAAATTCCGATACCAAACCAGAACCCTGCATGCGCCAATCCGAACGATGCCACCGACAACGTCGCCTCGCTCAATCTCGCCATGCAGTCCGGCCTGCGCGACACGCGCTATGCCAACTACCAATTGGTAAACACGCAATGGCCGGTGCCCGGCACCCAGCCCGCCAACGCTCCGCACACCGCGTTTTCGGTGTTGCCTGCTCTGCTTGGCAACACCACGCTCGAATCATTCATTCAGGGCACGTCAAGCTGCATGGGTTGTCACGCGATGGCGCGCACGCGCCGGCACGCAAGCCTTGATCCGAACGATCGTGGATTCGTCTCGTCGGACTTCACCTTCACACTCGGCCTCGCGCAGCCCAAGCTCACGCCCTCGCCCAAGCTCGCCTCGCTCGCCGCAAGTTGCACACCTTCCAGCACCGACCCAAAGTGCGTTGGGCTACGCGTAGCAACTAATACGTACGTCGAATTGCCCTCCAACGTCGGCGCGAAACTTCACTGCACTAGTTGCCACTTGGACGCTGGTCGCAATCCGCGTGCGTCGTGGTGGCAAGGCATGACCGCAAAGTATTCCACGCCACCCATGCTCGCGAAAGGCGGCATCGCGGGCCGCATCAACCAATGTTTCACCAACAGTCTTAACGGCAAGAAACTTTGCACGCCAGACGCAAAAGGCCATTGCAAAGACAACACCGCAATGAGCGGCCTCATCGCGTACATGGATTGGCTCACCGACCCCGCCAACAATCCGCACCACATCCCGAAACCGGCTGCGGCCTTCCCAGATGTCGGAAGCGGCCAAGGTGTGGCGGCGCGCGGCGGCCAGATTTACGTGCAGAAATGCGCTTTCTGCCACGGCAAAAACGGCGAAGGCCGCTACCAAGACAACACGTACTACCGTCCCGCGCTGTGGGGAAATCAATCGTTTAATTCAAGTGCAGGCATGAACAGCGCGAGCGACCTCGCGCCGTTCATCTACGGCAATATGCCGCTGCACTCCGGCGGCGAAATCAGCACTCAAGAAGCCTTTGATTTAGCGTGTTACATCGACAGCCAGCCGCGCCCCAAAGGCACATTGACGAAGAACGAAGTCAGCGCAACTGGCAAGATCACCTGCGCCCCCTCGACGCCACAGCGGACAAAGATGGCGCGAAGCACAGGCTCGGGCAATTAGCGCGAAACCGTCGAATGGTGGGCGACGACTTAGCGCGCTTGGCGCAACCGAAAGGCGTGGCCAAGGCCGTGCCTACGGTTAGCTCTGGCCATTCATAGCCTTACCGCCCCGCTTTGCATCGCGTTCAGCCTCCGTTAAACTAGGAAAAATCTGGGTCGTCGGGCTTGTCAGAAAGCGACCAAAGTGAGCACATCACTCGGCGCTGCCGGTCGATAAAAACGAAAAGTTCGGTTACACAAACGCACACACGGGGAGTCACAATGTTTATGTCAATTTTTGGTACGTCTGGCGTGGATGCACGCAAACAGGCGCCTTCGACCGCACCCGCGCGCTCGACGGTCGCGCGGCGCTGCTGGCTGGCCTTCGGGGCGCTGCTCGGCGCAGTCTCACTCGCCTCCGCCCAGCCCGTCCCCGAAATCCTGCACTACAAATTTAACGAAACGGGCACGAGCGTAACCAATAACGCCTCAGCCCCGCCCGCAGGAACGGCGACCGGAACGATCAACGGTGGCATCACGCAAAACGCCACGATGGGCACCACGGCACTAAAAGCAGCCGTCGGTACGGGTGTAAGCTCAACAACAGATTACATCAACACTGGCTGGGCAACGAGCTTGACCGGCTCATGGTCGATCTCGTTCTTCACAAGTGACATCGGCGCGTCCTCGACCCTTTTCTACGTGATGGGCGACACCAGTGCGACGTCCATGCGCATCTTTACTAACGGTGTAGCGGGAGCCGGCAATTGGTGGTTGCGCGGCCCCGTGACCGACGTACCGCTCAACGGCGCCGCAGGCGTGCCC
>DAINAJ010000200.1:0-2215 GCA_036733505.1 Casimicrobium sp.
GGCGCGCCAGTGAGCGAACCAGTGATTTATTGAGATAGACCGAGCACGCGGCACGAGCGGAAACTGTGGGAGCGGCGGAAGCCGCGAAAACCCGGTTTCGCGGCTTCCGCCGCTCCCACAAATAACCCGTTCACGCGGTCGCTCATCCGACCCAAATTTTCGCGGAGCAACTTCATGGCACTGAAATCCGAAACCCGAGCCAAACTTTCCAGCATCAGCGCGGCGACACTGTGCACTGCCCTGTTCAAACGCGGCCTGCGCAATCAGTTCATTCAAAACGTTCGACCCGTTAACACCGACCTTCAGCGCACGCTGCCAAACATGGTGGGCGAAGCGTTCACGCTCCGATACATCCCGGCGCGCGAAGACTTGAATCCGATCAGCGTATTTCAAGATCGCACTCACCCACAGCGCGTGGCCGTTGAACAATGTCCTCCCGGTTCGGTGATGGTGATCGACAGCCGCAAAGACGCGCGTGCGGCGTCGGCCGGTTCGATTCTCGTGTCACGTTTACTAGCGCGCGGTTGCGCTGGCGTCGTGACGGACGGCGGATTCCGTGATTCACCGGAAATCGCTGCGCTGCCGTTTCCCGCGTATCACCATCGTCCGAGCGCGCCAACAAATTTAACGCTGCATCAAGCGCTCGACATCAATGTGCCGATCGGTTGCGGCGACGTTGCTGTGTGGCCGGGCGACGTGATGGTGGGTGATCGTGAAGGCGTGACCGTCATCCCGGCGAACATCGTCGACGAGATTGCAGAAGAAGCCTTCCAGATGACGGCGTTTGAAGATTTCGTGACCGAGATGGTGCAGAAGCACAACCGGGGCATCCTCGGCCTTTATCCGCCAACCGATCCGCAAACGAATGTCGAATTTGCGGCGTGGCGCAAAGCGAACGGTCGCTAAGGAACTCGCGCGCGACGGAGGCGCCGCACCGCGACGATTCGGATAACGCCATATACAGCTTTTTGGCGCAAGCGACTTCCTGGCGGTCGTTTCAGCGTTATTTTTCTTAATATCGACAATTGATAAAAAGTGCCTCTAACGACCACCTGGCTGTCGGTTGAGCTAAAAAGTTGTTAAACAGCGTTTGAGGCTATTTTTCCCCGCGAAACCCCAACCGTTGAGAAATCGCGCGCGCCGTGACTTGGACTTCCTTGGCAATTGGGCTTGTCCACGTCGAATCAAATTCGGCAGCTGGCCCGAGCGCAGTAAGCGCGAGCGCGATCTCGCCGCTGTAGTCAAACACTGGCGCAGAAAAAGCGTTCACGCCCGGCACCGGATTGCCTTGCGCGCGCGCGAGTCCGCGTTGGCGCACATTCGCCAATTCGCCCGCCAACTCCGCGAGCGCGCGCTTGCTGGCGCTACGGCTCTTTGCATCAGGCGCGGTCGCTATGAGTGCCGCATCGATCTGCGCAGCAGAGACGTAAGCCGCGAACACCAGCCCGGTTGCCGTTTGGTTGAGCTGCATCACCGTGCCGGTGCGCATGTTCACGTGGATCGGGCGCACCGCTTGCTCGAAGCGCACGATGGTCGGGCCGTAGTTGCCCCACACCGCTATCGCCGTCGAATGCCCGATCCGCGCTGAGAGCCCGGCCATTTCTGCGGTAGCGATTCTTACAGCGTCAAGCCGATTGAGACTCACGAGCCCCAGCTCCAGCGCCAGCGGGCCGAGGTCATAGCGCCCGGTTACCGCGTCTTGCTCCATTAAGCCGAGCTTGCAAAAACTCACCAGATACGCGTGCGCCTTGGCGGCGGGCATGTCTGCGGCTTCCGCAAGCTCTTTGAGCATCATCGCGCCATCGCTGCGCGTGAGCGCATGCAGTAAGCGTCCGCCCACATCAATCGATTGAATGCCCCGCTGCGTTTTGGCCATAAATGGAGGTAAGTGTAAATTTGTTAATAACGAACTGATTTACTTTTAGCGAATTCATGGTTAACATGCAAGTCAATCCTGCCTTTCCCCAAATGGGATCGGGAGCGCCGTAGTCGCAGCATAAAAGTAGAAAACTATGACCACCGAAAAAAAATTCGCCTCGCACGCCGATCTTGAAATCAAGAAGGTTTCGTTCGACAAACTCTCTGAGAACGCGTACGCCTACACCGCCGAAGGCGACCCGAACACCGGCATCATCATCGGCGACGACGCGGTGATGGTGATCGACACGCAGGCCACGCCGATCATGGCGCAAGACGTGATTCGCCACATTCGCAC
>DAINAJ010000200.1:2315-5163 GCA_036733505.1 Casimicrobium sp.
TGAAGCCAGAGAAACTCGTACCCGGACGCGGCGCGGCGCTGAAGAACGCCGAGCAAGTCGCAGCTGGCCTCAAGGGTACGCGCGAGTTCGTCAGTGAGCTCTACGCATCCGTGAAAGCTGGCGCGCAAGCAGGGCGAGATTTGAAGACTGTGTACCGCGAAACCTTTGATCGTCTGAAGCCGAAGTATGGCCACTGGGTGATCTTTGATCACTGCATGCCGTTCGACGTAACGCGTGCGTACGACCTAGCCACTGGCCACACCGACCCACGCATCTGGACGGCCGAGCGCGATATCGAGATGTGGAAGGCGTTGGAGGGATAAACGCAGCCTTTGGTGCGCCTCGCGCGCACCAGCAACGCGGCAATCATCACCCAACCCGAGCACAGCGAGGAGGCTAAGTGCTAAAGACCTATACCTACCCAAAGTACGAATACGCGCGCCCACCCGAGCTAAGCGGTGCCGCACCGCGCCGGTATCCCGTCATCATCGTCGGCGCGGGGCCGGTTGGCCTCACCGCCGCGCTCGATTGCAAGATCAACGGCATCGATGCGATCGTATTGGACGACGACGATACGGTCTCAGTGGGTTCGCGCGGGCTTTGCTACGCCAAACGTGCGCTCGAAGTACTTGATCGCGTGGGTGTAGGCGACGCTGTCGTCAACAAAGGTGTTGAATGGAATGTAGGGCGCACGTTCCACGGCGAAAAAGAGGTTTACAACTTCAACCTGCTCCCGGAACCGGACCACAAACGTCCGGGCATGATCAATCTACAGCAGTATTACCTTGAGCAATTTCTGGTCGATCGCTGCGTCGAAACTGACGTAGAAATTCGTTGGAAGAACAAGGTCTTGGCGGTTACACAGCACGACGATCACGCCACGTTGCAAGTCGAAACGCCTGATGGTCTCTATCAAATCGAAGCGGACTGGCTAATCGTTGCCGACGGCGCGCGCAGCCCCATTCGGACAATGCTCGGCCTCGATATTGAAGGCAAAGTATTCATGGATCGATTCTTGATCGCCGACGTCGTGATGAAGGCTGAATTTCCTGCTGAGCGGTGGTTCTGGTTCGATCCGCCGTTTCATCGCAATCAATCGGTACTGTTGCACCGTGAAGCCGATAACGTCTGGCGCATCGATTTTCAGCTCGGCTGGGACGCTGATCCGCAACTGGAGCGGCAACCCGAACGCGTGATCCCGCGCATCAAGGCGATGCTCGGTGAAGACCGTGAATTCGATTTGGAATGGGTGAGTGTTTACACGTTTCAATGCCGACGCATGGCGAGCTTCAACCACGGTCGCGTGCTCTTCGCCGGCGACGCGGCACATCAGGTGTCGCCGTTCGGCGCGCGCGGCGCGAACTCCGGCGTGCAAGACACCGACAATTTGGTGTGGAAACTAAAGCTCGTCATCGAAGGAAAAGCGCCGACAAAGTTGCTCGATACTTATTCGCTAGAGCGCTGCTGGGCAGCAGACGAAAACTTGATGAACTCCACACGTTCAACTGACTTCATCACGCCCAAAAGTACCGCCAGCAAGACCATTCGCACGGCAACATTGCAGCTCGCCCAGAAACACGCGTTCGCGCGAAAACTCGTCAATTCTGGCCGCTTGTCGGTACCTTCGTACTACGTTGATTCGCCGCTAAACACACCAGACGTTGATGAATTTAACGGCAGCATGGAGCCCGGCGCGCCGCTGGACGACGCACCCGTTTCTGTTGACGGTCGCGCTTCATGGCTGCTCGACCACATAGGCAATCGCTTTCAGTTGATGGTGTATTGCGACGACGCGTCGACACTTGATCTTGCATTGCTACGCGCGGTTGAGAATGTCGAAGTCGTTGTCGTCACCTCACGCGAGCAACCGCTCAAAGGCCTGACCGTTTTGCACGATGTGAAAGGCCGTTTTGCGCAGCGCTTTGATGCGAAACACGGCACTACGTATCTGGTGCGCCCAGATCAACATGTATGCGCACGTTGGCGCACATTTGACGCCGCACGCGCAAACGCCGCACTTGCCCGCGCCACCTGCAACGCCTGAGCGAAAGTAAATCTTATGGCCCTTGAACTCAACCCCAACTTTCGCGAGACGGGCAAACGCTACCACCGCGACTTTTCGCCGGGTGACGATTTCTATCAACTGCTGATCGACACTCACCGCGATTTGACCGACGAACAAAGCGCGCTGTTGAACGCCAAACTCGTGCTCCTGCTCGCGAACCATATTGGCGACATATCGACGCTGCGCGAAGCGATGGCGCTAGCGCGCGAAGACGTTTAGCAAAAGCAGGTTGAACTGCAGCCAACGAGACACACACCGCTTACCGAAAAGGAGAAATCTCATGCTCGTACAAAGACTTCACCACGTAGCCTATCGTTGCATCGACGCAAAGCAAACTGTCGAGTGGTACAAAAAACACCTCGACATGGATTTTGTCTTGGCGATTGCCGAGAATCAGGTTCCGTCGACCAAGGCCCCGGACCCATACATGCATGTCTTTCTCGACATGGGCGAAGGCAACGTGCTCGCGTTTTTCGAACTGCCCGCCAGCCCACCGATGGATCGAGACAACAACACGCCGTCGTGGGTGCAACACCTCGCAATGAAAGTAGATTCGGTCGATACGCTCCTCAAAGCTAAAGCTCGCCTCGAAGCCGCCGGGATTGACGTCATTGGTCCAACCGATCACACAATTTTCAAGTCCATCTATTTCTTCGACCCGAATGGGCATCGACTCGAATTGGCTGCGGACGTCGGCACGCCCAAAATGGCCAAGATGCTCGATGATGTAAAGTGGGAGATGCTCGAAGAGTGGAGCAAAACCAAACGCGCACCGACACACGC
>DAINAJ010000201.1:0-5161 GCA_036733505.1 Casimicrobium sp.
GAAAGGGTCGAGTTGATCGACCGTTATGGTGCCTGTGTTGGCTGCGTTGGCCGCCGTCATTTCAAAAGCTTCACAAGCGCGGGCCACACCGTGTCCAATAACGCAGGTTGGGCGGCGGCCGTCGGGTGAATGCGATCCGCTTGAAACTTGCTGAGATCGGTCGCGATTTTTTCAAGGAAAAAAGGCACGAGTCCGCCGTTCACGGCCTTCGCCACCTCGCCATACATCGCTTCAAATTGCGCGGTGTAGCTTGGTCCGAAGTTCGGCGGCATGCGCATGCCCACCATCAAAACCTTCGCGCCCGCGGCTTTGCTGAGTTCAGCCATTTTGAGCAGATTCGCTCGTGCTGCTGCCACCGGCGAGCCCCGCAGACCGTCGTTTCCGCCAAGTTCGATGACCACAAGCGTGGGCTTGTGTTTCGCGAGCAGCGCCGGTAAACGTGATAGCCCGCCCGCCGTGGTGTCGCCGCTGATGCTGGCGTTGGTCACGGTCGCGGAAAATTTTTCAGCGGTGAGCTTTTTTGTCAAAAGATCGACCCAACCTTCGCCCGAGGACAAGCCGTAGCCCGCGGAAAGCGAATCGCCGACGATCAAGATGTGCGTACTCTTCGCGTGCGTGTTGCTCGCCGCAAACATGAGCAACAGCGTGGCCAACGCCATTTGCATTAACCGTCGGAACTGATTGAATCGTTGTTCTGTCATCATTTACAGCATTCTATGTAGGGCAGGCGTTGCCTGCCTTGTGAACGAACGGCGGGCACTGCCCGCCCCAATCCACCCAACTTAAGCGAGGCGAACAATTTTTGCCACAGATTTACACAGATGAACACAGATTGATGGAACCCGTTTCGCCAGAGGCTGGTTCGTAACAATCTGTGTAAATCAACTAACTCTTCAGTGAAATCTGTGTCAAAAAATCACTTGCGAACCGCTTAAGTTTGGTGGATTGCTTCCCGCCCAACCTAATTTCCGTTAATCGCTAGCCGAATTCAACTCGCATGACCACCAACGCTTCCGCCGCCATTCAAGCCGACAACCTTTCGCGTGTCGTTCCGCTCGGCGAGCGGCAATTAACGATTCTGGACGATGTGTCGGTCACCGTGACGGAGGGCGAAACGCTCGCGATCATCGGCGCATCGGGTTCCGGCAAAACCACCTTGCTCGGCCTACTCGCAGGGTTAGACCGGCCAAACTCGGGAAGTGTTTCATGGCACGGCGACGTGGTGAGCACGCTCTCCGAAGACGCGCTCGCCAAACGCCGCCAAGGCGCGGTGGGTTTCGTCTTTCAGTCGTTTCAGTTGTTGCCCGCGTTAACCGCGCTCGAAAACGTGATGCTGCCGCTGGAGCTTGCGGGCGCGCGCGACGCGCAATCGAGAGCTGCGGATTGGTTGAAGCGCGTGGGTTTGGGTGACCGCATGGATCATCTTCCGAAGCAATTGTCCGGCGGCGAGCAGCAGCGCGTCGCGATTGCGCGCGCGTTCGTGGCGAGTCCAAAAATTGTGTTCGCCGACGAACCCACGGGCAATTTGGACACCGACACCGGCGCGGAAATCGTGGAATTGATGTTCACGCTCAACCGCGAACAAGGCACGACACTCGTGCTCGTTACGCACGACCCGGAGCTCGCCGCGCGCTGCGGGCATGTGGTGCGCTTGGCGCGCGGCAAGGTGGTTCAATGAACCTGATTTTCCGATTCGTGCGCCGCGAGTTGCGCTCGACCGAGGCGCGCATTCTGGTGCTTGCGCTCGCGCTCGCTGTCGCGAGCGTAGGCGCGGTGGCGATGTTTGCGGATCGCGTTAAAGGCGCGTTTGTGAACCAAGCAAACGTGCTCCTCGGAGCCGACGTGATGATCTCTGGCGACCGACCGTTGCCAGAAAATTTCACGGCGCAGGCCGTCTCGCTTGGCCTCAAAGTAACGCAATCAACGCGCTTCGGCAGCATGGTGAGTGCGCCTTCGAAAGACACCCCGCTCGGCAAAGATTCGGCGCTCACGGACGTCAAAGCTGTGAACGCGCCGTATCCGCTCCGTGGGTCCATCGAAGTGCGCAACGCCGCGGGTGATCGCGTTCCTTTCAAAGCCGACGTGAAACCGGGTGAAGTGTTTGTGGACGAGCGCCTCGCTTCGCGCCTCAACGTCAAAGTGGGTGACACCATTGAGCTTGGCAAGAACACGCCGCGCATTTCGCTCGTGTTTGCCGAAGAGCCGGAAGTTGCGGGCAATTTTCTTTCAGCCTCGCCCAAAGTGTTGATGGCGAACGCAGACGTTGCGTCGAGCGAACTCTTGGGCCCCGGCAGCCGCGCGACGTATCGTCTGCAAGTCGCAGGCAACAAGTCGCAGGAATTTGCGGAACTCGTCAAGGCGAAGCTCGGCCCCGGCCAGCGCATGGAAACCGTGCGCGAGTTGCGTCCCGAAGTGCGCTCTACGCTCGAAAAGTCAGAGCAATTTTTAGGGCTCGCCGCCTCGTTTGCAGTGTTTCTCGCGGTGGTCGCCATCGTGCTGGCGCTGCGACGCTACTTGAAGCGCGAGTTAGACACAGCCACGTTATTCCGCACCCTCGGCGCGGGCCAGCGGCAAACGCTCATGCACTTTGTCGGTCAGTTTTTTGTGCTCGCGATCATCGCGTGTTTGCTTGGCGTGGTGCTCGCGTACGCAGCGCAGGCGGCGCTCGCGTGGCTCGTTCGCGGACTCTTCGCGTCAGATCTACCGCCCGCTGGGTGGATACCGTTGGTGAAGGCGTTCGCGACGGGCCTAGTCTTGCTGCTTGGCTTTGCGATTCCGCCGCTCGTTGCGCTCTCCGCGACTCCGCCGGTGCGCGCGTTGCGCCGCGATATGCCGAGCGTCGGTAGCGGTGGCGTGTTCGCATCCATTCTGGGTGCGGTCGCGGTGCTTGCGGTCGTGATGATGCAATCGCAAGACATCAGCACTGGCGCGATTTTCGTCGGCGGGCTCGTTGCGCTTGTTGCCGCAGCTACGATCGTGGCGATGGTGCTGTTGTGGCTCATCCGCACGCTCGTGCGCTCGGGCAAACTGTCACGCGTGGGCGGACGGCAATCGTGGGTGTATGGTCTCGCAAACCTTGATCGCCGCCGCCTCTCGACCGCGCTGCAAATCGCGTGTCTAGGCTTGGGCGTGATGACGTTGATTACCGTCGGCTTCGTGCGCACCGATCTTTTCGCCGCGTGGCAGAAATCGGTGCCCGCCGACGCGCCGAATCGGTTCTTGATTAACGTGCAGCAAGAACAGGTCGCTGTACTACAACCGCTGCTGCCGAAATCCTCAGACGGCAAAGCGGCAGAGTTCTTTCCGATGGTGCGCGGCCGCTTGATTGCGGTGAATGACAAACCGGTCACCGCAAAAGATTACCCAGACGAGCGGGCCAAACGCTTGGTCGACCGCGAATTTAATTTGTCGGCTACAGCCAAGATGCCGCCCGCAAACAAGGTCGTCGCGGGTGATTATTTCGACGACAAGGCACGTGACGTCATGTCGCTAGAAGACGGCATCGCCAAAACGCTGGGGCTCAATTTGGGCGACACGGTGACTTTTGATGTCGCGGGCGACAAGATTACGGTGCGAATTACGAGCCTGCGCAAAGTGGATTGGGACAGTTTCCGCGTGAACTTCTTCGCGCTAGTCCCCGAAGCCACGCTCGCGCCACTGCCCAAGAGCTACATCACCGCATTTCACCTTCCGAAGCGCGACAACAAGACGCTCGCATCAGTGGTGAACGTTGCGCCGAATGTGTTGGCGATTGACGTGTCTGAAATTATGGAGCGCGTCCGCAGCATCGTCGATCAGGTGGCGCGCGCGCTTGAGTTTGTCTTCGCATTCACGCTGGTCGCGGGCTTGCTCACGCTGTATACCGCAGTCATCGCGACGCAGGACGAGCGGCGTTACGACACGGCGCTCATCCGCACGCTCGGCGGCACCAAAAGCCAAATTCGCGCGGCGCTCATCGCCGAGTTCTCTGCGCTCGGTGGCGCAGCGGGCTTGCTCGGCGTGGCAGGGTCGATGTTGCTTACGTGGGTACTCGCTACGCGACTGCTAAAGATTGATTTTGTGGCCTCACCTGCCGTGTGGCTCATCGGCTTTTTTGCGGCAACAGCGTGTACGCTTCTGGCCGGTTGGATGGGCACACGTAGCGTACTAACCACCCCGCCGATACAGGTGTTGCGCGAGGGGTAGTTTGGAAAAATGAACATCGAAAAAATACGCACACAGTTAACCAAAGCGCAATCGTGGCGCGGAACGCCGCTGGGCGAAGCGGGCGACATGACATCCGCCGAGCGCCTCAAGATGCACGCACACTTGGGGCGTAAAGTACGGCCCGCCGGCGTACTGATTTTGCTCGTGGAGCGCGACGATCAGTTGAATGTGGTGCTCACGCAGCGCACAGCACATCTCCATGACCACGCGGGACAAATAAGCTTTCCGGGTGGGCGCATGGACGAGCTTGACGCCGACATCATTGCCACCGCGCTGCGCGAAGCCGAAGAAGAAGTCGGCACCGACAATAGCCTCATTGAAGTGGTCGGCACCCTGCCGAACTACGTGACAATCACTGCGTACGAAGTCACGCCCGTGGTCGCACGCTCCGCACCGCAGACCTTTGCGATCGACCCTTTCGAAGTGGCCGACGTGTTCGAAGTGCCACTCGCGCATGTGATGAATGACGCCAACTGGCGGCGCGACAATTTCTTGCGCGAAGGCGTTCGCCGCGAATATTGGGCAATTCCGTACAACGAACGCTACGTGTGGGGCGCCACGGCAGGCATGCTGCGCACATTTCGGGAAGTGATGTTGCACGCGGCCTGAGCGAAAATACTCGCATGACTTCCGCGCTCAATCCCTCCACAGAATCTCCGTTCGCACTTTTCGGCGGCGAACCCGGCGTTCGCGCGCTCGTTGATTCGTTTTACGATCACATGGATCTCGACGAGCCGTACGCAGGCATTCGCAAACTCCACCCCGAATCGCTAGACGGCTCTCGCGACAAACTTTATTGGTTTCTCTGCGGCTGGCTAGGCGGCCCGAACCACTATCAAGAACGCTTCGGTCACCCGCGCCTTCGAGCGAGGCACATGCCGTTTCCGATTGGCGAAGCCGAGCGCGACGCGTGGCTTGCCTGTATGCGCGACGCGCTCGCCGATTGTCAAATCGA
>DAINAJ010000202.1:0-5035 GCA_036733505.1 Casimicrobium sp.
AGCGCAACTTTCGGGCGATTTGTGCGGGTCCCGCCCGTTGCGAGCACCGGAGGATGAAGCGGGGTGCAGGGGCTAGCGTTTTTGGTTACTTTTGGGGCAATGCCAAAAGTGACTGGCCCCGCGCGGCGATTGAGCGCGCTGGTGGCAGACGAACCCGTCTTGCGAAGAACAACCTTGGTTGGTATCAATTTGTGGTGGGTTGAAACCCACCCTACGACTTCCCACGAGTTCATGGTTCGACAAGCTCACCACGAACGGGGGATGCGGGAAATAGTCGCCCACCTCGCCGCCGCCCCTCCCGTCCCGCTAAACTCTTGCCGCATGTCAGAAGCAACCGCCAAATCCGCCGCCAAGTCCAGCGCCAAGGTGCGTCCGGACACCTTCACCATTGCCGACCTTGCGGACGAATTCGCGCTGACCACGCGCGCGATTCGGTTCTACGAAGATCAGGGGCTTTTGTCGCCTGAGCGGCGCGGCACGCGGCGCATTTACGGGCAGCGCGAGCGCGTGCGCTTGAAGCTTGTGTTGCGCGGCAAGCGGCTGGGCATGAGTCTCGCGGAGATCGCGGACATTCTTGATTTGTACCAAGCTGACAATAGCGAGCGCTCGCAGCTTGAGAAGTTTCTCGAAGTGCTTGGCAGTCGGCGCAACTTGCTGGAGCAGCAGCGCGAGGACATTGATGTCGTGCTCGAAGAAATTTCGACGATTGAGCGGGATTGCCGCAGGCGGTTGAAGAACTCGGCGAAGTAGCGCAAGCGGTTTCCTTCACGTGAAATAAGCCAACGCGCGTTGCCAATTGCGACGGCGCGCGCACCTTAGGTAGGCGACGACTTGGCGTCGCTCAGGTGCCAAGCGCGGCCAAGTCCGCGCCTACAGTGGCCCGTCAACAATCTATCCCGGCACTGCTCGCGCGTGTCATGATCTGGGACGAATCGCTATTTTCATAAGCTTCATAAGAGTTAGGGGTCGCCGTCGCCCACGCCTTTGGCCCAAACCCACAATCTTGAATTTACGTTGACGTAAACGTCAACTTAACCATTACAATCACCGCCACCATGCTGACCGCACAAAAAACTGCTGACATCCTTTCCATCGTCGCCTCACAGGGCGCGATGCGTCTGCTTGGCGCGCGTTTGACGGAGGTCGACGAGGGCGTGGCGGAATTTGAGGTGGATTTTCGGCCTGAGCTTTCGCAACAGAATGGTTTTTTCCACGCGGGCATTGTGAGCACATTGATCGACACGGCGGGCGGTTGTGCGGGCGCAACGTTGATGCCGCCGGGCAGCGGCGTGTTGACGGTTGAATTCAAAGTGAATTTGTTGGCACCGGCTGACGGTGAGAAGCTGCGCGCGCGTGGCGAGGTGGTTAAGTCCGGCCGCACGCTGACGATCACGCAGGGCAAAGTTTTTGTGACGAAGGATGGCAAGGAGACGCTCTGTGCACTCATGCAGCAGACGCTCATCGCAATGCCAAAGAAATAGAGTTTTGTCGTAGCGATTCATCGCGCCTCTGATGCAAATGCACTGGGCGCGGCGAGCCGCCCCAGAATGAGAGACGCAAGGAGGCCACTATGCAGTTCCCGCAACTGAAATTCAATCTCGGCGAAGATATTGAGATGCTTCGCGACACGGTGCATGCGTTCGCGCAAGCCGAGATCGCGCCGCAGGCCGCGGAGATTGACAGCAGCAACCAGTTTCCGATGCCGCTTTGGAAGAAGATGGGCGATCTGGGCATTCTGGGCATTACCGTTCCAGAGGAGTACGGTGGCGCTGGCATGGGCTATTTGGCGCATGTCGTGGCGATGGAAGAAATCAGCCGCGCCAGCGGATCGGTCGGCTTGTCATATGGCGCGCATTCGAACCTGTGCGTGAATCAGCTCAAGATCAACGCGAGCGACGCACAAAAGAAAAAGTACCTGCCGAAACTGATTTCCGGCGAACACGTCGGCGCGCTCGCGATGAGCGAGCCGGGCTCGGGCTCGGACGTGGTGAGCATGAAGCTGCGCGCGGAACACAAAGGTGACCGTTACGTATTGAACGGCAACAAGATGTGGATCACCAACGGGCCGGATGCGGATACGTTAGTCGTCTACGCCAAGACCGATCCGGGCTTGGGGCCTCGTGGCATCACGGCGTTCATCATCGAAAAAGGTTTCAAGGGCTTTTCGACTGCACAAAAGCTCGACAAGCTCGGCATGCGTGGGAGCAACACCTGCGAACTCGTGTTTCAGGATTGCGAAGTGCCCGAAGAAAACGTGCTTCGCGAAGTGGGCAAAGGCGTGAATGTCCTAATGAGCGGGCTCGACTACGAGCGCGCGGTGCTCGCGGGCGGGTCGGTCGGAATCATGGCGGCCTGCCTCGATGTAGTGCTGCCGTACGTGCATGAGCGCAAACAGTTCAACCAATCGATCGGCGAGTTTCAGCTCATGCAGGGCAAGCTTGCCGACATGTATTCGACGTATTCCGCATGTCGCGCGTATCTCTACGCCGTGGCGCAAGCGTGTGATCGCAATGAAGTCACGCGCAAAGACGCAGCGGGCGTGATTCTGCAATGCGCGGAAAAGGCAACGTGGATGGCGGGCGAGGCGATACAAGCCTTGGGCGGTAACGGCTACATTAACGACTACGCCACGGGCCGCCTGTGGCGCGACGCCAAACTCTACGAAATTGGTGCTGGCACTAGCGAGATTCGTCGCATGCTCATTGGGCGGGAGCTGTATAACGAAACGAAGTAACTTTCACGCCACACGATGGATTCACTAAAACAACTGTTCGCTAACAATCGCGCCTGGGTCGCCTCGGTGCTGCGTGATGACGCCGATTTTTTTGAGCGGTTGAAGCATCAACAAGCGCCGCAGTATTTGTGGATTGGTTGCTCCGACTCGCGCGTGCCTGCGAACCAAATTATTGGCTTGCCGCCGGGGGACGTTTTCGTTCACCGCAATGTGGCGAACGTGGTGGCGCATAGCGATTTGAATTGCTTATCGGTGCTGCATTTCGCCGTGGAAATCTTGAAGGTGAAGCATGTGCTGCTGGTCGGCCACTACGGCTGCGGCGGTATCGCGGCAGCGTTTGATGGCGCGCGGCTTGGCGTGTCAGACAACTGGCTGCAACATGTGCGCGACACCATTGAGGCGCATCGGCGCTCGCTTGATGCAATCACCTCTCGCGATGCACGTCTGCGTCGTCTCTGCGAATTGCATGTGGCCGAACAAGTGGTTAATGTGGCGCGCACAACTGTCGTGCAAGATGCATGGGCGCGCGGGCAGGAGCTGACGATTCACGGCTGTGTGTACGGCATTGAAGACGGCCTGCTTCGTAATCTCGACATCAACTTAACCCGACCCGACGAAGTGCGAACAGTGTCGGCGCGAGCGTTCGCAGCCATTGAATCGCGTGCTGGCGAACAGATTGCTCCCCATGACGCGTAATCACTGGATGATGCTCGGATTCTTGCTCGTGATCGTGGGCATGTTTGTCTACTTGCTCGCTCCCGTGATTGGTCGCGTGGTCGTGTGGGTCGGCGTGGTTTTGGCGTGGCTTGGTATCGCGGTTGCGGTCGAGCGCCGCGCTTGGCCAACACTGCCTAAATTGGTCGTGCAGGCGCTGTTTGGCGCAGGCGCCCTGGGTATTGCGATGACGGTCACGTCGCTGTCGATGCCGCTCATGATGGTCGCCATCTTCTTGGGTGGCGTGATGGGTGCGTTTGCGCCGCTGTGGACGCGATGGATTTCAGGTCGCGCGCAAACCTAGAAGAACGGTAGGGCGGGCATTGCCCGCCTCGTGAACAATCGGCGGGCACTGCCCGCCCTACGTCTTAGTTGCTTAGTTGGAACGTCGGAGAAAAATCATGTCGGACCCCGTAGTCATTGTTAGCGCCACCCGCACCCCAATGGGTGGCATGTTGGGCGATTTCGCGTCGCTTTCTGCGAGCGATTTGGGCGCGGTTGCGGTGAAGGCCGCGGTCGAGCGCGCCGGGTTGAAACCCGAGCAAATCGACGAAGTGATTCTCGGCAATTGCCTCATGGCGGGCCAGGGCCAAGCGCCCGCGCGACAAGCGACGTTGAAGGCGGGATTGCCGAAGGAAGTTGGCGCACTCACTATCACCAAAATGTGCGGCTCTGGCATGAAGGCCGCGATGCTCGCACACGACGCGATTGTCGCGGGCAGCCGCGAGATCATGATCGCTGGCGGCATGGAGTCGATGACCAATGCGCCTTATCTGCTCCCGAAGGCGCGACAGGGCTATCGCTACGGGCATTCGACAATGTACGACCACATGGCGATGGACGGTCTCGAAGACGCGTACGAGCACAAAGCCATGGGCGTTTACGCTGAGCAATGCGCCGCGAAGTATGGCTTTACGCGCGAGGCGCAAGATGCCTATGCGCTGGAATCGTTGAAGCGTGCGCAAACCGCGATCAAAGACGGCACCTTCGTGTGGGAAATCGCGCCGGTCACGATCAAAGGCCGTAGCGGCGACACCGTGATCGAACACGACGAGCAACCGCCCAAAGCCAAGCCCGACAAAATCCCGACGCTCAAGAGCGCGTTCATCAAAGACGGCACGGTGACGGCCGCAAATGCGTCGAGCATCTCCGACGGCGCGGCGGCGCTGGTGTTGATGAAAGCGTCTAAGGCAAAAGAATTGGGTCTCACGCCGCTAGCGCGTATCGCCGCGCACGCGGAATTCAGCCAAGAGCCGGCCTGGTTCGCCACGGCTCCGGCTGGCGCGATCAAGATTTTGTTCAAGAAAACCGGCTGGACCGCCGCCGACGTGGATCTTTACGAGATCAACGAAGCCTTCGCCAACGTGACGATGGCTGCGATGAAGGACTTCGACCTGCCGCATAGCAAGGTGAACATTCACGGCGGCGCAACCGCGCTCGGTCACCCGATTGGCGCGTCTGGCGCGCGGATCATCGTCACGCTCATCGGCGCACTCAAGAAAACAGGCGGCAAAAAGGGCGTGGCGTCGCTCTGTATCGGTGGCGGTGAGGCGGTGGCTGTTGCGATTGAGATGATGTAGCTGGACA
>DAINAJ010000203.1:0-5026 GCA_036733505.1 Casimicrobium sp.
CTTCGATTTCAATGGCCAGCAGTCCCATAAGATCAAGTTCGGCTTTGATCGACTGAACAATGCCTTTCAGAATTGGAGCGAGCGTGATCCGCAATTGCTGCCCCAAATCAGAAAATGGGCGTTGCGCGACGATCGAGTCAACGATGGCGGCCGTGAGCGCGATACCAAACACTCCGACTGCATTGACACGGCCAATCAACTGTCCCATCACTGCCGCTTGCGAGGACGAAATCTGCGCCGCCACCGCAAAGACGTATTCAACAAATGCGCCATGGGATCCGTCTTCAAGCGTACTGATGGTGTAGCCCGTACTGGGATCAGTTTCGAGCCACGCGTTGACGGCTACGCCGCCGACAGTCACCACATCCATCGGCGCCAGCACCACACGACCCGATTGAACAGCAGCGCGAATACGCAACTTTGACTCGGTCGACAGGTTCAACGAATCAATCACGCTTAAGTTGGAGCTTGTTATTGGGCGGTAGCGGGACGCGTCGGTCAACGTTGCGAGCACAGACGAAATCGAGCGATTCGGATCGCCCGTGATACTCGATAACACCTGCCCTTCGAGGATTGATTCACCGAGCCCACGGTTACGCTCAAAGTTGCGAGCGTTGGCCATGGCGATTCCCGGCAGCGGGAAAACGCGTAGATCGTTCTTACGCAGATCAAGCGACAGCGCAAGTGCATCATTTTTGAAGCGAGACATCGCAATCGTGATGCGTGGTGACGAGATGTAAGCCTTAACTAACGTGCGCAGCGAGTGCTCGTCGATCTGTTGGTCCGCCGCCCCCAAAAACGACGCGAGTGCTAGCTCATTGTTCGCAATAAGCGAGTACCGAGCGGCGACTAAACTGTCGCGCGCTACCGCTTCCTGCGTCGCGTCACGTTGCCCCGGTGGTGGCAGCGCTTGAACGAGAGGTTGCAGCAATGCAACCTGCGCCTGTAGCGTCTGCAATCGCGCTTTACGTGCCGAAAAATCGTCTAACGCTTGACGCGACGGACTGATCGCAAGTGTCATCACGTCAAGCTCGGTTAGCACTGGCCGCGTGAGACTGTTCTGGTCTACGGAGACCGGCCCGCCCTGAGTGCGTGTCACGTAGCCGATCCGATCAAACATCGGTCGTCGTTGCGATTGTGTTTGTGCGGCGGCGTCAGTCACATCTACGGCGACGAAGACACCTGTGACCAAAATATTGCCAAGCGGAAAGTTGGTGATGATCTCGCTGTAATCCGTCCCTCGAATGACGTTGTAATTAGAAATGGTGGTCGTACTGTCACCAATCGTAAGGTAAGGCGAATACGTGTTTTGCGTTGCGCCAACGGTTAACGACGGTGGCGAGAACGAATTTACGAAGTGACTAACGCTCACTGCACGATCAACGAGGTCAACACTGTCAAAAGTTTGATCGAGCACGGTCGCCGTACCTAGCGCCAATCCAAACGCAGCCGCGGCCTGCGTGAAACTCTCCACCTCAAGCCGTATGCGTGTGGTGTGGCGAAGATTGGAAGGAATGCTTGTAAACGTTTGTGTGGCGCTTGCCAGCGTTTGGTTCGCTGCAGTGGTGGTTAACGCGGTGTCCAGCGCGGTGTACGGACCGCTGCTGCCCACTCGATATTCAACCCAGAAGTGATTTGTTGCTTCACTGACCAGCGACAAGAAACCACCAGTAAACGCTGGCGCTGGGTTGTCGCAGCCAAGCACACGCGACGGGTCATTGAACATCCGGGCTGCGATTGCTGTCGCCTCGGTGTTTCCCAACGTCCCTTGAGCGTAACGGGCTTCAATACTTGGATTGGCTGCACGCAGTAATGCGATGGTTAGGCTGGCGCGATCAAGACTATTGCCTGCCTTGCTGGCGAGTGTGCCGCGCGCACCACGTAGGCTACCGTTGTAAATCTCGATGCCAATGTTGTCGCGCACGTGCAGAAAAATGGTCGCTGGGTTGTTACCCAGAGTCGCAGCGAGCGCTTGAACGCGCGGATCGTTCGGGTCATCTGCACCGCTGGCAGTCGCGACATTTGAACTCGCAGTGAACAGCACCAAAACGAGCGTCGCGAGGGCACGCGCCATGACTGGCAACCGAGTGATTTTCATGGAGTAGCTCCGCACCTGACAGGCCATGGTGCTTAGGCGTGAACCCCATTTTGTAGAATGAAATTGTCCGTCACAAGAACGCTGAGGTGACACGTAGGTGACATGTTCTTCACGTTGCGGCACTTACCTGCGGAGAGCAGAGAAAGCGCGGCTTGCCGGCAACGCCATCGCATGGGTTTGCATGTGTACGAAACGGGGCGCATGATTCGGTATGGTCAGTCCAATTTCCCATGATCGAGTGCGCGCGGAGCTCGAAGCCATTGAGAACGGCAAGGAGTTTCGCGCATCGACGCGGCATCGTAAGTTTCTGCGCTATCTCGTCGAACAATCAATTAACGGTCACGGCGCGAGCCTCAAGGAAATATCGCTTGGGATTGCGGTTTTTGATCGCGCGCCCGCGACTTTTGATCCGTTGCGCGACACGATCGTGCGGGTGGAAGCGCGCCGCCTGCGCAGCCGCCTTACTCGCCACTACAGCGACGAAGGCAAGGAATCTACTGTCATCATTTCGCTGCAACCGGGCAGCTACATCCCAGTAGTATCACAACGTGAGCGCAAATTACCGAGCCCATCGGAAGACACTGGTGACGCCGCACGAGACACGTTTGCCGACGCATCGCAACACGATCTCTACTTGCGCGCTCGAATTGCATTTCAGCAACGCACTCCAGACGGCTACCGTCTCGCGGAGACATTGTTTACGCGGCTGGTATCCTTAGCACCCAACTCTGCTTATGCACATTGCGGCTGTGCTCGTGTCCTTCTCGCGCATGCTGGGATGAGCGTGGTGGCCGTGCGTTCTGCGCTACCGAAGGCGCGCGAACATGCCGAGTTCGCACTAGCTGCGGACGCTAGTTTTGGCGAGGCGCATGCGCTGATGGGGCAAATAGCGTTCCTGCTCGACCATGATTTTGCAAGCGCGGAGGCTAACTTTCGCCGCGCCGTTCAGTGCGCGCCGAATCTTGCTTACGCTCACCATGTCTACGCTTTCAGCTTGCTCTGTCATGGTCGCTTTGAGGATGCCGAGCGGGAGTTTGCACTGGCGCGCCAACGTGACCCGATGGATCTGCACATCCGCTTACAGAGTGCATTAGTTCACTTCTACGAGCGCGACTTTTCAGAAGCGATTGCACGCTGGGAAGAAGTACTAGAAATTCGCCCAGACAACTTGATCGCTGCAACGTTGATCGGCGCAACGTATCTCTGTAGCGGTGAGCCTCAACGGGCGCTTAAGCAATACGAAGCAGCGCGCAGGCGCGTACCAGAACACCCTATCGGCTGGGCCGGTATGGCGCAAGCGTATGCGTTACAGGGAGACACGCATCGTGCGACCGAAGTCCTGTCAAGCCTTATGCAGATGCGCGAAACGCGTTACGTTTCGCCTTATCTTTTTGCGATGATTTACGCAAGACTAGACGACGCCGACGCAGTTTTTACTTGGCTGCGAAGTGCATCGGATGAGCCAGATTTCAACTTTGTTTGCGCTGCCGTTGACCCAACATTTGACTCATTCCACGCAGATACCCGTTGGGGCTTACTCATGCATGAGCACGGATTCAGCCTCAAGCCGAAGACGACGTGAATCTCGATCTGGATACGCCGTCTGATTAAGGTCTATACCGTTCGCCATAGACCATTTGCGCAATAGCGCCGCAGCGAGAAGCTACCTAGACTTTCATAAATCGTCGCGCGTTCGTCGCGGCGGGCGTGACCGCGAGAGCTGTTGCGTCTGTGTGCCTGTTCAACTCAATCTAGGCGACTTCTATGAAACTCAAACTCGTAATTCCTTTTCTATTCGCTACTGGCCTATGCGCCCACGTGAGCGCAGCATCAAGCGTTCAAGTAAAAGTTGAAAACAAATGCGGCAGCCCGACGTCGTACACGATTCAGAAGAAAGGGAGCAGTCTAAACACGAGCCTTTCGCCGCGTGCGAGTACGACGCACTCGCTTGACGTCGGCGACAAAATTGCGGTGGGAAAAAACGTCATCCACACAGTGTCGTCGTCGTCGGGACAATCGGTGACTGTTTGCAATAAGTAGTCTTCGCGCCATGTTTCACATGAACGCGCTGGCGTTGGCAATGTTTGTGCTCGCCGGAATCGTGGGTGTCTCAGTGAGTCACATATTTTTCGCGGGCAACGCCAACGTAGGCGGTGGCATTTCTGGTGCTGTCATGTTGATGACCGATGCTTGGTATCGGCATCGGCAGAAGCCTGTCGCGCCGCCTCACAACGTCGGAACGTTCGCACTCAGCGGTAAATGGTGGTCTGCGCATTGCGGTGGCTTCATTGCAATCATGCCGAGCTGGCTAATGGGCATCACGCTAATGCTCATGGCACTCACGCGGCCCTATTGGCATCTCGCTCGTGGACTTTAGTGCTCATTTAAACGCGAGCGCGGTCTGGCTCAATGAGTATGCGCTCGCTGTAACGACGCTCATGGCGTTGACCGCATTGGTCGTAGAAATCACAAACCGTTCGCTGCAGGCGCGCAGATCTAGCACCGTGAATTCGGAGTGGACCCGAACGTGGCTTACGAACGTCGGGCTGCTTGTGTGTGCGATGGGAGTTTCATGGATGCTCGCACCGTGGCTATCACCGGCATTTAGTGCTGTGCTCAGCGGTGACGCAGGATTGCTAGCTTGGCTGGGTGTGGCAAGCATTTCGTACGTTGGCTATGTGTTGCTCGGCGTGCTGCTCTTGGATCTTCTGAGCTACGTCTTGCATCGCGTGTTTCACCAAGTGCCGCTGCTGTGGCGCTTGCATCAAGTTCACCACAGTGACTCCGCGGTGAATGCGAGCACGCATTTTCGACAACACCCGGTGCAGCACGTAGTGTTTCCGCTTATGCAGCTTCCGCTGCTGTGGATGCTGGGAATTTCGGGCGTGAGTTGGGTGCTCTACGCAGCGTTAAGCACAGGCGCTCAGC
>DAINAJ010000204.1:0-2777 GCA_036733505.1 Casimicrobium sp.
TGTTCTGATTGACCGTGCTGCGGACGTATTGATAGCCCGCGCAGGTGTTGTAAATACGAATGGCGTCGCGACTTTTTCCACCTAGCGCCGTGTGAACCGGCATGTTCGCTGCTTTGCCAAAAATGTCCCAGAGCGCAATGTCAATCGCGCTGTTGCCACGCGTCTCCACACCCGAGCCACGCCAGCCGAGATAGCCCGTCAACTCCTTGTTGCGTGCCTCGATAGCCAGTGGGTCTTTACCGAGTAGTTTCTGTGCGGCCCATTCGTGAACATAGGCCTCAACGGCGGCCGCACCCATGAAGGTTTCACCAAGCCCAACGAGGCCTTCGTCGGTGTGCAACCGCACCCAGAAAATATTGGGAAATTCGCCGAGGCGAAGGGTTTCCACACGAGTGATTTTCATCGGATTAAACGCTGAGGCACAGCCACAAATTTCTCGTACTACCCGCTCGAAAATATACGAGCGGGTGACTCACGAGTCGTTAGCCGCCACGCGCTTTCTTGAGTGCGTCAACGACAACGTTAATCGCCTCGGCACCAATGGTCGCTGCGTTCTTGTCGTACACGGGCTTCACTTTTTCGAACATGCGACGTTGCTCAGCTGCCGTAATTTCGTTGACTTGCATGCCGCGTGCTTTGAGCGATGCAAGCGACTTGCCGTCAAGTGCGCGGATCGTTTCGCGTTGAACTTTCTGGCCAGCAATCGCGGCTTCGCGCAATGCAGCTTGCTCGTCTTTCGAGAGCGTGTCCCACATCTTTTTGCTGTAGAGCACCAAGAACGGGGTGTACGCGTGGCGCGTGACGCTCAGGTACTTTTGCACTTCATAGAACTTCGACGTGTCGATCGTCACGAACGGATTTTCTTGACCGTCAATGGTCTTCGTTTCGAGCGCCGTAAACACTTCGCCGAACGCCATTGGCACAGCGTTGGTGCCGAGCGTTTTGAAGGTATCGAGGAAGATGTTGTTTTGCATGACGCGCACTTTCACGCCATCAAAATCTTCAACGCGAGCCACCGGGCGCTTGCTGTTGGTGAGGTTGCGGAAACCGTTTTCCCAGTAGGCCAGATTGATGACGCCAGCTTCTTCTAGCTTCTTGCTCAGAAACACGCCAGCGGGCCCGTCAAGCACCGCATCCACTTCCTTTTCGTTCGCGAACAAGAACGGCAAATCGAACACGCCCAGCTCTTTCACGATGCCGACCAGCGGTGAGCTTGATGTCACGACCATCTCTTGCGTGCCAGCGCGTAGCGCTTGTGTCGCTTGCAGATCGCCGCCGGCTGAGCCGCCCCAGAACGCTGTGATCTTGAGTTTGCCGCCGGACTTCGCCGCCAGCACTTCCTGCATCTTCTTCACGCCAGCGCCGACCGGATGGTCCGCGTTCACGCCGTTACTCATTTTGATATTGCGCTCCGAATACTGCGCCATCGCGGTCGATGCCGCGAGTAGTGTCGTGGCAACTACCGTAACAATTGTCTTCATCTTAAACATTTAGCTCTCTCCTTAAAAATATTCACACTCACATCAACACACAGTTCCGTTCGGATCACCGCATCCACCATTTCAGCGGCACCATGACCAAATCCGGAATGAACACCAACAAGAACAACACAATCAACTGCGCGATGAGAAACGGCATCACGCCTTTAAACGCATCGTCCATGGAAATTTTCGCGACTCCACACACAACGTTGAGCACGGTACCCACCGGCGGCGTGATCAGACCAATGGCGTTATTCATAATGAAAAGTACGCCAAAGTAAACCGGGTCTATGCCCGCCTGAATCACCACCGGCATCAAAACTGGCGTCAGAATCAACACTGTCGGCGCGAAATCCAAGGCTGTTCCGACGATGACAATCAACACCATCATGACGAGCATTAACAACGTCTTGTTGTCCATGAAGGGCGACAACATTCGCGCCACCTCTGCCGGAATATTGGCCACCGTGATGAGCCACGCGCTCACCATCGCCGCCGACACTAAAAACATGACGACGGCAGTCGTCTTGCCGGCCGCCAAAAACAATCCATACACCTGTGAAAGCTTCAACTCCCGGTAGATAAACGCGCCGACAATAAATGCGTAGACCGCGGCGACGACCGCAGCTTCGGTTGGAGTGAAGACACCTGCCTTCATGCCGCCGATGATGATGACCGGAAGCGCGATGGCGAAGATGCTGTTCGCGGTGACTTTGAGCCGCTCGTTCATCGGCATATTCGGTGCGGGCTGCACGTTTTCTCGTTTTGCGACCCACCACCACGCAATGCCAATGGCGATGCCCATCATCACGCCGGGCACGATGCCGGCGAGAAAGAGTTTGGTGATCGACACATTTCCGGCAACTCCGAAAATGATGAACCCAATCGATGGCGGAATGACCGGCGCGATGATGCCGCCAGCGGCGACTAATCCGGCCGAACGATTCACGTCATATCCCGCCGCGCGCATCATCGGAATCAAAATAGCGGCCAACGCGGCGGTGTCGGCTACAGCCGAGCCCGACAGCGAGGCCATGATGATCGCCGCGATCACCGCTACATAGCCCAGGCCTCCCCGGTAGTGCCCGACCCACGCGACGCCTAAGTTCACGATGCGCTTGGACAAGCCACCCGCATTCATGAACTCACCCGCGAGCAAAAAGAATGGCACGGCCAGCAGCGGAAAGTTATCCGCGCCATCGACAAAACGCTGCGCAAGAATCTGTGCGTCAAACGACGCGAGTACGCCCGTCGCACCGAGAAACGCCATCAAACAAACGCCGCACACGAGAAGGG
>DAINAJ010000204.1:2877-4996 GCA_036733505.1 Casimicrobium sp.
AGTACGCCCGTCGCACCGAGAAACGCCATCAAACAAACGCCGCACACGAGAAGGGCGTAGGCAATGGGCATGCCTAGTGCCATCGCACCAAGTAAGGAGAAAACAAAGACGGCGACGGTCACGCTTTGCTCCCCGCGATATGGGCTTTCTCGATGGTCGCCTCGGCCTCTTTCAAGCCTTCTGCTTCAACGACTTGCACCATTTCTGCCTCTGTGAGCTGTCCCGTCAACAAGCGGTACAGTTTGCTGATGTTGAACACGCCCATCACGAAGGCCACGACATAGCCGATGCCGTATATCCAAATCATCGAGAGTCCAGCGACGGGCGACACATTGGTCACCTGCAATCCGTGCATTTGGTAAGTGCCCCACAGAAAGAGCACATTGCAGAACAGCATCAACGATTCGCTTAGCAAGACGCAAAATTTCTTGCCAGCGAGCGGAAGTTTTTTGATCAACGTGTCCACACCGAGATGACCACCTTCGCGCATTGCGATCATCGCGCCGAGATAGGTGAGCCAAATAAATGCGTAACGCGACAGCTCCTCGCTGATCGGGATGCCGGAGTTGAACACGTAGCGCATGATGACGTTGCCGAACACCATCACGACCATCGCAAACAAACTAAGCACCACCAGAAGCTCGAGTAGCTTGAAAAATAAATCGATCAATCTTTGTATGTGTTGCACTGTTTGCTCCTGTGTCGCGCTCGTCTTATGCGGCGAGCTGCGGCTGCTTTATGTGCGGCGCCGGTTGATCGAGTCGCGGCAACTTTTTTCGTGACTTCAGGATGCTCTCGATGTCCTCGTGCGCTCCGTCTATGAGCAGAACAATCGCACGCTCGGCACGATCGGCGTCGCGTGCGATCACCGCATCGAGCACCGCGCGGTGCAACGGCAGCGAGCTGCGCGGGCCGTCGATTCTTTGTGTGGAGATTTCAAAGCTAGTGCGCAGTAGCGCAGATAGCGCTTTGCTCATTTGCACCAACATGCGGTTGCGACTCGCGTGCAGCAACGCCTGATGAAACTTCAGATCAAAGCTCACGTAGTCGCCACCGAGCTCAATCGCGTCGCGCATGCCGACGTACGCCGACTCTGCCGCCGCAATGTCTTCGGCCGTTGCCCGCTGTGCGGCCAGGCGAATGGCTGCGGGCTCAACGATGCGACGCGTCTCTTGTAAATCGCGCAGAAAATCGGCGGTCAGGCCGATTTGTGATTGCCAGGTAATCACGTCTGGGTCGAACCAATTCCAGCGATCCGACGCCAGGACTTTGGTGCCCACTTTCGGCCCGGTGCTCAGTAAACCTTTGGCGACAAGCGACTTCACGGCCTCGCGAATCACCGTGCGGCTCACGCCAAGCTCGTTACACAACGATTGCTCGGGCGGCAGCGACCCGTCGACCGGATATTGCCCCGCCACGATGGCGCTGCCAAGGTGGTCGACTGTATTACCGTGGACGTTTTTGATCATGCGTGTGATTCAGTGAGCAGTGAGCAGTGAGCAGTGAGCAGTGAGCAGTGAACAGCTTGAAGCTATGAGATGGCTTCGCGTCTAAGCGAGACGTCAGCTTAGTCCGTGCTTGCTCAATCATATGATGATAGTATCTTTTGCGTCAAGCGGGTAATTCCTCGGTTAAACTTTACGCATGCAGTCGTCCGCTTCGCCTTCATCCTCCCCCGAGCCTTCCGCCCCCATCGCGACAAACGCGCCCGGCCTCGTGGTCGTGGTGTTTGGCGTTTCCGGTTGCGGCAAAACGACGCTTGGCCGCGCTCTAGCGCAGTCGCTGCACGCGACATTTCTCGATGCAGACGATTTTCATCCGGTCGATAACGTAGAAAAAATGCGCGCAGGTATTGCGCTTAACGACGCCGATCGCGCGCCGTGGTTGGCCAGACTGAACGACGAACTTCGTGCGCGCAGCAACGCAGGCGAAAACGTGGCGCTCGCATGTTCGGCGCTCAAAGCGGCGTATCGCGAACGCATCGGACGGGACGTCGCAAATATCGCGTGGGTGTTTCTCGACGGCAGTTTCGAGCTCATCGCCGCACGCATGCGACAACGCGTCGATCACTACATGCCCGAATCGCTACTCAAAAGCCAATTCGAAGCGTTAGAGCGAC
>DAINAJ010000205.1:0-4980 GCA_036733505.1 Casimicrobium sp.
CCGAGGCGCAACTCGCGCACATTACGCGCGAGCTACCGCTGTGGGCGAAGCTCGTGAAGGATTCGGGCGCAAAACTGGATTGATCGAAACCATGAATTACATAGGCACGCCACCACCACTCAATCCGTCGATCACGGCAACAAAAAATTACTTTCAGGCGCTGGATAACTTCACGCGTACTTTCGCGATCAAGCGCGGTGACCGCGTTTTGATGCTGACTGATCCGCTGCTGGACCCGCGCGTAGTTGATGCCATCGGCGGCCTGGCGAAAGCGCGCGGCGCGACACTGACGGCATACATGGCAGAAAGCACGACGCTACCGGGCGTGCCCGCTGCGGTGAAGCCGCTGATCGAAGACGCAACGTTTGTTGTGTCGACGTGGTTTTGCTCGATCGAAGATCCGTTCAATGTGCTGATGCGAAAGCGCGGGCAGCGTTGGGTGAAGATCACGTACTTCCGTGATCTCGATTTATTGCACACGCCACAAGCGCGCTTCCCGATCGAACTGGTGGGCGAAATCATTCGTGCGACCGAGCGCAAGTTTCCTAAAGGCGAAGACTTCACGCTACGCTTCTCGGACGCGCGCGGCAGCAATCTGGTGATTCCGTACACCGCGGCCATGCGCGAAGCGATGTTTGCGGGCAATCGTTGGCGCGGCGTGATGACGGCCAACGAGCCCGGTTGCTACGTCCACTACCTGCCGACGCACGGACCGAATTTCTGGGACAGCACGGCCATGAAGAACGACACGAATTCGTCGTTAGCGATTGATGGCGTGCTCTATCCACAATGGGCGATCGGCTTCGCTGCGCCGTTCGCCGAAAAAATTGCTGTCGAATTCAAGAACAAGTTTGTCACGGCCGTACACGGCGAATCGGAAGACGCGAAACTGCTTAGAGAGATGCTGATGGGCGGCAAACTCATCGAGGGCGGCGGTTGCGGCTTTAATCCGAAAGCGCCGCGACACACGATTTACCCCGCGGGCTCAAACTCGCCGGGCGCGCTGCACTTCGGCATTGACCTCGTGAAGCCCAGCGACTTCATTCGCAAAGTGATGCCGCAATGGGAAGAGCCGCCGATCCATCAAGACTTGGTCACGTTTGACACCACCGTTACTGCGGGGGAGAACGTGGTGATTGATGCCGGTTTCCTCGCCGCGTTGCGCGATCCAGCGGTGGTCGCCGCCGCCGCAGTGTATGGCGATCCTGTGGACTTGCTGGAAGGGTTTGTTTACTAGGTTCGAGCAGCGTCGGAAGCAACGACGCTCGGCAAGCGCCACGGTACCTGTAGGCGCGGCATCAGCCGCGCTTCGCCTACTTTGAAGTTGCGCTAGCGCGGCTGATGCCGCGCCTACAAACGACGTCCCGTTAGACGAACCGAAACGACACCGTACCTAACGGACCGTAGTCCGCATGCAGCGTGTCGCCCGCGACAGCCGTCGTCGGGCGGGTGAATGAGCCCGCGAGCACGATGTCACCAGCGTTGAGATGTTCGCCGTGCGGAGCAATCTTGTTGACGAGCCACGCCACGCCCGTTGCGGGGTGATTGAGCACGCCTGCAGCGAGGCCCGTTTCTTCGACGACGCCGTTCTTGAACAACATCGCGCCGACCCAGCGCAGGTCAACTGCGTCGGGCCGCACGGGACGACCGCCGAGGACGATGCCCGCGTTCGCGGCGAAGTCGGAAATGGTGTCGAACACTTTGCGCGGTGCTTTGGTGTCGCGATCAAACTGTTCGATGCGCGCGTCGATGATTTCGAGTGCGGGCGAGACGTATTCAGTCGCTGCGAGCACATCAAATATCGTCACGCCCGGCCCCTTGAGTGGTTTGCCGAGCACGAAAGCAAGTTCGACTTCGATGCGCGGCGCGATGAAGCGTTTGATCGCTATGTCGCCGCCTTGCTCGAAGAACATGTCGTCCATCAGCGGCGCGTAATCGGGCTCAGTGATTTGGCTGGAGAGCTGCATCGCGCGCGATGTGAGACCAATTTTTCGCCCCTTTACAACGCGACCATCCGCGAGCTCAAGCTTGACCCATTCGCGCTGGATCGCGTAGCCGTCTTCGATCGTCATTTCTGGAAAGCGCTTGGAGAAGTGACGTAGTTGAACACCCGCTTTACGGGCGTTGTACAACTCACGGGCAAGCGATTGAAGCGTTTCGGTTGGAAGCATGATGGTTCTGAGAGTGTCAATAAGTGTCAGCAGAGGACGAGACGAGTCGACTGTGGGAGCGGGCTCGCCCGCGATTCTCGTTTGCGTGCGGAGAATCGCGGGCGAGCCCGCTCCCACAACGTCCGCCAATCTGATCGGTGCGAGTCATGGTTTCAGGAAGAGCGGATGCAGCGAACTGTTCTTCGCGTCGAACACTTCGTGCCCTTCATCAACTTGCAGCGTGATGCCGATGTGTCGATTGGCAAGATGTTGCGCGAAGTGAGCTTTGACCGTTGCTTCAAGCGCGCGGCCCACGTCCGCGTGGACCGTCGCGCTGCGGCCCTTCGCCATACGTAAGTTGAGATAGACGAAGGCGTAGTTTCCGTCGCCACCAGCCGCGCGACCCACGCTGCCATCATCCGCGACGGCGAAGTGCGGCGCGGGATACGCCAGCACCCGAGTACCGCCGGTGGGGAAGACCTGCTTGCCCTGTTCATCGCGGGCGGCGAGCATGGTGTCTGCCAGCGCCCGGCAAAGCACTTTCATGTCGGTGCCGCCTTGATCAGCGGGTTGGTCGAGGTTGCCGGTGTAGAGGATGACTAGGTGAGGCATGGCTACTGATCTTAAAGTCGGCTCACGGCTTGGTAGCCCAGTGCAGCGGAAGCTTGAGCAACAGGAATGTTGGCGCCATCGTTCGGCGTTACTGGAAATATGGCGTTTATCTGGCCGGTGCCGGACGCTCCGAAGTACGGGGTGACGATGTCCGCTTTGCCTTCGTAGCCGCTCCAACCGAGCGCGCCGAGCATCATCGCGGTGTCGTGCATGAAGCCTTCGCCGTGGCCTTTGCTTGCATATTCAGGGAGCATTTCGCAGAACGTTTTCCAGTCGCCGCGCTTCCACATGTCGATGACGCTACGGTCAAGCGATTCCAGGAGCGGGCTCCAAATTTTGAATGCGAATTCCGGCGCGAGGCCGTTTTGGGCAAAGCGATGACTGAGGCTACCGCTCGCGAGGAACGCGACGGTACCGTCGTAATGCTCCTCTACCGCGCGACGCATCGCCCAGCCTAAGCGTGCGCTGTCGTTGAGGTAGTGCACGGTACACAGCGCGGATACCGAAATCACCTTGAAGTGTTGATCGGCGTTCATGTAGCGCATGGGTACTAGCGTGCCGTACTCGGGATTGAGCGTCGTCGCGTCGTGCGCGAGTGTTTCAACGCCTGCGTCGTTGCACCCTTTCGCAAGAATTTTTCCGAGCGCAGGGTTCCCAGAGAATTCGAACGGTAAATTGCTGATGAAATGCGGCAGCTCGTTGCTCGTGTAGAGCCCTTTGAAGTGTTGCGCGCAGTTGATGTGATAGTTCGCGTTCACGAGCCAATGCGTATCAAAGACGACGATGGTGTCAACACCCAACTCGCGGCAGCGGCGACCAATTTCACGGTGACCATCAATCGCATCCTGACGCGTGCCCTTGCGCGGACCGTCTAGTTCCGACAGGTAAATGGAGGGAACGTGTGTGGTCTTTGCGACGAGTGCGAGTTTGCCCATGAGTTGCTCCTGTTACGGTGCCGATCAGTTGTCGATGCGGATGTTGGCTTTGCGGATGACGTCCGCGTACTTCGTAGTTTCGCTAGCGATGAACGATGCGAATCGGGCCTGTGACCCCGGTTGCGCAGCTATACCGCTCTCTTTGAACGCTGCGACTACCGCTGGCGCTTGAAGTGCTGCCTGAATCTCGGTGTGGATTCGCGTGAGGATCAGATCGCTTGTGCCGGCACGCATTAGCACGCCGCTCCACGAATTTGATTCAAGTTTTAGACCTTGCTCTGCGAGCGTTGGAATCTCAGGCGCGAACGTAGAACGCTGTGCCGTCGCCATTCCCAATGCGACAAGCTTTCCGCTCTTCACGTGCCCCCTGAATTCCGGCCAATTGCCGAACATCACATTGACCTGCCCGCCGAGTACGTCAGTCAACGCAGGCGCCTGCCCCTTGTACGGCACGTGAATCATTGGCGTCTGCAACTCGCTCTCGAGCATCGCGCCCGACAAATGCGCGGAAGTGCCGTTACCAAAGCTCGCGTAGCTAATCTTCCCGGGTTGTCGGCGCACGAGTGCTACAAATTCGCCAAGCGTTTTCACGCCAAGGCCCGGATTCGCGACCAACACATGCTCGCTAAGTCCCATCAAGGCCACGGGCACCAAGTCCTTCGCGCCGTCGTACGGCAGATTCTTCACGAGCGTTTGGTTTGCACAAAAACTGTTCGCGACGGTGATCATCGTGTAACCGTCAGGAGGTGCCTTGGCAACGAAGTCCACGCCGATTACCGTGCCCGCGCCAGGCTTGTTTTCAACGATGACCGACTGCCCGAGTGCGCGAGACAGTTCCGTGGCAATCAGTCGTGTCACGACATCCGTCGTGCCTCCAGGTGGAAACGGCACGACCCAACGCACGGGCCGCGCGGGCCAGGGTTGCTGCGCCCAAGTCGGCACTGCAAGCAATGCAGCGGATTGCAACAACGTGCGGCGAATACGCGAAACCTTGGTCGACATGATCAAACGCCCCAATGCGGAATGTGGTGGCTGCCCATCGACACCGCGATGTTCTTCGGCTCGAGGAACACTTCGTAGCTCCAGGTGCCTCCCTCGCGGCCGGTGCCGCTAGCTTTGGTGCCGCCGAACGGTTGACGCAGGTCGCGTACGTTTTGGCTGTTGACGAAGCACATGCCGGCTTCGATACCGGCCGCGACGCGGTGCGCGCGACCGATGTTTTCGGTCCAGACGTAGCTCGACAGACCATAGGCGATGTCGTTACTTTTCTTGATCGCGTCGGC
>DAINAJ010000206.1:0-4963 GCA_036733505.1 Casimicrobium sp.
CCACACTGTTGATTTAAGTAAGTCCGCACGTCATTCCACGACGTCCTAGACCCAGCAGCATTCACCGCATTGCTCACGAACGTCGCGCCGGGTACGCCAAGCGCCGCGCGCAAAACGAGAAGCCCATCGGTTGCCGCATTGGCGACGCCGTCGCCGTCAATGTCCAGTCCAAGCGGCAAGTTCAGTCCGTTTGATTGAGCGTCGACAAAGGTGCCGACCGATGCGCCCGTCGTTCGCGTTGCGCATGCTCGAAAAGACACGCCCGCTGTGACGGTGTCGCCTGAAAAACCCGCGAGCCGCCGCAACGCTAACAACGCGTCGGTGCTGTCGAAGATGCTGTCGCCATCCACGTCCAAATTGCAAGTTGAGCTCGGTACCGGGACGTAATCGCCACACTGATACAGCCGTACGTTAAACGTACCCGTCGCGTCAGCCGTCGGGCTCCAACTTGTGGCATCGATGTAGTGCGTGCCCGTGCTCGTCAACGTAAATTGGCGAACGCGTGAATTTCGAATTTTTCCGGAAACGATGTCATCGTTTTCGACGAGGATCGCGCGGTTGGGATCCAGCAAGTAGACGTACGTATCGAGCACCGGCGGCCCAATCGTTGTGCTGGTGAGGTCAATTGAAACGATGTCGCCCGCCGTACCCGAGAAACTGTAGCGAACGGTGTTGTATGCGCTGCCGCGCACGCCGCTGTGGCAATACGTTGTGTTGGCAATACCAAGGTCACCCGCGAGCGTCTGCCCCATGCTAATCGGCGTCACCGTTGCGCAATCCACGTCGTTGATTCGCACCGTCACGGCCGACGGCGCAACGACAGTCGCACCGCCCGAAGGATTAGTTACGGCGATGGAGAAGCTGCGAGACGCCTGCTCGCCTGCCCGATGAACAATCGGCACTGTCACGACCTTGTCGCCGCCGTCGCCAACCGCCCACGAGACCGTTGAGGGCGATGGCGAACCGAAATCTACGCCGCTGGTTGCGGTGCCGTTGACGGTGGCAATCGTGGCCGACACTGCTTGCGACAGGTTGCCGACGCGCGACACCGAAAAAGTAACTGTGGCGTCGGACTCAAGCACCGTCGCCGCCTGTTCGTTCCATCCAATACGCGATGTACTCCCGAGCACCACGTCGAGCGAGCCGCGAGCATCCAACAGCCCGGCGCCACACTGCAATCCGGGACAGTTGCTACCCGCCGGAAACGCCCGAGAACCCGCGCGGAGCGCGAGCTGAACTTGCGACGGTACGATGCTGGGCGAGACCGCCTGCAACAAGCCAACGGCAGCCGTAACATGCGGCGCAGCCATCGACGTGCCACTTAGAAAGCACGCACCGCTTGTCGTGCCGCCGGTTGAATAGATCGATTCGCCCGGAGCGGTAATCGCCACGCCAGCGCCACGATTGCTAAACGACGCCAAATTTCCCGACACGTTCGACGCGGCCACGGCAACTGCGCCGCGACAGTTTGCCGGTGCCGAGCTCGACACATCGCCGCTGTCGTTACCCGCCGCAACAACCGGCACCGTTCCATTCGCAATCATCGTGTCGAAGGCGTCCTGATACGCACCGCCACACGCCCCGCTACCACCAAAGCTCATGTTGATAACCTTCGCGGGATTGGGATTCAAGGCCACACCGGCGATCGACTCACCGGCGAGCCACAACATCGCATCGATCGCGTCTGCGTCGGTGCCGAAGGTATTCAACGCACGCGCGATCAGGAGTTTCGACAATGGCGCGCCACCCGCGACGCCGCCGTCTAACGACGGACCGGTAAAACTCGTTTTTGCGGCGACCGTTCCGGCGACGTGCGTGCCATGCCCGCAGCTAGCCAGAGCCTGTTGCGGATCGTCGTCGCGACCATCACCATCCGCGGCCGACGCCGGATCAGTCATGAAGTCGTACCCACCGTTCGGAAAAAGCGCATGCGTGCGCAGTTGCGACGCGAGCTCAACGTGCTCACGCGCGATGCCGCCGTCAATAATTCCAAGCGTTTGTGTCGCCACGCCCTTGGTGATGTCCCATGCCGCGACGAAATTGGCACCTTCCGTGGTGCCAGCTTCGAATTGGTAACCCCACTGCTGAGTAAACAGAGGGTCCACTGGCGTCGCCTGCGTGCGTATCGTGCGGTTGGGGACAGCGTATCGGACGCCTTTCGCGCTGGCGACCGCAACCGCAATTCGTTGCGCCTCGGCCAACGGCAAGGCTTTGTCAAAGTGCAGCACATCCGCCCCAGTCGACAACGTGCGTTGATGGTTAAGGGCGACGCCACCACGCTGTGCGGCTTGTGCAATGTTGGTGGCACGAAGCGCATTGGCTTGCGCGGTTGATCCGGCAGCGCGGGCGCCGCTAGCAGAACCGGCGCCATCAAACTTCACGATCAAACCGATCACATTCGATTCGGGCGCTGCGGCTTTCGTCCTGTCCGCAAACGGCTCAGCCAACGCTGGGATCGCGCTCGCCACCGTCAACAGCAGCGCGATCGCAAATCTCAGAAGTTGGTGCCGCATGTGCTGTTGAGCCAAGTTTGAAGTTGAGGCCACGAAGTATTGGCCGCGCCAGTTTCACTTGCGAGCCCCAAGCCGTTGGTAACGCTCGTTCCCGTTAGGCCTTGCATGGCGCGAAGGATAACCATACCGTCACGCGCTGCCGTGGTTGTTGATGTTCCCGCCGTGACGTTGTAGTTACTACTCGTCGCGGTAAAAATCGCGGAGGCCGACGTGTTCGCCGCACAGCTCCCAGCCAACCCGCTAAACGCTCCCACGTTCATGCCCATCATGCGCCGCAATATCGCAACACCATCGCTGGACGGCTCAATGAGCCCATTGTTGTCAACGTCCAAGCTGCACGCCCCGACAGCCTGCACAACCGGGTTTTGGTTGGTCAAATTAGTGGTGACGTTGGTGAACGTTTGCGGTTTTATGCGAAAGCCCGCTGGCCCCGCGGCATGCAACTGGCCGCTCCAACCTGCGGGCACGGTGCAGGTGTAACTGCCCGAGGCCAATGACGCGGTGCAGCTGCCACCAGCCACGGATGATTTGAGGCAGAAAGTAACTCCGGAGAGCGGACTGCCGTTGTTGATAGTGCCGGTGATTGTGTTGGACGGCGGCGAACGGAAATTGCTCACCGCCACGCGCACGAAGTTGAGCGCGGCCGCAGTGTCGGCACTGTTGGCGATATTGCTGGCTGGCACACCCAAAACGTCCCCGGTGGTCGGCGTGACGTTGCAGGAGCCGCCGGATAACCCGACGACAGGGCCTTGGCGATAAACGGCCGGGCTGGAAAAACACGAAACAACGCGATTTGCGTAAGACATGATGTCACCGACCGTTGGATTTGTCGCCGGAACGACGTAGCCAAACCCATAGGAGGTAGCACCGTAAAAAATGTTGCCGCCATTACTCGCCATGATTTCGCCACGGTCGTGCATTAACCCCATGTTGTGCCCCACTTCGTGCACTAAGGTCTCATCGCGGCAGAGAAAGTTTGACCCACCTAAGTCATTCCCCTCGCTCACCACCGAGTATCCGTATTGGCTCAAGAGGACGGTTTGTCCGAAACCACCTAGGTGCGCAATGCCACAGTCAATTTGCGGCGTGTAGTCGAACGGGCGAAGCAAGACGACTAAGTCCGCCCCATACGCATTTCGCGTTGCGGCAATCGTAGAGAACGCCCCGGCGCCGCTCGTGATGTCGTTAAGCGCGACAAGGTTATCGTTGGAATTGGTGTACGTGGTCGACTCTGTTCGAACCAGGCGCAACGTGATCGCAACCTCGCTTCGCACGTACGAATCGTTGGCCTGCGCGATCAGATTGTTGATCCTCGCATTGACTAACGGCACGGTGCCGAACCGCGTCAAAAGCGCGTTGGTGTAGACCACCATGACGTCGATCGTAGTTTGCGGTGACGGCATCGCTTTTTGCTGATCTGGGGCGGCCATTTGCGTCGCTACCGACGGTCCGAGAACTTCGGGAACGACGTAGTCGGGCTTGAGGCGCAGTGGGTGCGTCATGCCCATCGAAGCGAGATCCCACACCAACGTCGGCTGTTGCGGCCCGTTTACGATCACGACGTAGGTAGAGGCAGGCGTCACAATGCGCCCGTAGACATAGCCGTCAACCTCACTTATGTAGGAGCGGGTGGCGCCTTCCTCCGGCGAAGTCGCACCGACCCACGTACGGACACCGTTCTGGCCAATCAAAACGCGCTCACTCGTTAGATTTACCGAACGAAAAGCGCCGACAGAAACGTCTACCTTCTGTCCCTTGGGGGCTGATAACAACTTGCTCGCATCGAGATCGGCCACGACCTCCGAAGCCATCGGATCCATGATGGAGAGCTTATTCATCCGTCCCGCGCCCAACGACTGTCCCAACGCCAAGCTACACGCCAATAGCGACAGCCATGCCGCAGCGATGAGCAGCAAATTGCGCGCAAATTGAACAGACCGTAGGTGCATTGCTTGAAAAGATGAATAGAACGAACGGACAAGTGAGGGGCTACCGGACAGCCCCCGCCGACGCGTGACCGCTGGAGGTCGCGGAAATGCCAACGTCATTCTAAGAGGAACACGGCGCAAATTCACGCCAGCCCACCGATTTGTCACGATAGCGCTGACAGCGCCCGAAGCTAAACTGCATGCGCCGCCACTTTTGCCGCCATCGTGATCATCCATTCCCTCCTCGACACCGATCTCTACAAATTCACGATGATGCAGGCGGTGCTGCACCAGTTTCCGGGCGCACAGGTCGAGTACCGATTTAAGTGCCGCAACGGAGACGTCGCGCTCGCGCCGTACGCTGCCGAGGTAAATCGCGAGGTCGATTCATTGTGCGAGCTGCGGTTTCGAGAAGACGAGCTTGTTTGGCTTCGCGCGCTTCGCTACGTGAAGAGCGACTTCGTGGACTTTCTCGCGCTCTTTCACTTCAACCGCAAACACATCGACATCCGCGCCGACGGC
>DAINAJ010000207.1:0-4942 GCA_036733505.1 Casimicrobium sp.
TTCGTGAAGGCGGTCGTACCGTCGGCGCTGGCGTCGTCGCGAAAATTATTAAGTAGTGACCACGGCGCTGGGGCACTCGCTGCCTCCGCGCCAAAATTTTAGGGGCGTAGCTTAGTGGTAAAGCTACGGTTTCCAAAACCGTCGATGGGGGTTCGATTCCCTCCGCCCCTGCCACGTTTTCCTCTCAGTTGGTGATACCGCGGCACAGTCCCAGAAGCAGGCAACAGCAAGCATGAACGACACATCAAAAAATTGGGCCATCTTCGTCGCGGCATTTGCCTGCGTCGCGGCTGGTGTGTATGGCTTCTACCATTTCGCAGAATCGGCGCTCGCGCTGCGAATGTTGATGGTCGTCGCGGGTCTGTTAGCAGGCGCCGGCGTCGCGTACGCGTCCGCTCCAGGCAAAGACTTCGTGCAGTTTGCGCGTGAGTCCGTCGAAGAAGGTAAGAAAGTTGCTTGGCCGACTCGCAAGGAAACGATTCAGATGACATTGATCGTGTTTGCGTTCGCTGTAGTCATGGCGATCTTCTTGTTTGCGGTCGATACGGTGATTGGTTTGCTTATTTCGTGGCTCACGAAACGAAGCTAACCTCCCGGGCCAGCAGTAGCAGACGATTCAATCAAAGGACATCATGGATAACACCGATAGCGCAGCAGTCGTAGCCGAAGTGACCGCCAAGCCGAAGCGCTGGTATGTCGTGCATGCGTTCTCGGGCTTTGAGAAGACTGTGCAACGCGCGCTGGTTGAGCGAATTGCTCGCTCTGAGGTCGCTTCGCAGTTCGGCCAAGTCATGGTGCCCGTCGAAGAGGTCGTTGAGATCAAGAACGGCCAGAAGTCGATGTCGGAGCGCAAGTTTTTTCCAGGCTACGTGCTGGTTGAGATGGAAATGACGGATGACTCATGGCATTTGGTGAAGAGCACCCCAAAAGTCACAGGTTTTATCGGCGGTACCGCGACGCGTCCTGCTCCAATTTCGCAAAAAGAAGTGGACACGATTCTGAACCAGGTTCAGACAGGCGGAGAGAAGCCGAAACCCAAGTTTTTGTTTGAAGTCGGTGAAGCAGTCCGAGTCAAAGATGGTCCGTTCAGTGACTTCATGGGCAATGTTGAAGACGTCAACTACGAAAAGTCAAAGCTTCACGTATCAGTGATGATTTTCGGTCGCGCGACCCCCGTTGAATTGGACTTCGGTCAAGTAGAAAAAGCATAAGGTGTAAGCGTCGGCGCGAGTCGACGGTTACTTTTTAACGGGGAGGGCGCCGTAAACAACCGGCGTTCGTTATCACCCAAACTCAGGAGCCATCATGGCAAAGAAAATCGTCGGCTTTATTAAGCTGCAAGTTCCCGCAGGTAAGGCAAATCCATCGCCACCTATCGGCCCAGCGCTCGGTCAGCGCGGTCTGAACATCATGGAGTTCTGCAAGGCGTTTAACGCGCAGACTCAGGGCATGGAGCCAGGGATGCCAATCCCTGTGACCATCACCGCGTTCGCAGACAAGAGCTTCACTTTCATCATGGGCACGCCGCCAGCGACGTACCTGATCAAGAAAGAATCTAAAGTTGCCAAGGGTTCAGCAAAGCCGCATACCGATAAAGTTGGCAAGCTGACTCGTGCTCAAGCTGAAGCCATCGCCAAAGTCAAAATGCCGAACCTTACGGCCGCTGATCTGGATGCCGCTGTTCGCACTATCGCAGGTAGCGCACGTTCGATGGGCATTACCGTTGAAGGAGTGAAGTAATCATGGCGAAGCTCTCAAAACGCGCTAAGGCGCTCGAAGGCAAAGTTGATCGCAACAAGTTTTACGCTGTTGTCGATGCGCTCGCACTGGCTAAGACCACTGCGACAGCTAAGTTCAACGAGTCGATCGACGTAGCCATTAACCTCGGTATCGATGCCAAGAAGTCGGATCAGACTGTCCGCGGATCAGTGGTTATGCCATCTGGTACAGGTAAGACCGTTCGCGTGGCAGTGTTCGCACAAGGCGCAAAGGCTGATGAAGCCAAAGCAGCCGGCGCTGACGTTGTAGGTTTTGAAGACCTCGCTGAGCGTGTCAAGGGCGGCTTTATGGACTTTGACGTCGTAATTGCCTCACCAGACGCAATGCGCATCGTAGGTACTCTCGGTCAGGTGCTCGGCCCACGCGGTTTGATGCCTAACCCTAAGGTCGGTACCGTGAGCGCAGACGTAGCGACTGCTGTGAAGAATGCGAAAGCTGGTCAAGTTCAATACCGTACCGACAAGGCGGGTATCGTCCATGCGACCCTCGGCCGCGCTTCGTTTGAAGTAGCAGCGTTGGAAATCAACTTGCGCGCACTCGTTGAAGCGTTGCAAAAGGCGAAGCCAGCTTCATCAAAAGGCGTGTACCTGAAGAAAGTAAGCGTGTCTAGCACGATGGGTTCCGGTGTCCGCGTTGATACCGGTGCCTTCGGCACGACACAGGCTGCGCAGTAGCGCGGCTTAAGGAATTGGTGGGCTGCAGTCATATCGTTCTCGAGTTGACTGCAGGCTATCCAAGACCGTTGGTAAGTGACGAATATTCGAACACTTTTAATCGTTGGCTAATCACATGAATAGCTGCAACCAACGCAGATGGCGGTCCCGCTGTACGAAATTTATGTGTGGATTCAGCGATGAGTCGACACAGGGATTGGATGCGGCAAGGTCGCTGAAACCCGCTCGTCAAAACATTTTTGATGAGTTTGACAGGAGATTAACTTGAGTCTAAATCGCACTGAAAAGGCCGCGGTCATCGACGAAGTCAAAGCGCAAGTTGCAAACGCGCAGACGCTCGTCGTGGCTGAGTATCGCGGCACCACGGTCGCGGACATGACCAAGCTACGTAGAAGCGCACGTGAGCAGGGGGTTTACCTGCATGTGTTGAAAAACACTCTCGCGCGCCGCGCTGTAGCTGGGTCGCCGTTTGAAGTGGCTGCGGGCGCAATGTCCGGGCCGCTGATCTACAGCATGTCCAATGACGCCGTCGCCGCAGCAAAAGTTATCAGTGATTTCGCGAAAACCAACGACAAAATCGTTGTAAAAGCGGGCGCATTTGATGGCAAATTACTCGATAAAGCTGGCGTAATCGCACTCGCGTCCATTCCAAGCAAGGAAGTATTGCTCGCGCAATTGGCTGGTTTGCTTATGTCGCCCGTCTCACGCATTGCGCGTGTGTTGGCTGCAGTTTCCGAGAGCAAAGGCGCGCCTGCTGCTGAAGCACCGGCCGCTGAACCTGTTGCCGCTTAATCCATTCGTTGATATAAAAAATTTAGGAGCCACACATGGCATTCAATAAAGATGACTTCCTCGCCGCACTCGACACCATGTCGGTGATGGATCTGAACGATCTCGTTAAAGCGATCGAAGAGAAATTTGGCGTTTCAGCCGCTGCAATGGCTGCTCCAGCCGGCGCCGGTGGCGGAGCCGCTGCTGCTGCCGTTGAAGAGAAGACCGAATTTGACGTCGTTCTGAAAGAAGTTGGCGCAAACAAAGTTGGCGTGATTAAGGCCGTTCGCGAAATCACGGGCCTCGGCCTGAAAGAGGCGAAAGACCTCGTTGATGGCGCGCCAAAGACAGTTAAAGAGGCTATGCCTAAGGCTGACGCTGAAGCCGCCAAGAAGAAACTTGACGACGCAGGTGCTAAGGCGGAAGTTAAGTAACTTCGACCTAGTGCCGAGGGCTGGTGGAGCTGAAACGCTCCTCCGGCCCTTCGCCGTTTCAAGAGACAGTTCTCGTTTGCAACGTAACTATTGGTTCCGCTGTAAACGAGAGCCTTCTCTCGCTCCCGCAACCGGACAACTTATCCATGGATAGTCTACGGTCGCGCCTCTCGCTTCCACAGTTGAGGAACACATGACGTACGCCTTCGCAGAAAAAAAACGTATCCGTAAAAGCTTCGGATCGCGCACCGCAGTGTTGCCGGTGCCCTACCTGCTCCACACACAGCTCGCCTCATACAACGAGTACCTGCAAGAAGGGGTTCGGCAGCAAGATCGCAAGAACATTGGCTTGGAGTCAGCGTTTACTTCGATCTTTCCAATCTCAAGCCACAACGGCTTTGCGAAGTTGGAATATGTGCATTACACCCTCGGCACACCGCCATTTGACGTAGTGGAGTGCCAGCAACGGGGGCTGACCTTCGCTGCGCCCGTACGCGCCAAAGTTCGCTTGATTATTTATGATCGAGAAGCCGCAAAGGACACGGTTAAGGAAGTAAAAGAGTCAGAGGTTTACATGGGCGAAATGCCGCTCATGACTGAGAATGGCTCTTTCGTTATCAATGGCACTGAGCGCGTCATCGTCTCGCAGTTGCACCGCTCGCCGGGCGTGTTTTTCGAACACGATAAAGGCAAAACCCACAGCTCGGGCAAATTGCTGTTTTCTGCCCGTGTAATTCCTTACCGCGGCTCTTGGCTGGACTTTGAGTTTGATCCAAAGGACTACCTGTATTTCCGTATTGACCGCCGCCGCAAAATGCCGGTCACGATTCTGCTCAAGGCACTTGGTCTGACGGACGAGGAAATTCTTGCGCGCTACTTCAAGTTTGACGACCTTCATTTCACACCCCGTGGAAATGAAATCTCGTTCATACCTGAGCGCGTGAAAGGCGAAGTCGCGAGATTTGATATCACTACGACTGACGGCACGGTCGTCGTCGCAAAAGACAAGCGCGTGACGGCGAAGCATATTCGCGACTTGCAATCGGCAAAAGTCGAACGCCTCATGCTTCCAACTGAGGACGTTATTGGCCGTATCGTTGCGACGAATATCATCGATAAAGAAACCGGCGAAGTATTGCTGAAAGCCAATGAAGAATTAACCGAAGAGTCGCTCAAAAAATTGATCGAAGGCGGCGTTGATCATATCCGTACGCTGTACATCAACGAATTGGACGAGGGCCCGTGGATTTCCATGACGCTCAAGACGGATGACGTTCCCGACAA
>DAINAJ010000208.1:0-4839 GCA_036733505.1 Casimicrobium sp.
CCGTATGGTGTGCCACGTCCGGTCGTGAACACGTGTAGGTTCATTCCGGCGGCGAGTTGCAGTGTGCCGCAGATGAAGTCGCTGGCGGGGGTGGCGGAGTAGGTCAGGCCCTTGGTTTGGAGTTTTTCGCCGGGGGCGAGCACGCCGGAGATCGGAGCCGATCCTGATTTGACGATGGAACCCATCGCTTTTTCGACGATGTTCGAGAGTCCGCCTTTTTTGTTGCCCGGCGTGGTATTTGCACTGCGATCGACTCCGCCCCGCGTGAGGTAAGTGTCGTACCACGCCATCTCGCGAATCATCGCTTCGGCGACTTCCGGCGTCGCCGCGCGTGCGGTGAGCTGGTCGATGCCGTCGCGCACTTCCGTCGTTTCCGAGAACATCACGCGGGCCCCTGCGCGTACCAGTAGGTCGGTGCAAAAGCCCACGGCGGGGTTCGCAGTCACGCCGGAAAACGCGTCGCTACCGCCGCATTGCACGCCGACCACAAGCTCGCTTGCCGGCACCGTCTCACGCACCCGGGCGTTGAGTCGCTTCAGATGAATCTCTGCTTGCCGCATTATCGATTCAATCATCGACATGAAGCCCACATGCGCGTCGTCTTGCAGGCAGACGACGTCGAGTTTGCTATCGGCGTTGCCTCGCTGATCAGCAATCGGAATCACGCCAGGCGGCATTAATCGCTCGGGTTGCAATTTTTCGCAGCCGAGACTCACCACCATGACTTCGCCGCCGAAATTTGGGTTCAGGCTAATGTTCCGTAGCGTGCGAATCGGAATTTCCGCGCCCGGCGCGTCGATGGCGACACCGCAGCCATAGCCGTGCTCAAGCGCAATCACATCGTCCACATTGGGATACTTTGGAAGCAGCTCTGCTTTAATGCGGCGTACCGCAAACTCGGTCACGCCCGCCACGCACTGCACAGTTTGCGTGATCGCGAGAATGTTGCGCGTGCCCACTGAGCCGTCGGCGTTGCGATAGCCCTGAAACGTGTAGCCCTCAAGCGCCGGTAAATCCGGCGCTTTAACAGTGGATATCGGAAGATTTTCTAGGCCGCGTGCATCGGGCATCTGCAGCAGACGCTCATGCACCCAACTGCCGGCCGGGATTTCGTTGAGGGCGTACCCAATCGCAATGCCGTAACGGAACACCGGTGCCTTCGCAGCAATAGCAGCCAACGCCACTTTGTGCCCTTGCGGTACGCGATCGCGCAAAACAAGGCCGTTACTCAAGACCGTTCCTTCAGCGAGTCCACCGTTGTTTGCAACGATGGCGACGTTGTCGCGTTCGTGCATACGAATGGTGTGAGGCGTGTTTTGCTCGCGTACTTTGCTGTCGGGCACTTGAAACTCCTACTATCATGCGGGGCGCTGCGTTTGGATCAAGATCCAGTAAACAAGTCGGCGGATTGGTAGCGCTACCATTTGATCATTCTAACGAACAATGAACGAAAACAACAACGTCAAACGTTCCCGAAGAGGAAGCGGTGCCATCACATTGCGCGACGTGGCCAAGCTGGCCGGCGTGGCACCGATCACCGCTTCGCGCGCACTCAACACGCCGACGCAAGTCTCCCCAGAGGTCTTGCAGAAAGTGCACGATGCTGTGCAACGAACTGGATACGTACCCAACCGCATGGCCGGCGGCCTCGCGTCTTCGCGTAGTCGGTTGATCGCTGCGGTCGTGCCGAGCACTGTGATGTCGGTGTTCATGGAAACGGTTGAGTCTTTGAATGCGGAATTGTTTGACGCTGGCTACCAACTAATGCTTGGCCAATCTGGGTACTCGGTGGAGCGCGAGGAGGCGTTGCTTGAGGCCGTGATTGGCCGACGCCCTGATGGCATTTTTTTGACGGGGATTTTGCAGGCTGGACGAGGGCGCACGCGTCTTCTGGCGTCAGGTATTCCGGTTGTTGAATCGTGGGATCTCACTCCGACGCCAATAGATATGCTCGTGGGCTTTTCGCATGCCGACATCGGGCGTGAGGTCGCGAACTTTTTGATCGGCAAAGGTCGTCGCAAGTTTGCGTTAGTTCGTGCCAGCGATGAGCGCGCGGACCGACGCGCCGTGGCATTTGCCGAGATTGTGACGAAGCATGGTCTTGGCGCCGTCTTTGAGGTTAACGTTGGCTCCTCGCGCACACTCGTGAGCGGTCGCGAAGCGATGCAACGCGTCCTAGCCGAGCTCCCGGAAGTTGATGCGATCGTGTGCAGCTCGGATCTGTTGGCTCTAGGTGTGCTGACCGAAGCTAAGTCGCGAGGCCTATCCGTTCCAGGTCGGGTCTCGATTATGGGTTTTGGCGATGTTCCGTTTCTCGCCGACATGGTTCCGGCCCTGAGTACCGTGCGCATTAATGGCGCAGAAATTGGCAGACGAGCCGCACGCTTTCTCATTGATCGCGCGGAGGGGCGCGAGGTCGAACAGCGCGTCGTAGACGTCGGCTTTTCAATCGTCGAGCGCGACACTACGTAGCGAGTCGTCGGTAGCAACTTGTACGACCCTTGACGGCGGACTTTGGCAGCGCTACCATTCTCGAAAATTAAATTGGTACCGCTACCATTTGGTTCGGTACTTGCTGTAGCCAAGCGCCTTCTCGGCGGCGGCGGCGCCGATCAAATCGAGTGGTGCAGCGACCCGCAAAATGTTCAAAGGAAGAAATACGTGAAAAGAATCTGCTTCAAATCCTTGGCAAGCGTTCTCTCGATGGGGCTCGCTGCGACGACGTTCGCGGCGTGGCCCGAGAAACCTGTGACGATGATCGTGCCGTTCCCGCCCGGCGGCTCGACTGACATGATCGCGCGCACTCTCATGCCGAAGCTCGTGGAGAAGTTCGGTGGGACGTTTCTCGTTGACAATCGGGGTGGCGCGGGCGGGACGCTCGGCGTCGCAGCGGTGAAACGTTCTGCGCCCGACGGCTACACGTTGCTGGTTTCTTCCCTCGGCCCGCTCGTCATCGGTCCGCATCTCATGAAGAACACAGGCTACGATGCCCTCAAAGACTTCGAGTACTTGACAGTTGCGGTGCAAGCTCCAAACGTGCTTGCTGTGCCCGCCAATTCGCCGCACAAGTCGTTTGCCGACGTGCTCGCCTTTCATAAGGCGAACCCAAACAAAATGACTTTCGCATCGTCGGGCAACGGCACCAGCGATCACCTTACGGCGGAGTTGTTTTGGCAACAAACAGGCACGGCCGGTGTGCACGTACCCTACAAGGGCGGCGGCCCAGCAATGGCTGATTTGCTCGGCGCTCAGGTCGATGCGACCTTCATGAACATCAACACCGGGCTGCCAAATATCAAGGCCGGAAAGTTGCGCGCCCTTGCCATTACCAGCGCAAAACGCTCGCCGCTTTTGCCCGATGTGCCGACGATGGAAGAGCTAGGAATAAAGGGCGTCACCGTCTATTCTTGGCAGGCATTCGCTGCACCCAAAGGTTTGCCAGCAGACATCAAGGCGAAACTGCATCAGGCGTTGGTTGCTGGCCTGAATGACCCGGCCGTGAAGCCCAAGCTGCTTGAGCTTGGGTTTGAAATCGTGGGAAATACGCCCGAGCAATTCACAGCGTTTCAGGCGAGCGAATTTGCGCGCTGGAAGAAGGTGATCGAAGTAGGCAAGATAACTGCCGACTAACGTCGACGCCACCTTTTCACGCACTTTCGTAGTCCCTTCAATGACCACATCTTCAACGCCTGCCGTTACCGCACTGCGCGTGATCCCCGTCGCTGGGCAGGACAGCATGCTGCTTAATCTCAGTGGCGCGCACGGCCCGTATTTCACACGCAATCTTCTCATCCTCACCGATAGCAGCGGCCACACTGGCGTCGGCGAAGTGCCGGGTGGCGAGAAAATTCGCAAGACGTTGGAGGACGCAACCCCGCTGGTTGTCGGACAGAGTATCGGCAATGTGCAGGCGGTGCTCGGCTCCATGCGCACGCGATTCGCCGATCGCGATTCCGATGGCCGCGGAATGCAGACATTCGATCTTCGGACCACGATCCATGCCGTCACTGCTGTCGAATCCGCACTTTTGGATTTGCTTGGTCAGCACCTCAATCTCCCAGTCGCGGCGCTCTTGGGTGAAGGTCAGCAACGCGATTCGGTCGAGATGCTTGGATATCTCTTCTTTGTCGGCGATCGTACGCAGACGAACCTGCCGTATCGCGATGAATCGCATTCCGACAATGCCTGGTTCAGGAATCGCAATGAGAAGGCGATGACACCGCAGTCGATTGTTCGGCAAGCGGAAATCGCTCGCGAGCGCTACGGGTTCGACGACTTCAAACTTAAGGGCGGCGTGCTTGCGGGCGAAGCAGAAATCGAAGCCGTCACGGCGCTGCATGAGCGTTTCCCGCAGGCGCGTGTGACGCTTGACCCGAATGGCGGTTGGCTTCTCAAAGACGCTGTGCGCTTGATGCGAGACATGCGCGGTGTCGTGGCCTACGCCGAAGATCCGTGTGGCGCGGAAGAGGGGTTCTCGGGGCGCGAAGTGATGGCGGAATTTCGTCGCGAGACGGGCCTGCCCACGGCCACGAACATGGTGGCCACTGACTGGCGGCAGCTGGTGCATTCGCTCTCGTTGCAGAGTGTCGACATCCCGCTCGCGGATCCGCATTTCTGGACGATGGCCGGCTCGGTACGCGTGGCGCAGACTTGCCGCGATTGGGGCCTTACGTGGGGTTCGCATTCCAATAATCACTTTGATGTTTCGCTCGCCATGTTTACGCACGTCGCCGCCGCAGCTCCAGGCAAAGTGACGGCCATTGACACGCATTGGATTTGGCAGGACGGCCACGGACTGACCAAGGAGTCTCTGCAGATCGTCGGAGGTCATGTTGAGGT
>DAINAJ010000209.1:0-4834 GCA_036733505.1 Casimicrobium sp.
GCGTTGGCGATGCATCAAGGCACAATGCCGACATGTTGAAACGAAAAGATCACCTTGATGGCGTCGCGATCACAATATTGCTCGCCTGTTGCGTTTTCTGGGGCTTTCAGCAGGTTTTGGTTAAAGCGACCATCCAAGAAGTGCCGCCGGTGGTTCAAGCCTTCTTTCGCTTCGCTGGAGCCACAGTATTGCTGTGCGCTTGGTGTCGCTGGCGAGGCATCTCCCTGTTTACTCGAGATGGGACATTCTGGCCGGGTTTGGCGGCCGGTGCGCTATTCGCTGCCGAGTTTGCAGCGCTATTCGTCGGTCTGAAGTACACGAGTGCGTCGCGTCTAACCGTGTTTGTTTACACGTCACCGCTGTGGGTCGCTGCGTTGTTGCCGCTGTTCGTAAAGACTGAGCGCTTGCGGCGTGTGCAGTGGCTTGGCCTTACTTTTGCGTTTGCCGCGGTCATTTTTGCGCTGCGTGAGGGATTTGTAAGCGGCGCGGTGTCGACTGATGTTTGGCTGGGAGACTCGCTCGCGCTGCTCGCGGGAATGCTGTGGGGTCTCACCACGGTGGTCATCCGATCAACGTCGTTAGCTCGGGTCTCGGCAGAAAAACTGCTGTTCTATCAGGTGGGTGTCAGCGCAGCCACGCTGCCCTTCGTGTCCTTGGCGCTAGGCGAGGCTTGGGATTTCCATTACAGCGTGTTTGGATGGACGTCGCTCGCCGTGCAAACGGTATTGGGCGCTTTTGTGAGCTACCTCGCGTGGATGTGGCTGCTTGGCCGGTATCCAGCTACGCGAATTTCAGTCTTTGTGTTCTTAACGCCCGTATTCGCATTGCTATTCGGTGCCGTTTGGCTAAACGAGCTAGTGACGCCGTCGCTCGTCGTCGCGCTCGCACTTGTTGCGGTAGGCATCGTGCTCGTCAATCGCAAGCCGTGAAACTGGCTACGCTGCGTCGGTGCGGGCTTGCGGCCACGTGAGTTGCACGGCCAAGCCGCCATAGGAGGTTGACGTTGCGATGTCGATTTCCAAATCGAGCAGCTTCGCGATGCGGGTAACGATGGACCAACCGAGGCCGCTTCCATCTTCTCCGCTACCGAGCCCGCGCACAAAGCGTTGTCCGAGCTGCTCTTGCAGTTCCGCCGTCAATCCCGCTCCGCTGTCTTCAACCCGCAATCGCACCTTGTGCGCTTCGGAGCGCGTAATCGTCACGCACACCGTTGCTTGCGTAGGGCTATAGCGAATGGCGTTGTCCACTAGGTTTCTCAGTAACGCACTCAGAAGTGCTGCATCACCGGGTACGCGGCAGTGCTCGGGTGATACCAGCTCAACGTTCTGACGCTTGATTGATGCTGCAGGGGCTAAATTTGCGAGCACCTGACGAGCGACGTCTACGAGATCACTGGTGGCTTGCGTACCGCTGTTTACACTGGTTTCTGATGCATCAACCCGAGCCAATTGCAAGAGCTGTTCGACCAAATGCACCGCGCGATCACAGCCTTGGATTGTGTTGCGCAATGCAGTGGCGCGATTAGCGGAGTCGATTGCGCCAAGCGCTACTTGGGCTTGTGTGCGAATCGCCGCAATGGGTGTACGTAGCTCGTGCGCAGCGTCTTGCGTGAAGCGTCGCTCGTTCTCGAGCAGGCGATTGATTCGCGCGAACAATCGATTGAGCGTCTCCTGAAGTGCGAACACCTCGCGTGGGGCCGCGTCAAGCGTAACGGGGTCAAGTGAAGCGGCCTTGCGGTGCGCGAGTGCCGTGTCCAAGGCGCGAAGCGGTGAGAGACCCCGCCGCACTGCCCACCATCCTGCGAGTACCAACAGCGGCAATGCGATCGCCAGCGGCGTGAACATCCCACGCAACATCGCCATCAAAATGTCGTCACGGGCGTCGATCCGCTCACCTACAAAAAGGCGCACATCGTGCTCAGCACCCTCGGTCGCGAACACACGCCATGCCTTGCCGTCGATCGTGCGAGTTTCGAAGCCTTTTGTCTTGGTCGACAACGGGGAGAGAGGGGCGTTAGTCGAGCGCCAGCGTAAGGTGCCCTCATGCCACATTTGAAATGCGACGTAGGATGCGTATCGGTAGGACGTGTCGCGCTGCTCCATGTCCAACGCCTCGCCTTCATGCGACGCCTGCGCAACCAAGAGCGCAGCGGCTTGAGCCAGATGGGTGTCGAGTAGTTCGTCAAGCTCGTGACTGGCCTCAATCCAAGCATATGCCGCGGTCGCAATCCACAGTGCACTTACTGTTGTCGCGACGAAGAGGACAATGCGCGCCTGAAGCGAGCGTCGCGGAACAATCACTGAGCGGCCGCTTGATTGGAGTTGCAGCGTGCGATCATGTAACCCACGCCTCGAATCGTTTCGATTAGGTCGGTCGAAAGCTTTTTGCGCAGATTGTGGATGTGGTACTCCACCGCGTTACTTTCCACTTCTTGACCCCAGCCATAAATGCGCTGCTCAAGCTGTGCCCGCGTCAGCACACGGCCGGCGCTGGACATCAGCGCGTGGAGTAAGTCAAATTCACGTGACGAGAGCGCAACAGCGCGCCTTTCAAACACAACGGATCGCGCAGAGACGTTCAGTGTGACGCCGGAAACGACCAATTGGTCGTCGACTTGACCGTGTGCCCGACGAATCAGTGAACGCAAACGCGCGCCTAGCTCAAAGAGGTCCACAGGCTTAACGACGTAATCGTCGGCGCCTGAGTCTAGGCCTTTGATGCGCGCGTCTATGTCGTCGCGCGCCGTGAGCACGAGGATCGGGGTTTTCCGGCCGCTCTTTCGCGCGGCCGCCAGTACCTCCATGCCGTCCTTGCCGGGAAGTCCCAAGTCAAGAACGACCGCTTGATAAGCGTCGGTAGAGAGCTCGCGCTCGGCGCTAGGCCCGTCACGCACCCAATCGACGAGGAAACTCTGTTGTCGGAGGCCTGCACGTAAACCGTCGCCTAGCAGCGAGTCGTCTTCGGCTAGAAGGATTCGCATGGATGTTACGGGTGCTTTTCTGTGGGGTTCATACGAATTTCAGTTGCCTCGCTGATCACTACGGGCGGGTTTTTCCATTCCCATACCCAGAATCCAACAACGATGAGGAGAATGACGGCTCCGAGCGTAGCCCAAGTGCGCGGCGCGCGCTTTGATGCAGATTCAGTTGTGTCGGAATAAATCTCCTCAGTGTTAGAAGCATTCTTGCGCCCAGTCACCATGCTGCGCACCAAATTTTCACGATGCAGAAGACTGCTTGCGATCACGCCGAGCACATGCACGATTACGAGCGCAAGGAGTGCATCCGCACCTACCTCGTGTGCCTCTTCAAACAACTTTCCACCGATGTCGTTGATGATCGCCCAACCCGATATGGTTACCACGACGATAAGCGCAAGTAACCCAACAATCGCCAGCGCTCCGGCGGGGTTATGGCCGATGAAGTGCTGCGGATTTCGACCGACCAAACTCTTGAGATAGGCTGTTACAGCACTCGGCCCGCGGACGAAGCTCTTGAATCGTGCATGCCGTGTGCCCAAGAAGCCCCACACCACGCGAAACGCGACTAAACCCGCCATCGTGTAGCCCAAAGTGACGTGAATTTGCCGCCAACGCTCGCTTTCCGCGGTCAGCCACGCGCCCGCAAAGCAAAGTACCAACAGCCAGTGAAAAACGCGCACGGGTACGTCCCAAACCAAGATCTGTACGCTGGATCGGGTGGTGGGTGATGAGTTGGGCATCTTGTTCACTTGCTTACTTCGGAATGACGATTTCACGTTCGCTGTAGGAGCCTTCGGCGGCTCGCGTATGGCATGCCGTGCAGTTCACCGCACTTTTGATGGAGGGGCGTGCCCAGACTGCCGCGCTAACTTCATTGTGTTTCCGCAAAAAGTAGGTGCTCTTGGTCACGCGATCTTGCGGTGGACGAACTGAAACTTTGTTTGAGGGACTGGCGGTCAACCACTGCGTCAGTGCTTGAGCGGCAGGCGCGTCTATGGATGCGTCGGTGCCGTAGTGCTTGTCGAGTGACGTCATCACCGCACGCCACGAGGCGTTGGGTAGCATTTTCGCGGGGAATGGCGCATGGCAAGAACCACATTCTTGGAGGTACGCGGCAGGCGGTGGTGCCTTGTTTCCGTCCGCGTGCGCCGCCACAGTGAGGGCGGCCAAGGCAAGCGCGAAAGTTCCGAAGCTGGCACGTAAAAAATGGTGGCGGTTGATACGCATCGTGTTGCTCCTAAGCGCTTTGACTATTTGACCGTGAGCAGCCATGCGAGCACGTTGGCTTTTTCGCTGGCCGAACACTCCCGGCCTACGACGTCGTTGCAGTTGCGTTTGAACCACTTTTCGGTCTTTGCCAAATCTGTAAACCGCGCAGCATCTCCAGCCGGAGCAAGGGCCGTGATGGCTTTGCCGGTTGTCGCGTGCTTCCCGGCACCCGCCGGATTCGCGCTGTGGCAAGTCGCACAGCTCCAATCCTTACCGTGTTTTTCGGTGAAGAACGCTTGTCCTGCAGCGGGGTTAGCGGGAGCGCCGGTCGCTTTGACGTAGCCCGCGAGTAGGTCTTGCGCTGTGACCGCTCGGGCTGGCGCCGCTGCGAGGGCCGCTGTTGTCGCGACTGCGAGCAGGACGATTCGATAGTTAGGGCTCATATGACACGCTCGTTTGTTTGGAATTTGGTGTGAATGACTGCAAGCGTATTGGTCATAACTTAGGCCACGCTTAGTGCACGCGGGCTTCCGGCGGCGCAAAGATGACGGCTGTTGTCGTGCCTCCGCTTTTGGTGATGGTCCATGTCTCACGCGAAAGCACGCGCTGGAAACTCACTCGCGAGCCGAGCGTCTCGGACGAAGT
>DAINAJ010000210.1:0-4802 GCA_036733505.1 Casimicrobium sp.
GTGAGTTGGATCTCGCCGCCGCTGCCGCGTTTGATGTGTTTGAGGTGCTCGAAGATCGAGGCTGGGAGCACATAGCGGCCGATCGCGCCAAATTGTGATGGCGCATCGGCGGGCTTGGGTTTTTCCACGAAGCCCGAGAGCTTCATCGCGTCGCCGTCGGCATGCGGAATCGTCTCGGCGATTTTGATCGCGCCGTAGCGCGAAATCGAATCGCCGGGCATGTAGTTCACGCCGATGACCGCGCCGCCAGCGCCGCACAACCGCGTGAAAACATCTGCCAACTGCGCGGTCGAACCGTTCGCGCCGGGGCCAGTTGCCGTGGGGCGAATGAGTTCGTCGGCGAGGATCACGGCGAACGGATCGTCGCCCACGACAGGCTGCGCGCAGAGCACCGCGTGGCCTAAGCCCAGCGCGTCGCCTTGGCGCAGGAAGATGCAGTTGATGTTCGACGGAACCGCCGCTTGCAGCGCGTCGAGCAGTTCTTGCTTGCCCTGCAAATGCAATTCGTTTTCTAGCTCGTAGGCCCGATCAAAGTGGTCTTCAATCGCGCGCTTGTTGCGCCCGGTGACGAAGATCATGTCGGTGATGCCCGCTGCGGCCGCCTCTTCGACGGCGTATTGAATCAATGGCTTATCGACCACCGTCAACATTTCTTTGGGCATCGCCTTGGTGGCCGGGAGGAAGCGAGTGCCTAATCCCGCGACGGGGAAGACGGCTTTGCGGATTTGGGTCATAGCGCCGATCAAACTTGGATTGAACTAGTGATTTGCCACAGATTTACACAGATGAACACAGATTCCCTCGGCCAATCCGTGAAATCTGTGTTCATCTGTGGCAAGGACCGAAGCGTTTGGTTACACGAGTCACTTGTGTTTTGGCACGCCTACGCCGCATTCCCGATCATCGCCAAAAATTGCGCTTCGTCGAGCACGGTCACGCCTAGGCGTTGTGCATCGTCAAGCTTACTGCCTGCCTCCGCGCCCGCGACAACAAAGTGCGTTTTCTTTGATACAGACCCGGAAACTTTGCCGCCCGCGGCCTCAATCATCGCTTTCGCGTCCTCACGCTTGAGCGTGGGCAGCGTTCCGGTGAGCACCACGGTCTTGCCGGTGAACGGACCGGCCACGTCGCGCGGCGCGACCACGATCGGCGCGAATTCAAACCCACAGGCCAACAAGCGCTCGACCGCAGCGCGATTATTGGCGTTGCTGAAAAAGTGAACGATGCTCGCCGCGACGATTGGGCCGACGTCGTTCACCTCAAGCAACGCGGTTTCGTCCGCCGCCATCACGGCTTCAATGCTGCCGAAATGTTTGGCCAAATCTTTCGCAGTCGTCTCGCCGACGTGACGAATACCCAACGCAAAGATAAAGCGATGAAGCTCGGCCTTGCGTGTTTTCTCAAGCTCGGTGATTACTGCCGCTGCGGATTTTTCGCCCATGCGCTCCAGGCCCGAGAGCTGCGCGAGCGTAAGCGAAAACAAATCCGCTGCTTCGTGCACAAGATTGCTATCGACGAGTTGCTCAACGAGCTTGTCGCCTAAGCCTTCGATGTCGAGTGCGCGACGCTGACCAAAATGCAGCAACATGCCTTTGCGCTGCGCTGGGCACACCATGCCGCCGGTGCAGCGCGCAATCGCCTCGCCCTCGGGCCGTTCCACGTCCGAATTGCACTCGGGACAATGCGTCGGCAACTCAAATTCAACCGTGTCCGAAGGACGTCGCTCGATCACTGCGCGCACCACTTCTGGGATCACATCGCCCGCACGGCGCACGATGACCGTGTCGCCGACACGCACGTCTTTGCGGCGCACTTCGTCGAGGTTGTGCAGCGTTGCGTTCGATACAGTGACGCCACCAACGAACACAGGCTCTAGTCGCGCGACGGGCGTGATTGCCCCGGTGCGGCCAACTTGCACCTCAATGGCGAGCACGCGAGTCAATTCTTCCTGTGCGGGAAATTTGTGCGCCACCGCCCAGCGCGGCTCGCGCGTGACGAAGCCGAGCGACTCTTGCAACGCGCGGCTGTTGACTTTGTAGACGACGCCGTCGATGTCGAAGCCCAATCCATCGCGCCGTGTGGCGATGTCCGCATGAAATGCGGCTAGCGCGTCGGCACCTTGCACTTGCTTTCGTGCGTCGTTGACCGGCAGACCGAACTGCGCGAGCGCGTCGAGCGTCGCGGCTTGCGTTTCGGGCAATGTCCAACCGACCACTTCGCCTAATCCGTACGCAAAGAACGTGAGCGGCCTTTGAGCAGCAAGCTTTGGGTCAAGCTGGCGAATGCTGCCGGCCGCGCCGTTGCGTGGATTCACCAGCGCGGGCAATCCTGCAGCGCGTTGCTTTTCGTTGTAGCGCTCAAAATCTGCCCGCGTCATCAGCGCTTCGCCACGCACTTCGAGCACTTTGGGTGGCGCATCGGTGCGCAAGCGCAGCGGCACGTTTCGAATCGTGCGCGCGTTTTCTGTCACCTCTTCGCCCACTTCGCCATCGCCACGTGTTGCGGCACGCACGAGTACGCCATCTTCGTAGCGAAGCGAGAGCGCGAGGCCGTCGAATTTCAGCTCTGCTAGATAGTCAATCGGCGGCGCATCGTCCCCGAGTTTGAGTTCGCGCCGCACGCGCGCATCGAACGCGCGCGCGCCTTCGACGGTAACGTCCGTTTCGGTGCGGATCGAGAGCATGGGCACGGCGTGACGCACCTGCGCGAACGCGTCGAGCGCTTTGCCGCCTACGCGTTGAGTCGGAGAATCGTTCGTAAAGAGTTCTGGAAAGGCAGCTTCGAGCGCTTGCAATTCGCGGAACAGGCGGTCGTATTCAGCGTCAGGAATCGACGGATCGTCGAGGCCGTAATAGCGATGGTTTGCCTCGGCAATTTGTTGGCGTAACGACTGCGCGTGCTGGTAGTCGGCTTCGGTTGCGAACACGTCGCGGCGACCTACGAGAACAGCGAGCGCGCGGTGTCGGAGCCCGGTTCAATGCCCGCGCCGGACAACGCGTCCATCGCGGTCTTTACTTCGTCGCGCATTGACGCAAATTGCGGCTCGCCCAATGGATCGCCCTCACTTGTTTTGAGCTCCGCGTCGAGGAGTTTTGAGAGCGCGCGAAGGCTTTGCCGGAACATGTCGAAGCGATGCAAAGGCTGCGTCAAGCGCACGGGCTCCAGCATGCAGCGCAGCGCTGTGATGTTTTCCGTGCGTAGACGCTCGGGCGTGAACGGGCGCTCAAAACCATCAACCGCGTAAAAAATTACAGCATCGGACTCAATCTCGTGATACGCGAAGCGCCCGTCGGATTGCAAGCGGAAACCGTTGGCTTCAAGCGTGCCGCGCAGACGCGTGCCGGTCCAATGGCCGCCGTCTTTTTTTACGATGTAAACCACGGGAATGATGTCGACCGCGGCGAGGAAACTATCGAGCTCTGCTGCCCGAACGGGGCCATCGCGGAACCCATAGAAGTGAGCTTCGCAGCCCAGTTGCGTCGCTTGCTCGGTGAGCAAAAAACGCCATGCGTCAATGTCTTGCGTCTCGATCGGGCCTGCACGCGAAGCCAGCGGCAACGCCAACACCAAATGCTGCGCGGAGCCAACATGGGAAGGATCAAACGACTCCCACGGACTTTGCCGGAACAATCGCACCCACGCCGCCGCACGGCCGGCGGTGGCCACAAATGGAGCGGCATCAAACGCGCCGCCGCTCAGACTCACAATAGACGCATGCACATGCAAGCGCTCGTCAAACGGCCATTCAGACACGAGTTTCGGGCGCTCAACCGTCGCGGCGGGAGCGACGGCAACGGGCTCGGGCATCGGCTCGGGCGCATGCAATTCGTCGACAATTGATTCGTGCGTAGGCGTAGCGTTAAAGGGTTCTGCAGCAGCGGGTTCAAGGTCTACTGGCGCCGTAACGTCGATATCGGGCGTCCATCGATTCGTCGCGGGAGACTCAAACGTCGGTTCAACGCGAACCGCTGGCGCGGAGTTGTTCTCAGCTTGGTCGGCATGTGGCGTGAACGCGTTGCGCAAGTCTCGCGAATCGGCTGGAGTTTGGTGACTAGTCGGGCGTTCAGGCTTCTCGGCCACGCGCGTCGCGCTGCGGCGCTGCCACCACTGCCACGTAAACAAAATTGCGACAACTAGGGCGCCAATACCGATCAATCCAATCTGAAGAGAGTTCACACGCGGACTCCTCGTAATGGGTGCCACTGACAGGAAGCAGTGAAGGTCACAGAGCGCATGTTAGGCCGCAGCTGCCATTTGGAGCGCTTGTGAAACGTCCACGCCGACGATGCGCGAAACGCCGGGCTCGTTCATGGTGACGCCGATCAGCTGCTCCGCCATTTCCATGGCGATCTTGTTGTGAGAGATGAACAGGAACTGCGTCGCGACGGACATCTCACGCACGAGGCGGCAGAAGCGCTCGGTGTTCGGGTCGTCAAGCGGAGCGTCGACCTCGTCAAGCAAGCAGAACGGTGCGGGGTTCAACTGGAACAACGCAAACACGAGTGCAGTTGCAGTGAGCGCTTTTTCGCCACCGGAAAGCAGGTGAATCGAGGCGTTGCGCTTGCCGGGCGGTTGCGCCACGACTTGGATGCCGGCGTCGAGAATTTCTTCTCCGGTCAACACGAGTTTGGCCTGACCGCCACCGAACAACGTTGGGAACAGGCGCCCGAACTGGGCATTTACTTTGTCGTAAGTCTCTTGCAACAGGCTGCGCGTTTCACGATCAATGCGCCGAATCGCGTCTTCAAGCGTTTGCACGGCCTCAAGCAAATCGCCCGCTTGCGCGTCGAGATAAGTCTTGC
>DAINAJ010000211.1:0-4798 GCA_036733505.1 Casimicrobium sp.
TACGACTGGGGCCCGGATTTCAACGCCAACGACGGATCGGGCGTTCCGACCAAATTACCGCCGCCAATCAAGCAAGTGATCAACATGAAAGTGCCGCGCGTGAACGCCGATGGCAACGAAGTGGGCGGTGTGCCTGTCGTGTTGCATGACGCACCGCTCGGAACGTACCTCGGCTGGAATATCACCGCCGGTGGCGCGCGGCCGTTCCACGAAGGGCAGATTTGCAATTATGTGGGCGGCATGGTGCCGTTCGCGAAAACCAAAGCCGATCGCGTCGCCGCGAACGACTCGCGCCTGTCGCTCGAAGAGCGCTACACCGATCACGCAGGCTACGTTGCCGCCGTGCGTAAAGCGGCAGCCAACGCCGTTGTGCGGGGATTTTTGTTGCAAGCCGACGCGGACGCGCTGATCGCCCAAGCCGACGCGAGCAATGTGCTGCGGCCGTAACGAATCGAATGGCGATGCGGGCTACCTAATGGCTATTACGCGCAAACGACTGCTACACGGTCGCTTGCGCCTTATTTTTTAATAAGTCGACAACCTTGATAACTCGTCTGCATCGACCGTCGGTCGGTCGCTGACGCCGTAAAGCCGTACAGGTCTTGTTGGTGCGCTGGCTCGCGTGGCGGGCGCGTCGCGCGTCATCCAACGTTGGTCGCTGCAGTGCGCGTTTGTGGTGGGTGAGCAACCTGCGTAACAAATGCGGCGGTAGGCAGTTGTTGCGCCGATTCAATCGCCGAATCTGTCACTGGTTCCAAGTCGGACGGCTTCGCCTCACTTGCATTGCCACTGCCACTGCTCTGAACTCGAAGGCTCGCCAAACGAAGCTCGCATTGCTCGAATGCGGCAAACACTTGTTTCGCCGTTTCCAGCAACACCATCGCGGAGTCCGTCGGCACGAGTGTTTTGCCGCGCGCCTCAAACAGCACCACGCCGAGCGATTCACTCAACTTTCGCAAATGCCCCGACAATGTTGGCTGCGCCACACAGAGCGCCTCTGCCGCGCGCGTGACGCTACCCATTTGCACCACTGCGTAAAACGCGGCGAGCTGGGGTAGCGAGCCATGGCGTAAAAATCGTTTGATGCGGTCGCGACCTTGCGGAGTTTTCATTGCCGTTCCTATGAAAGACTGGAATGGCAAAGGTCTTGCTCATGTCAGAGGTGCCTCTGACAGCTAACACCACCGGAGCCTTTCAGCTCGAACTGACGATGGTGCGGCACGCTCACCGCTCGACCGAGTCGCGCCGATCGAAACGATCTCGCGGGTCTTGCAACGTGAGCGCGGAACTACTCCCGCTTTGCGTATAGCGCGCGCCAACTACTTGACGCGAGCATGAGTAATCATACCGTTGATAAAAGCGAACGCAACTAGCGCTAACCCGCAACGACACCGCCGCAGCCCCTCCATGCATCGAGATTCGCGATGCATCACGTTTTGCGATGCAATGAAGCATCGCATTGCGCGATAGTCAGTGACGGCTTACACCAAAGGGGGGGTTGGCTCAATGGACACCACACAATTTCTCACTGCATTACTCGCCATCATCGTCATCGACATCGTGCTGGCGGGCGATAACGCGATCGTGATTGCGCTCGCCGCGCGCAGCTTGCCAGAGCAATTGCGTAAGCGCGCGATCATCTGGGGCGCGGTCGGCGCGATTGGCGTGCGAAGCTTGATGACGGTGCTGGTCGTGTGGTTGCTAAAAATCCCCGGTCTGCTTTTCGTCGGCGGCGCGATGTTGATCTGGATTGCGTATCGGTTGCTGCTTCCCAGCGACGATGGCGATGAAGCGCACGGCCCTGCGGCTACGACATTCTGGGGCGCGATGCGCACAATCGTGATCGCCGACGCCGTGATGGGACTAGACAACGTGCTCGCGGTGGCGGGTGCTGCGCACGGAAGCTATTTGCTGGTGGTGACAGGACTCCTTGTCTCGGTTCCGATTGTGATTTGGGGGAGCAGTTTGGTGCTCAAAGTAGTGGATCGCTTCCCCGGTGTGGTTTATCTGGGCGCGGCAGTGCTGGTGTGGACGGCAGCGAAGATGATGACGACCGAACCGTTCGTCAAGACCTTCCTCACGACCACGCCGTGGCTCGGCTGGCTCGCCTACCTCGCGATCCCGGCCGTGCTGTGGGCCGGATTTGTAAAAAACCACCACAAACTCGAATCGAGAATCCACGCTCGACTCACCGAATTTGCAGCCCGTTTCCCGCGCCGCGCTGACGCCACGTCGGCGCCAAGCCAATCCCCTGTTTCTTACCCTGAAGGAGTCCCCGCCATGTTGAAAGTGCTCGTCCCCGTCAACGGTTCAGCCAACGCGCTGCAAGCAGTGAGCCACACGATCGCAGAGTACAAAAAACACCACGAGCTGGAACTACATCTGCTAAACGTTCAGCCTAAACTCTCTCGATACATCTCGAAATTTTTTAGCAAAGAAGACCGCCAACAGTGGCACCAAGAGCAAGCCGACCAGGCCATCAGCAGCGCGAAGCAAATGCTCGCGCAGGCCAATGTGCCGTATCAAAGCCATTTTGCGTCGGGCGATAGCGCCGAAGAGATATGCAATGCGGCGAAACGTCTCGACGTACACCATGTTGTGATGGGAACCGCACGCAAGAATTCGTTCACACGCATGGTGGAAGACTCGACGACCAATCGCGTGCTCGAAAGCACCACCGTGCCGGTAGAAGTGATCTCGGGAAATGCCGTGTCCAAATGGGAGCGCTGGGGCCTTCCCGCCGGTGCGCTCAGCACTGGCGGTTTGCTTCTGTTGGCTGCCCTCGACTAGGTCGGTTTGAGCGCGCGTGATGACGTCGCTCTTCGCGCGCGTGCCGGAGCGACAGATTAGACAGGTTCTAATGTTCGACGCGGTCCGGGCGGAAGTTTGACGACAATGGTGTCACCGGGCACGACATCGCCTGACACCAATACAACGCCCATAATTCCGGCCTTGCGTACGAGGTTTCCGTCGGGTGCTTTCGCGAGCACAGCGGCCATAAGACCCGGCTGAAACTGATTGAGTTGGCTGCACGGATTGCGCAGCCCCGTGATGCGAACTATCGCGCTTGACCCAATATGAAGCTCCGTGTCGGTTGGCAACGCAAGTAAGTCGATGTTTTGCGTCGTGATGTTTTCACCAAGCACGCCTGGCGACACATCAAAACCCTTTGCCGCAAGCTCTTCGAACAATTCGCAATGAATGAGATGCACCTGCCTGAGATTGGGTTGTGATGGGTCTCGCGCGACGCGAGAACGATGCTGGACCGTGACGCCGTTGTGAGCGTCGCCATTCACACCGAGGCCAGCGGTCAGTACTATTTTCTTCGCTAACGGTTTGCTGAAGTTGTGAGTGGGAGAGGTGCTGACATTGACGACTTGGGCGAGCATGAGCGATGAAATTTAGCGGGTAGTGGCTTGAAACTCGGTACGTTCTGAGTCTTGGAGCGGTAACTCGAACGAAGGGTGGATGCAACAACGCGCATCACTTTGGCGGAATAAATTCCTGCTTAATGCTTTGGAACGCGGGCAACGCTTCGAGCGTTGTCGCGTGCCGATTGAGCGCCGGATAGTCTTGCATCGACACTAACCCCGCGTGGGCTTCGTTAACAAAGCGCAACATGGTGGCCACGACGATATCCGCGTGGCCAATCGACGGCCCGAACCAGTACTCGGTCGCGCGCGCACTACGATCCGCTTCGAGCACCGCGAGCGTGGCGTTGATTTGTGTTTTGCAGCGATTGACCCATACATCGGAGACGTGGGCGTGCAAGCGCTGCTCGTAAAACAAACTCACCGCTTTTTCGGCGAGACCTGTGGCGAGTGCCGCGACTTTTAACGCTTGATGTCGTGCGGGTTCTTCGCGCGGAAACATCGCGCGCTCGGCGGGCACGAGACTGTCGAGGCAATCGAGAATGCTGTGGCTTTCTATGAGCGCTTCGCCGGTATCAAGCACCAAGGTCGGCACACGAATTAGCGGGTTGAATGGCGCAATCTTTTCCGCATCACCAAAAACCGACCATGGCCGGTGCTCAAACTCAAGGCCGTACAGCGTAAGCGCAATGCCAACGCGACGAACGAAAGGCGAATCGTATTGGCCGATGAGAATCATGGGGCTGCGCTTGGAAATCGATGCGACCCAAACAATACCGCAGTCCGTGAACCGCCACGCGTGTCGCTACACCCGCACCCAGTCCATAAACCAATTGTGAACCCACGTCTTGCCGCCGTCGGTTGATGTTGACTGATGCCAACGGCACGATGTCGGCGTGATTCGATCCCACACGCCTCGCGCTTTGATTGGCTTGCCGTTGTCTTCGTCGTCGGCGATGAAAGTGCCGACGCCATCCTTAAAGCTACCCATCATCGGATCGTTCACCACGCCGTTTTTGCCGCTGACCCAATGATCCGCCCATTGCTTCTTCTCTGCATGGAACACACGAATGCCCATGCCGTAAAAGCCACGTGCAGGAATGCGCAGCTCTTCAATGCTTGCCATGCCGCCGAGGACTGAAAACACGGTCGCTTCGCCCTCGAACACGTCCCATTCCTTGTCGGTCGGCTGCTTTAGACGGCGATTGCTAATCTTCCAATGACCGGCCAGAAAGTCGAAGTCGCCGCCAGCGCCGGGCTTTGCTGCGGCGGGTGGAATCGGCTTTCCCGCCACGGGTGCGGGCGCTGCGGCAGAGCTCGCTGCTGGGGCGGTGGCGCTGCTGTGTTGGGTTGCGAGCGCGACGGCAATGCCGGCGGCCGAGTTGAGTATCGCGCGGCGTTGTTGATCTTCGGGTTGGTTTGACATG
>DAINAJ010000212.1:0-4795 GCA_036733505.1 Casimicrobium sp.
CGCGGTCATTCGTATCCAGCAACAACGCGGCTGGGGTAATGCTCTCAAATATTTGTAGTCTTCCGCCGTCCCCGTATGACGAGTCCAATGCCCCGTTTTGCGTCAGGCGAATAATGCAAAAACGGGGTTGGGAAGGATACGTGTCCCCGTTGCAGTTACCGACGACCAATATTTTGTGATCGCTTTGAACAGATAGCGCAACAGCCGAATTCCAGACTCCGGCTATTCGAACTCCGGCTATTCCATCGTTTCCAAACGCCGAATCCAGCGCGCCGTTCGCAAGGTACCTCACTACGCAGACATCTGGGAAAGTGTCCAGCGCAGAAAGAAAACCTTGGCATGTTCCTGAAAACAGGAGCCGGCCATTCGCGACTTCAACCAAGCCGCGACCAGATACTGCGTGAGTACCTATGGGCGTTGTTACGATACCCGCCGCACCAAATCCCAAATCTAGGTCGCCACTTTTAGTTAATCTCGTAAGACAAAGCGCCGACCCACCTAGCGGTTCGCAATGCCCCGCAATTACTAAGCTGCCATCTGCCTGCAGCAGGGAAGATGATGCCCAATCTCTCTCAAGCGACCTGCGCACGACAGTTACGCCGTCAGTACCGAATGTTGGATCAAGTTGGCCAGGAAGTGCGGCGGAGTGGTTGCTGAGGCCGAACACAGTACACAGCAAAGCTGCCAGGCGAGGCAACACATTGTGCAAAACGACGAAGCGGGTATTGAGAATATTTCTTATCACAAGATGTTTGCGAACCGTACGAGCTGAACAAGTCTATGAATGCACGTTGCTTCGGTCAACAGCTTCGCGGGAAATCTGTCGCAAACTTCAGATTTATCTCGGTTTAAGCGATTCGATAGCCGAATGTCGACTTTTTACAAATAGGCTGCGGAAGGACTGCTGCGCGGCGCTTGGATCGCATTTATTCGGCAAAGTTGTTCCCGTTTCGCGAATTTGGCGTCATTCTTGCGACGCCGGAATCCAGCAAGGTGGCACGGGGAGTGATGTTTGACGCTACGCGTTGGGTTACGCACTGGATCCCCACTGCGCGAGGATGACGCTGCGGGCAGACAACCCTTCGATGGGTTTAGGACGAACCGAACATTCGGCCGCGCCTGCGGCTACTCCAAACGCGTTCCCGCATAAAAAAAGCCCACCAAATAGTGGGCTTTTTCACGATCACGCCGAGGCACCGAAGCGCCACAGCGACGTACCGATTTACTTCAACAGCGCCTTGAGCAATTTGCCCATTTCAGCTGGGTTGCGCGTGATTTTGAAGCCGCACTCTTCCATGATGGCGAGCTTGGCGTCAGCCGTGTCTGCGCCGCCGGAGACGAGCGCGCCTGCGTGGCGCATGCGTTTGCCCGGTAGGCCTGCGACGCCTGCGATGAAGCCGACGACCGGCTTCTTCATGTTGGCTTTCACCCACATCGCGGTTTCTTCCGGAGCGCCGATCGAGCCTCGCCAGTTTCGAGTGCCAGCGGTTATCACTGACGAGATTAAGCGGTAGGGTTGGCGAAGCGCCGCACCGAGCCAACAATCAAAAGCGCCGTAAGAACGAACCAAAACGCGAGACCGCCAGTTGGCACCGCGTGCGCGTCGTCCCCGAGCAGACGTGCCATGCAAAACTCAAATCGGTCCGGAGCGTCGCAGTAGCCAGTTACTACCGCCTTCCCATCTCGCTGCAGCGCGACAGCCGTCGCAACATTCAACGAACCGCCGAATCGAACAAAAGTCCAACCGGCGATCCCGAAAGTAGGGTCAATCGAGCCGTCGACCTCAAAGCGCGCGATGCAATATTCGATACCGCTACCGGCCTGACCGGGACACTGACCAGCTAGCAAGAGCTTACCGTCCGGCTGAACAACAGCTGCGTGCACGAGTTCGCCATCGTTGCCATTTCTACGTTGCATTCCATTCAGATTAAAAGCCAAATCTGGGGATCCGTTCGGGCCGTGACGACTAAGGCAAAAGTAGTTCTGCGTGCCACCGTGACATGTGCCGAATTGCACTAACCCTCCGTCGGACAACACGACGATGCCTGCGCTCTCAACGTTCGCCCCTGTGCTTGGCGACGTAGACACACGGCCACTTTGGCCGAAGGTGATGTCGGCGTCCCCAGATGGGTTCAATCGCGTCATACATAAGACTAGGTTCGTCCCATCCGTGCAATGCCCCGACAACAATATTTTCCCGGCAGGCAGAACTGCGACACCGGCACCATATCCAGCCAAGTATCCTAAAGACGTCACAAGCACTTCGCCACCGTTGAACGTTGCGTCCGGAACGCCGTCAACGCCGTAGCGCGCTACGCACAACGCGGAATTGATAGTGTTCCAACAGCTTCCTGCGATGACGATCTTGCCATCCGTCTGAAGCGTCACGGCCGCGGCGACATCCGACCCGGCCACATCGCGTCCACTCACCACACCTGCGCCACCAAACGAGGCGTCCAACGCGCCGTATGCGTGGTAACGCGCAGTGCAAAAGAAATAGCTAAATGTCGAGTAACTGAAGCATGTTCCAGCGACCACGATCTTTCCGTCTGGTTGAAGCGCGATTCCACCAAGGTGGTCGCTCGCCATTTCGACGGTAACGACATTGCCGGCAATCCCAAACTCGTTGTCTAGGCTACCGTCGGGGTTGTAGCGCACGAGGCAGAAGTGGTTGGCACCAAACTCACACTGCCCGGCTACGACAATTTTTCCATCATGTTGAATCGCGGTCGCGGTCGCAAACGCGCGGCTTCGACCGATGGCGGTGGTGACCTTACCGCCGTCGACGCCAAAACTCGGGTCGAGTTGCCCAGCTGTTGCATGCGCCGATTCACTCGGCATGAAGACAAGTATGACCAGAAGCGTGGCGGTAAGCTGTCGCGCGGACGAAGCGAGAGCACGTCGAAACATCAGAAGTCTTGTCATCGCATAACCACGCGTCAGATTGCTTGGGGAACCAGTTTAGCTCTGCTCATTCAACGGACACGCTGTCATCAACGCAATCCCCGACCATTATGGTGAATGACGTCACGTCACGGGCTAGCAACGTTTTGGGCGTCCGTTCATGCTAACCGTGCAGTCGTTTTGCGTAGTTGACGCCATCTGCGCGAAGCGGGAATCCAGAACGGTGGCGTCGGGAGCGATGTCTGACGCTGCGCGTCGGGCGTCGATCCAAACGCGTCCACGCATAAAAAAAGCCCACCAAACAGTGGGCTTTTCACGACAACGCCAAGGCACTGAAGCGCCGCGGCAGCGCATCGATTTACTTCAATAATGCCTTGAGCAATTTGCCCATTTCAGCTGGGTTGCGCGTGATTTTGAAGCCGCACTCTTCCATGATGGCGAGCTTGGCGTCGGCTGTGTCTGCGCCGCCGGAGATGAGCGCACCTGCGTGGCCCATGCGTTTGCCCGGTGGCGCGGTCACGCCTGCGATGAAGCCTACGACTGGCTTCTTCATGTTGGCTTTCACCCACATCGCGGCTTCGGCTTCGTCTGGACCGCCGATTTCGCCGATCATGATGACCGCATCGGTGTCAGGATCGTCGTTGAACAGACGCATGATGTCGATGTGCTTCAACCCGTTGATCGGGTCGCCGCCGATGCCGACAGCGCTCGATTGGCCGAGGCCGAGTTCGGTGAGCTGGCCCACGGCTTCATAGGTCAAGGTGCCCGAGCGGCTGACGACGCCAATGCGGCCTTTCTTGTGAATGTGGCCCGGCATGATGCCGATTTTGATTTCTTCTGGCGTGATGAGGCCAGGGCAGTTCGGTCCGAGCAACAGCGTTTTCTTGCCTTGCATTTTGTAGCGCGTTTTCAGCATGTCGAGAACTGGAATGCCCTCGGTGATGCAGACGACGAGATCGAGTTCAGCTTCAACTGCCTCGTCAATCGCTGCGGCCGCGCCTGACGGCGGTACGTAGATCACGCTGACCGTCGCGCCAGTTTGCGCTTTGGCTTCTTTGACGCTCGAGTAGATCGGAATGCCTTCGAAATTTTCACCGGCTTTCTTTGGGTTCACGCCTGCGACAAACGCGTTCTTGCCGTTCGCATACGCGGCACAGCCGTGCGTGTGGAACTGGCCCGTTTTGCCGGTGATGCCCTGGGTGATGACTTTGGTGTCTTTATTGATGAGGATGCTCATTGCTTGTTCTCCAGGGTTACTGCGCGACGAACTCAACGCGGCGATTGCGTTGTTTGTTCTCAGGGGTGTCGTTAGCGGCGATGGCTTTGGTGTCGCCGTAGCCTTTGGCGGTGAGCACGTCTTTCGGAACGCCTTTGGCGACCAAGTACGCGACAACGCTTTCAGCGCGTGATTGCGAGAGCTTTTGGTTAGCTTCCGGCACACCAACGTTGTCGGTATGGCCGCCGATTTCGCCTTTGGTTTTGCCGTCTTTGATCAGCTCTGCCAGCTCGTTCAAATCCTTCACAGCGTCGCCGCGAAGTTTTGCGCTGCCGGTGTCAAATTCGACGTCAAGCTTGAACGATTTTGCGCCCGCTTTGAACGCGTCAGCCGCGGCCATTGCTTTGGCTTTCAGCTCGCTCGTCCAATCCACGCCTTCGCCGAGCGCAGCTTTGAGCTTGGCTTCTGCCTCTTTCAGGATCGCGTCGCCCATTTCGCCGGAGACTTTCACGCCTTTGCCGTCGAACGCCAGAGCCGCTGCTTTGCCTTTGAGCCAACCGAAGAGGTCAGGCCACTTACCGCCGAACGCGAACGCTGGCAACGCAGCGTCGAGCGTGAGCTTGTCGGTCACGTTGGCGTCGCCGAATGCAGCTTTGGCAGCACCGAGCACTGCGT
>DAINAJ010000213.1:0-1743 GCA_036733505.1 Casimicrobium sp.
GGGGCGCGCTCACGTTCTAAGCGCTTCGGTGGCTGCGGAATCGACGCCAACAGCGCCTCACCCGCAGCATTGCGTTCACGCGATTGCTGTTCGCCGGCAATCGTCGAATGCACCTGTTGCAACTGCTGCGCAAGGCCCGCGTCGAGCACAGGCGAGCTTTGTGCGACCGTGGCGTCGTGCGCCAAAGCATTCAATTCCTCGGTGTTGAGTTCGCTCGCTCTTTTGCTCTTGAGCGACAAGCCCGCGACTTGCATTGCAAGCGCTTCATGCAGACGACGCGACGCGGCTTCGTTTTGCATCTTGCGTTGCAGGCTGACGAGCAGTGCCTCGAAGCGCGCTTTGTGATCCGCGTCAACGGTCAGCTTGGCCCACGCACGTTGCGTGTCGACGAGCTTGGTCAACGGCACTTCATCGGCCTCGGCCCAGCTCTGCATCTGCGCCATCAACACATCGGCCTCTTGCGCCGCTTTGTCGCGCGATTGCAAATCAACCACGCGGTCGTGGCATGCTTTGCCAATGCGTTTGTCGTGATCACGCCAATGCAGATGCAATTTTTCCAAAAGCGCCACGTCGATAGACGAAGCGATCGCCTCAAGCTTGACGCTCACAATCGCGTGGCTCTCCAACCATGCGCCCAGATCGCGCGTTGCGCATCGCGCGGCGGCGGCCTTCCATTCGGCGGACGAATCCTCGCGCACTGCGGCGGCAACAACAGCTAGCGGTAAATCCGCCGTGGGTGCGTCGCCCGCAGCGAGCACACCCCAGCGCGCGGCAGCGGCTGCACTCACGGCAGCATCGGCGTCAACCACCGTGGCGCTGAGCGTCTTCACGGTGATCGTGCGGCCAATGGCCGCAATGCGCACGCGCGCGTCAGCGTCGGTCGTGGCGAGTGTGTGGAGGGCGGGGTCGTCTGCGGCAAGTTCTGCTACAGCGGTCAGCCGTTCGTCGGCGTTCGAGCTTTGCCATTTGGGCGTACTCGAGAAAAGCGATTTCAGCACGGAAGTGTTTTCGTCATTAGAGTGGAACCCTCGATTTTATGCGCCCCGGCGTTTGCCGCGCCATGAATAATGATGAATCGCGGGGCGTTTGAGCGTCGCCCCATAGAATCATCGAGTGAAACCTGATTTAGAACGAATTTTTGGCCCTGAAGGCGCGCTGGCGCAGGCTCATCCCAATTTCCGCGCGCGACCACAGCAAATTGAGCTAGCCACCGCCATCGCCGAGGCGATTGCCGACAACAGCCAATTGCTCGCCGAAGCCGGCACCGGCACCGGAAAAACCTTTGCGTATCTCGTGCCCGCGCTGCTCTCGGGCGGCAAAGTCATCATCGCCACCGGCACCAAAACGCTGCAAGACCAGCTTTTTGATCGCGACTTGCCGCGAGTTCGCGACGCACTGAAGTTACCGGTCGAAACAGCGCTTCTGAAGGGGCGCAGCAATTACGTCTGTCATTACCACCTCGAGCGCACGCGCGCCGAAGGCCGCTTCACTGCGCGCGAGCACATCCAGCACGTCCAGCGCGTTGCGGCGTTTGCCGAGCGCAGCTTGACCGGCGACCGCGCCGATTGCGAGACGGTGCCCGAGGGTTCGCCCGTTTGGCCGCTCGTGACGTCGACACGCGAAAACTGTCTCGGCAGCGAATGTGGTTCGTACAAAGAATGCTTCGTGATGAAGGCGCGGCGCGAGGCGCTCTCCGCCGACATCGTGGTGGTGAATCATCATTTGTTGTTCGCCGATATTTCG
>DAINAJ010000213.1:1843-4779 GCA_036733505.1 Casimicrobium sp.
CGCGAAGCATGTGCGCGTTGATGCATTGTCACGCCGCGAGTTTGTCGATGCGCTCGACAAACTCATCGAAGAGGTCAGCACGCTCGCCGACGAAATCGAAAAACACGAATCCCGCAGCGAAGAAATGCCTGGCCTCTTGGCGCGCGCCAACGGCATCGCCGGGCGTCTCTCGGATTGGCGCGACGATTCGCGCGCGGACTTGATTCGTTGGGCCGACGTGTCTGCCAACGGTTGGCAGCTGCACGCCACGCCGCTCTCGGTCGCGGAGATTTTCAAGAAAGAAACCGAGTCGTCGGCGCGAAGCTGGATCTTCACGAGCGCCACGCTCTCGGCGGGCGGTGACTTTTCGCTCTTCGCGCGCCAGCTCGGGCTTGAGAGCGCGAAGGCGCAAAGCTGGGCCAGCCCGTTTGATTACGCCAACGCCGGATGCATCTACGTGCCACGCAACTTACCGGCGCCGAATTCGCCGGAACACACGAAGGCCGTCATCAACGAAGCGCTGGAGTTGGTCACGCTCTCGGGCGGTCGCGCGTTTTTGCTGTTCACCAGTTTGCGCGCGCTGCGTCAATGCGCTGAGGCCTTGCCCGCGATGCTCAGGGCGCGCGATTTGGATTTTCCGGTGCTCACGCAAAACGATGCGCCGAAAGGCGAACTGCTTCGGCGCTTCCGCGAGTTGGGCAACGCGGTGCTCATCGGTTCTCAAAGTTTTTGGGAAGGCGTGGACGTCGCGGGCGACGCGCTTTCGCTCGTGGTCATCGACAAGCTCCCGTTCGCGCCGCCAGACGACCCGGTGCTCGCCGCGCGCATGAAGCACCTCGAAGAGCAGGGCGGCAGCCCGTTTATGGACTGGCAAATCCCACAAGCTGCCATCTCCCTCAAACAAGGCGCAGGCCGCTTGATCCGTTCCGAAACCGATCGCGGCGTGCTCGCCATCTGCGACGACCGGCTGGTCACCAAAGGCTACGGCCGCATCCTGCGCGCGAGTTTGCCGCCAATGCCGTTCACGCGCGAACGCGACGTTGTCGGTCGTTTTTTCGAAACACAACGGACATGGCGTGCGGGCGAGTAATTGGGTAGGGTGCAATCTCATTGCACCCAAATTGTTACGAGGCGAGGCGGATTGCAGAACAGCGCTTCGCGCGATGGGTCACAAGGTGCGATGAAACGCACCCTACGAACATCGTCGCTCGCGGCAACGTGGTTCACCGATACAGCTTTTGTGCTCCCGCGACCAGCGGGCGGTCGTTATAGGCCATTTTTCCTTTAAGTCAAGATACAGAAAAATATCACGTAAACGACCGCTGGCCAGTCGCTGGAACGAAAAAGCTATATGCGACGAATGTAGGCGACGACTTGGCGTCGCTCTGTGCAACAAGCGGGGCCGAGTCCGCGCCTACAGAAAACCTTCTCTGATTTCGACCGTTGTGAGCGTTCGCATATCATCCCACGCTAAATATTTACAGGAACTGAAGATGACAAAGCCACTGGGAATAGCCTCCGATCACGCAGGCTTGGATTTGAAGCGTGCCTTGGTGACGGAGCTTGAGAAACGCGGCCTAGCCGTGCGCGACTTTGGAACGACGACGGGTGATTCGTGTGACTACCCAGACTTTGCGCATGCGGTGGGGCGCGCCATCGAGGGCGCGGAAATCGAGCAGGCGATCTTGGTGTGCGGCACTGGCGTCGGGATGTCTATCGCGGCCAATCGACACGCAGCTGTGCGCGCCGTCGTGTGCAGTGAGCCCTTGAGCGCGCGCATGGCTCGACAGCACAACGACGCCAATGTGTTGTGCATCGGCGCGCGCGTCGTCGGCGCGGGCACCGCGATTGACATCGTGGACGCGTTCTTGGCGGCTTCGTTCGAAGGCGGGCGGCACGCTACGCGCGTTGGCAAGATCAATTTGGCGTGACGTAGTGTGCGTGCCGCATTCTCAGATAGCGTTACGAATTTTTTTGATGCAGGCGGCGCGCGCGGAAAACGACTGTCGTGTGGTCAATGCCGTGCGCAGAATTTGCCACGCGTTGCATGCGAACTCGCGGTTGAACTGAACGGTTAGGGCGCCAATTTTGCTTCGCGCCGCCATGCGTTTTCTCGTGCCACTGCTCGCGGTCCTTTTCGCCATCGACTGGTTCGTCGCGCCGTCCGCACTCAATGTCGATGGCGCAACGCGCCTAGAAGTGACGGCGAAACGGGTCGAACCTAGGCGAAGACAAGCCTACGCGTCCCTCGTGACGGCTAGCGGCGAAGAAACGCGAATCGCTTGCAGTAATACGGCAAGGCTCTGCGAGGGCCTGCAACGCTCCGAGAGGAAGCCATTGACTGTCTGGGTCGTCGAGCCGGGATGGTTCTATGGAACCTGGCTCGTTGCCGCAAACGACCAGAGCACGCCGCTGGTAACGACCGAGTTGCAAAACCGGATTTATCGGGGCGCGCGAGCGATCAACGTCGGCGCCATCCTGCTGTCTACCGCGATTGCACTGTTTCTGTGGCGCACGCATTGGCTGCGCTACTTCAGACGCCGCACGCGCAACTGATACGTTGGTGAACCGTCGCGCAAACGCCGCCTCGCGGTGACGTTAAGCTTGGTGCTTCGTGAATTGCCACGCACCCCAACTGAGAAAAACGCCATGCCCCTTCTAGGCTCCGCCGCCATGCTCTTGTCGTTTGATATCGAAGCCGACGCTATCGAGGAGCATGATCGTTGGCACACGCATGAGCACCTGCCCGAGCGCTTGTCGATTCCCGGTTTCAAGCGCGGCACGCGGTGGATTGCCGATGGCGACGGGCCGCGCTACATGGTTCTGTATGAAGTCGAAAGCCTCTGCACCTTGGCGTCGGACGCTTACTTGGCACGACTGAACAACCCCTCGCCATGGACGCAGAAGATGATGCCGCATTACCGCGGCATGAATCGTGGGCTTTGCACGGTCGTGGG
>DAINAJ010000214.1:0-4751 GCA_036733505.1 Casimicrobium sp.
ATGGCGAAGGCGCGTAAGGTTGACATCGTGCGCGGTGTCGGTAAGTTCCTCGACGCAAATCACATCGAAGTTGAAGTCACGAGCGGCACCTCGTGGGACATGACCGGCGAGAAGAAAGTCGTCAAGTTCCAGAAATGCATCATCGCAGCGGGTTCGCAGGCGGTGAGCCTGCCATTCATGCCTGTAGACCCGCGCGTAGTTGACTCCACCGGCGCGTTGCTCCTGAAGTCAACGCCCGAGCGCATGCTCGTCATCGGCGGCGGCATCATTGGCCTAGAAATGGCCACGGTGTATTCAACACTGGGTGCGCGCATTGACGTCGTCGAGATGATGGACGGCGTAATGGCTGGAGCCGACAAAGACCTCGTGAAGGTCTGGGAAAAAGTCAACGCGCCACGCTTCGACAACATGATGTTGAAGACGAAAACCGTGAGCGCCGAGGCGAAAGCGGACGGCATTTACGTAAAGTTCGAGGGCGAAAAGGCACCCGCAGACGCACAGCGCTACGACCTGGTACTCGTTGCCGTGGGCCGTTCGCCCAACGGCAAAAAGCTCAACGCAGAAGCGGCGGGCGTTGCAGTGACGGATCGCGGATTTATCAACGTCGACAAACAGATGCGCACGAACGTGTCGCATATTTTTGCGATTGGCGACATCGTGGGCCAGCCGATGCTTGCGCACAAAGCGGTGCACGAAGGCCACGTCGCGGCAGAAGCCGCGCACGGCGAAAAAGCGTACTTCGATGCGCGCCAAATCCCGAGCGTGGCCTACACCGACCCTGAAGTGGCGTGGGCTGGCATTACGGAAGACGAAGCGAAGAAGCAAGGCCTCAAATACACCGTCGGCAAGTTCCCGTGGGCCGCCAGCGGTCGTGCGATTGCCAATGGTCGGGACGAAGGCTTCACCAAGCTCATCTTCGACGACGAAACGCATCGAATCATCGGCGGCGCGATCGTAGGTACCCACGCTGGCGATCTGATCGGCGAGGTATGTTTGGCTATCGAAATGGGCGCAGACTCGGTCGACATCGGCAAGACGATTCACCCGCATCCAACGCTTGGCGAGAGCGTCGGGATGGCAGCGGAAATCGCGCATGGCACGTGTACCGACGTGCCGCCAGTGCGGAAGAAATGAGAAAGGGGCTTCGGCCCCTTTTTTTCGTCGCACTAAATCTGGCTTGCGCAGTTCAGCGCTGACAAACCCCACAAAACACCGTCGCCCGTCCACCTTGTCGCAATGGCTTGAGTGCGCTCCCGCATACTCTGCATGCCTCACCGTCGCGTCCATAGACAAAATAATCGAGCTGAAAATAGCCCGGTTCGCCAGCGGTATTCACGAAGTCTTTGAGCGTTGAACCACCGGCGGCAATTGCTTCGGTGAGGATCGTTTTGACTTCGCGCACCAAGCGCTCGTAGCGCGTGAGCGAAATGCGATTCGCGGCGCGAGCGGGATGAATACCCGCCCGAAACAGCGATTCGTTCGCGTAGATGTTTCCCACACCCACGACTAACGTGTTGTCCATCAACGCTTGTTTGATCGGGCCGGTGCGGCGGCGGGTTTGCTCGTAGAGATACCGCCCTGTGAGCGCGTCGGTGAGTGGCTCGGGGCCGAGGTGCGCGAGCAGCGGCTGTTCAAGATCTTCGCCCTCGAAGAAGTGCAACGAGCCAAAACGACGCGGATCGTTGTAGCGCAGCACAGTGAGCGGCCGATTATTCCCCGGTCGTGCTAGCTGAAATTCGACGTGATCGTGCGTTCGATAGTCGGGCGTGTCCTCGGCGTCGTGCGTGATGAAGCTGCCGGTCATACCCAAGTGCCCAAGCAGGGTGCCCGGCGGCTGAGCCTTTCCGGCGCTCGGCACCGCCTCCAAGCGAAAGAGCAGATACTTGCTCCGTCGTTGAATGCTCACAATCTTCCGATTCGCCACCTGCGACTCGAAATCGTCGGAAATAGGCCAGCGCAAGCGCCGTTCACGCACCGATACACCTGTGATGGTGGCACCCAATAGCGTGGATTCAAGGCCGCGGCGAACGGTTTCAACTTCGGGGAGTTCTGGCATCCCATGAGTTTAGGCCACGTTATTGCGGTGTATGCTCATGACCATGAAAGTTGTTCCACCCTTCGCCTTCGCGGCCCTCCTTGCTCTCGGCTTGTTTTGGTCACCCGTTGCCTACGGACAAGCGAGCTCGCAGCCCTCCTCACAGCCCAATGATCGGATGATTGTTCTTGGCATTTTGGCCGCTGAATTTTCATTGCAAAACGGCGATGTGCCGACCGCCGCGGCCACCTATTACGAAGTTGCTAAGCGCAGCAAAGACGCCAAGGTTAGCGAGCGTGCCGTGGAATTGCTGCTTCGCGCGCGACGCCTCGAGGACGCCCGTGAAATATCGTCGCTGTGGCTGGACGCCGACAGTGCGGCCGTTCGCCCGTTGCAGATCATGATGGCGCTCGCGCTGACCGCACAAGACGAGCCCGGTGCGCTCGCAGCTGCGAGGCGAATTGCAGCGCTGCCCGACGCGGTTCGCGCTGACGCCATGATGGACGTGGCGCGCCAACTTGCGCAGCATCGCGATCGCGACGGTGCAGTGAAAGTCGCCAGCGTGTTCACTGAGCAATTGCCCACCGCTCCTGAGTCGTTCTACGCCTTGTCTGCAGCCAGCACCGGCACCACGAATTCGCGCCTCAATGAGGCGATGCTGGCTATTGAACGCGCACTTTCGCTTCGCCCCAATTGGCCGCAAGCGGTGGCCGTGAAGTCACGATTGTTGCTCGCAAAATTCGCCGCGAGCAAAGGCGTAAATACCGCCGATCGCGATGCGTCGATCGCGAGCTTGAATGCGGCGCTCACAGCAAATCCAGACGCGCGTGAACTGCGCCTATTGCTTGCGCGAACCCATTTTGACCTCGAACAATTTGCAACGGCGCGAACGCTGTTTTCGGCATTGGCTGAGGACGGAAAAGACGATGCCGAAGAAATGCGCCTTGCCGCGACGCTATCGTCGTATCACGCCAAAGATTTCGATACCGCTGAACGCGAGTTTTCTGAGGCTATCGCCGCCGAACGTGGTGACCCGGGAGCGGTGCGCTACTACTTGGGTCGCATTTCTGAAAATCGCAAGCGCTGGTCGGAAGCCGCTGAGCGATTCGCACAAGTGCCGCGCGGCGAACGCTACTGGGAGTCACAACTTCGCGTTGCTAATGCGTTGGCGCAAGACAAGCGCATGCTGCAAGCAATCAGCCTTTTGCGCGCGCTGCAGCCCGCCAATGCGGTGCAGCGCATAAGCCGCGCACAGGCCGAAGCTTCGCTTTGGCGAGAAGCGGGCGACAACGTGAAAGCGTTCGAGGCGCTGGACGCCGCCATTACGGCAGATGCAGACGACGCTGATTTGATTTACGAAAGCGCGATGCTCGCCGAGCGCATTGATCGCCTTGACGAGGCCGAGAAGCGGTTTCGCCGGGTGATCGCGTTACAACCTGAACGTGCGCACGCATACAACGCGCTTGGGTACAGTTTTGCGGATCGCAACATTCAGCTCGACGAGGCACGAGCGTTGATCGAGAAAGCACACCACCTCGCGCCAGAAGACGCGGCGATTCTCGACAGCATGGGCTGGATTTCTTTCCGACAAGGGCGATTGGCAGACGCAGAAAAATACTTGCGACAAGCGCTTGCAAAATTCGCTGATGGTGAGATTGCTGCGCATTTGGGCGAAGTCGTTTGGGTACAGGGTCGGCATGAGGAAGCGCGCGCGATCTGGCAAACGCAGCTCAAAGCACAACCCGACAGCGACATTCTCAAGAAGACAATGGCGAAGTTTGACAAGTGAGCGGCGGTTTTTTGTTGCAGGCTGCGCGAATTGTTGTTTTGTCGTGCGCCTCACTTCTGGTAGCTGGCTGCGCCGCTCCACCAACGATTGCTCCGACGAGAGACGTGGTCTCCCAGACGCGCCCAGCGATGACAGCGTTCACTGTCACCGGACGCTTTAGCGCGAAGACCGGAAAGGAACAAGCGAGTGGGCAATTTCGTTTTTCACAAACGGCGACGCAGCGCAGCCTGAGTATTTTTTCGCCACTCGGCACGCCGATGGCAGAAATCACAGCAGACGGCACGGGCGCGGTGCTAGCCCAGTCGAACGGCACGACGCAGAGAGCGTCATCCATCGCTGAATTGCTTCGGAACGTCATAGATTTGCCAGTAACGGATGCGCAGCTGAGTAAGTGGTTACAAGGCCGCCCTTCGGTAACGCTCGTGGCGGGCGCCCGGCATGAGAGCGACGCACTGGGCCGTCTGTCTCGATTCAGCGAGTCCGGCTGGGAGATTTCTGTGTCTGATCGATTCGCTGCGAGTGATGCGAATGGAAACGTCGCGGATGCGCCGCGCCGCATGCGCTGGGCACTCTCTTCCGACCTCGAAACAGAAGTGCGTTGGATTGTGGACGAGTGGAAATCACCATGAGCGTTGATGCGACGTTAACGCTGCCCGCGCCAGCCAAACTTAACCTCTTTCTGCACGTCACCGGTCGTCGTGACGACGGCTATCACTTGCTCGAAAGCGTGTTCGTGCCGATCACATTGGCAGACACAGTAACGCTGACACGACGCAACGATTGCGAAATCCGCTTGATTGACCCACCCAGTGGATTGACAACGGAAAACGATCTCGCGTGCCGCGCCGCGCGCGCTCTGCAATTGACCACTGATACGCCCTATGGCGTGGATATTCGCCTCACAAAACGCATTCCGCAAGGCGGCGG
>DAINAJ010000215.1:0-4736 GCA_036733505.1 Casimicrobium sp.
ACGCAGGTTTGCCGTGGAGTTATCGCGGCCATATCGGCGAGGTCGTGGCGCGGAAATAGGGTGACGCTTTTAGGTACTCCGTCCCCATTTTACGAACACGTTCCAGCACTCAAACGCAATCCTCACGCCGAATCTCCAACGACGCTATCGATCCACGCTCGTCGCACTGCTGCTTGCAGCAGCCCACAACGCAACCATTCACGCGATTCCAGGTCAAGCGGGAACAACCGACGCAACATTCGGCGCCGCCTCCCCGTTGCCCGGTTCGGTGGTGACGATAGTGCTGCCGCCTGATGTCATCAAAGTAAAGGCTGTCGCGCAGCAACCCGACGGTAGAGTTTTGGTTGCCGGAACGTGCCCTGACAACGTCACACCAATTCATTCGTTCTGCATGGCGCGGTACTTGCTTAACGGGGGGTGGACGCGAGTCACGGCGCAGCTGGACGCGTGGTGAGTTCGGTTTCGCGACCACGTTCGCAGGCGCGCCACAGCATGATTTTCAACATCATTCTCACCGTTGCTGTGGTCGGGTCAATCGGGCCTGCCGCAGGCGCGGCGGCGGGTTTATGCGTCAGTACAAACGTTATGGGTACCGGGAAGGCTACCTTTGCGTCCGAAACGGCGAAAGTCATATCAAAAGACGCTTTGAAAAATTCCTCAAAGGCGAGTGCCGCGAAGTTGATCTCTGAATCCAACAAGATGGTGAGGGCAATACTCACTATGCAAGGTGACCCCGTAGAGTGGCTGACAAATGCGGTCACGTCTGCGGCAGATTTTCGCGTTCTTGCGACGGAAAAAGTACAGCGCCTAATCGTCCTGTCTGCGGCGCTTGCCGAAGTGCAGATAGTGGGTGAACGCCGTCCTCCTCGCCACGTCGCTACTCGACGCGAATTGGATACGGTTTTCCCCTGAGACGCCGGAACGCGAAGACGCGACGAACCAAGAAATGTGCGATTGCGTAGATATCTGATCCTTGGGCTATGGGTTGACTGGGCGATACATCGAGACGCAGCGTATTGCTGTCGCGTAAGTCATTCGATTTCTTCCGCATCGGAGGTGAGACCTTGTCGACATCGGCCATGCTTGCAACTTTGAGCCAGTGGGACGTTCGCTAACTGAGGCTGGAGCTCCTGTTGGTAGGATGAAAATGCCTGTGAACCATTCGGTTCGAAGCGGCACAATTTCTTGTAGGCATGCTGCCCGCACCAAATAGCGACGTCAACGCGCTCATATCCAACTGGCGCTTTGCCGTCACCGCGGGTGTTGAGCTCTAGCTACGGACGCGCGCAGTAGCGCCGAATGTGGTGGCGGAACGCTGCGCTCGCGCTACTTTTGGCGAAATGGTAGAGACGTATCGTTTGCCGTGTTTGTCGCCTCAATGCGCTCTCCGCGCCACGCCAGAGGTGGCTCGAGCGGCGGAACCTACGCGTTATGAGCCGCGATGCCCGCAACCGCGCGACGCCACGCAAAATAAAACCGCACGAAATGTCTCGTTTGCCGCGCCGCCGCCGTTCTCCCTGTGCGATTTCAAATAGTGAGTGTGCGGCGGTATGGAGAGGGTGTATCAGGGCGGCGTTGCGTGTCTTCGAAATGGTGCGCATCCATTGGATCGGACAACGAACCAGGTCGCCTTATGCAACTGAGCCACGCGGATCTGCGCGAGCTGGGCCAATGCGCGGATCGGTGGCTCGCCGCGAGCGAGGCCGAGCGCGATGCATTGCGTTCGCAAGCCGTCCGTCGCGGCGGCGCGTTCGCCGAAGCGTTTACGGCGATGGTCGAGCAATTGGTCAGTGAGCACGATCACGCCGTGTTGACGCCGATTCCTGCCGCCATGCGCGACGCTGCGTTGTCGGCGTCCATCGAACAGTCCAAAGCGCGCTCTGCCGCGGGCGATGACGACACATTTAGGTTCGATTCCGTGTTCGGCCATAACACCGCCTTCGGCCGCACGCTAACGCCCCCCGAGCGCGCAGCTGGCCAACACATCGGCCCATATCGATTGATAAGAGAACTGGGCCGAGGCGGCATGGGTGTTGTCTGGCTCGCCGAACGCGCAGACGGTCAACACACGCGTCAAGTCGCACTCAAAATGCCGCTTGTAGAAAACCTCAACTGGCTACTCGCCGCAAGGTTTGCAAGAGAAAGAAACATCCTCGCCAGTCTTGAGCACCCCGGCATTGCAAGACTCTACGACGCCGGTGTTGACAACCACAATCACAGCAGCCAACCCTATATCGCCATTGAATACGTTCAAGGCCAACCCATCACCAGTTACGTCAGGGACAAAAAGCTCAAACCTGAAGCTACGGTTCAACTCTTCACCAAAGTCATCGAAGCGGTTGCGCATGCACACACCCAACTCATCATCCACCGCGACATCAAGCCGTCGAACATTCTGGTTGACGCCAAAGGAGAGCCGCACCTTCTCGATTTCGGCATCGCCAAGCTTCTCGATGACGAAGACAGTAACGCTATTGACGCCACGCAGCTCACCAAACTCTCAGGCCGCGCCTTAACGCTTGACTACGCCTCACCGGAACAGGTCAACAACGCCAGTCTCGGCACCGCAAGCGACGTCTACTCGCTCGGCGTGGTTCTCTACGAACTCTTAACCGGCACAAGACCGTACCACCCCAAAGGACCGACCCGACGCGACCTAGAGCAAGCCATCCTCGAGCAAGACCCGCAAAAGCCCAGCGAACAGCTGCTCACGCAAACAACAGGCAACAGCGAAACGGGAAAGTCCGCGCGACGCATGCGCGGTGACTTGGACACGATTGTTCTCAAAGCCTTGCGCAAAGACCCGAAGCAGCGCTACGCCACCGCGCAAGCCTTCGCAGATGATCTCAAGCGATACATTGGCTTTGAGCCGATTGCGGCAAAGCCTGATGACGCATGGTATCGAGTTACGCGCTTCGTGAGAAGGCATCGTTTAGCGGTGACGCTGGTCGCGTCCGCGGTCATGTCGCTCACCGTGTTTTCAGCGCTCATCGCACGGGAGAGCGCGATGCACCGACGCACCACGGAATTCTTGCTTCAGGCGCTCACGCCGACGAGCTATTACACCGACGGCGGCGGGGTGCTTTCGCATGCCGAGCTGCTCAAACGCGCTGCGGACGGTGTCACGACGAAGTTTGCCGACTCGCCGCGCGCGGCGTCTGAACTTTACGAGGCCATCGGCGAGAGTCTCTTCAATCTCGGCGCGCATGAGGACGCGTTTCAGGTACGCACTCGTGCGCAACCGGGTGTAGACGCCGTTTTCGGACGCACGTCGCGCGAGGCTGTTCGCAACGCCGGGCGCGCTACGTACATGCATCTGACGCAGCGTCGCTTCCCTGAGTTCTTGAAAAGCATGGACGACTTGCGTGCTCGTTGTCCGAGCCTCGACACGTTGCCACTGCCGCATTGCTACACCTACATCTGGATGCAGACGGAGTACTATGCCTACACCGGTGAAGGACATAAACGCCATTCGCTGTGGCAGCAATACGACGCGCGTATCACGCCCTCGGTCGACGCGAAAAGCCGGTGGCACACGTTGTTGAACTACTGGGGCGCAGGCGGCGCGCGACAGGCGGGCGACCTGCGTGCATCACGCGAACGTTGGAAGAAGTTGCTTGAGTTGCCCGAAACACAAAGCGGCGCGCTGGGCGAACACATGACCGCGCTGGCGATTTGTTTGTACCTCACTGAGGCGGGCTTTTACGCCGATGCGGCGGCGCTCTCGCGGGAGGTGTATGCGCAAGGTGAGCGTTGGATGGGCGCGTCGTTTGATCCGCACTTGTTCTACGTGCCCGGCGTCGCTATCGCACAGGCGACCGCGGGCGTGGACGGCGTAGTGGAGGCGTCGCTTCGTGAAGGCATCGCACGTGCGCAATCACGCGCTGGCGCAACGGCGGATCAGGAAACTGCGGATGCGCGCGAAGCGCTAGCGCTTTGGCTCATCGGGCGCGGACGGTACGCTGAGGCGGTGGAGCCGCTCGAACACGCGATCAGATTGCAACGCGCACGTGGCGCGGCGTACAACCAGTACGTGACGCAAATGCAGGTTCAGCGCGCTGTGCTTGATGTTTTGTTGGAGTCCCCGGCGACGGTCGATACCGCTCGGGGCGAGGCAATTTCGCGCTTGCTAGCGTTGCGTGAAGACGCCGCTGCGATTCCCGATCAATCCACGCTCCCGCGAATCGACGCCACGCTCGCGGCTCTAGAGCGCGACACCACTCGCGCTGAAGCGCATTGGAAGCGGGCGCTCGACGCGATGCAGCGAAGCGATTTGCGGCCTGGTGATACAGCGCTGCTGTTGCGTCTATTGGGTTCCACGCGTCAAATGCCTGCAGCAGTGGAAGATGACGTCGTGGCGTCCATGCGCGCGTATGTGCAGAAAGTGCTCGCCGTCACCCAGCGCGAAATCGCGAAGCGCGAAAAACCTGGCGCGTCGTGATTTCTAGCCGTCATCAAAAAATATAGATCAACAGCTTTTTGGCTTTAACGACTGCCCAGTGGTCGTTACAGGCGAGAATTGCGAATTCTCAACAATCAATAAAATCGCGTTGAAACGACCGCGGTATGGTCGTTAGGGCGATAAAGCTGTTAATTGCGAAATACCACGCGTGTGCCAGCGATGCGGTCGTGCAAGAACTGGCGCGCGGGATCGGCAAATGCCCACAGAAAATTGGCGAACACAGCGAAGATCCACCAGGCGCTCGCGCGAGTGCCGAGCGCCATGAAACTCGCGA
>DAINAJ010000216.1:0-4702 GCA_036733505.1 Casimicrobium sp.
AGAGGCATAGGGGTTCAATATCGTGCAAGCCACTCCACCCACCGTTCTCGTGCAACGCGCCGCTGCGGGCGACGCCGACGCGATGCGCTCGCTGTTCTCTAGTCTCTATCCCGACATCAAACGCCTTGCGCGCGGCAAGCTTGCACAAGCCGGCGGCATCACAGGGCTTAACGCCACGGCGTTGGTGCACGAAGGCTTCATGCGCATGGCGGAGCGCGAAGGTTTGCAAGGTCAAACGCGGCTGCAATTTTTCGCCTACATCGGCAAAGTGCTGCGCTCGATCGTGATCGATTTTGTGCGTGAACGCGATGCCGAAAAACGCGGTGGCGGCATGACACTGCTCACGATGTCGCACGCCGACGGAACGCTCGCGCCTTGGATGGATGTGACTGACATGGTCGCGCTTGATCAAGCGCTGGATCAATTGCAACAACTCGATGTGCGGCTCTATCAAGTCATTGAGCTGCATGTATTTTCCGGGCTGTCGCTGCAAGAAGTGGCCGACGAATTGGGCGTTACGCTTCGCACCGTGAACCGCGACCTGCTCAAGGCGCGCGCCCTCCTCTCGCGCACGCTCGGCCCCGAGGCGACACCGCCGGCTGCTTAGGCAGGCTTAGCGCACGCAAACAATGGCTGAACCGATCAAGCTCAATGAGCTTCCACCGGAACTGTGGAAGCGCGTCTCGGATTTATTCGATGAAGTGCTGGAACTCGATGAGACCAAGCGCATCGATTTCATTCGCAAGCTTTGGGCGACCGAGCCTCAAGTGGCGAGCGAATTGGTCGCGCTCTTGGTGGCTGCCGCCAACGTAGACAAAACCGTGCCGCTCGCGCCGCAGCCGTTTGGTGCGGCGCTAAGCGAGGCCTTGAAAGAACCTGCTACGGGCTATCAAGCCGGCCAAAAGTTCGGCGCATGGACGCTCGAATCGCGCCTCGGCAAGGGCGGCATGGGTGAGGTGTGGCGCGCGCGCCGCAGCGATGGTTTATACAAAGCCGCCGTCGCCGTAAAACTATTGCGCACGGACCTTTCTCGCGACACGCTGAGCCGCCGTTTTGCGCGCGAGCGCGTGGTGCTGGCGCGACTCAATCACCCGAACATCGCCCGCCTGCTCGACGCCGGTGTGGAGCACGACCAAGCCTTCATCGTGCTCGAACTGGTCGATGGAATGGCGCTGCTTGATTACGTCAACGAACACGCACAAACGCTGAATCAACGGCTCAACCTCGTCTGCAATATCGCGCTTGCGGTCGAACATGCGCACCACCAACTCGTACTGCACCGCGACCTCAAACCATCGAACGTGCTGGTCACTGCGGACGGTCAAGTAAAGCTCCTCGATTTCGGTATCGCGGGCGTGCTCGATGACGATGCCGACGCGCCGATGACCAAGCTCACGCAGCTCACCGGCCGTGGTCTGACGCTCGAATACGCCTCGCCTGAGCAAATCACCGGCGAGCCCACGATGCCCGCGAGTGACGTGTATTCGCTCGGCGTTTTGCTGTTTCATATGTGCACGGGCAATCGCCCGTTTGCCACCAGCAGCACCCGCGCTGCACTTGAATATGCGGTCGTGCACACCGATCCGCCGCTGGCCTCCGAGAGCCTCACGATGGCGAAGAACGCACGTGGCATCGCCGACAGCATCGCCCCGCCTCCTGACGCCAAGCGCCTTCGCGGCGACCTCGACGCGATCATCCGCCGCGCGATGCGACTTAATCCTGCCGAGCGTTATCCTACTGCCGCACGACTCGCGGCTGACCTCGAAGCATGGATGTCGAACCGACCCATTTCACTGCACGCGGGCGAACGCGGCTACGTGGCGAAGCTTTGGTTGCGTCGACACTGGCGCGTGGTCGCCATCGCGTCGGTGGCGACGATTGCAGTGGTTGCAGCGCTCGGCCTTAGTTTGTGGCAGCGCGACGATGCGATCGCCACCACGCAAGCCGCGTTGCAACGATCAGCGAATTTGGTGGCGCGGTTGCCGTCGATTGCCGACGCCAATTCGGAACCCAGCTTGACGATTCGGTTGCACCACGCGCAGCTACTGCGCGCAACCGGACGCCCCATTGAAGCACTCAAAGAACTAGATCAAATCGCATCAGCGATCAGCACGGTACACGGTGCAACAAGCAGCAACTACAAATCCTTTTTACTCGCACGCGCCGCGGCATTGCGAGACCTCGGGCGCACGCAAGAGGCCGAAAAAAACGCGGCACAAGCGGCCGCGATTTCTGATCGACGTTAAGGTCCGCCAGCACAAAAACGCGTCACGCATTCGCGCGCTAACCTAACTGTGTAGGCGACGACTTGGCGTCGCTCAGCGCCACCCAGCGCGGCCAAGTCCGCGCCTACAACAACCAGACACAGCTACGCCGACAACCCCGTAAGCACCGACGCTGTAATCGCGTCGACATTGCCCACGCCGTCCACGCGCACGTATTTCGGGGCGCCAGCGCGGCCGGACTTTGACCATTCCGTGTAGTAACCGAGTAGCACTTCGGTTTGATCGTGATAGACCTTGAGGCGTGTCTTGACCGTTTCTTCGCGGTCGTCGTCGCGTTGAATCAGATCTTCGCCGGTCACATCGTCTTTGCCCGCGACTTTCGGTGGATTGAACTGCACGTGATACGTGCGGCCAGAAGGTTGGTGCACGCGGCGACCGCTCATGCGCGAGACGATCACTTCGTCCGGCACCGCGATTTCAAGCGCGAAATCAATAGCAACGCCCGCGTCCTTCATCGCTTCGGCCTGGGGGATCGTGCGCGGAAAGCCGTCGAACAAATAGCCGTTTTTGCAGTCGGGCTGCGTCAGGCGCTCTTTCACCAAGCCGATGATGATCTCGTCGCTCACGAGCGCGCCGGAATCCATCACTTTTTTCGCTGCGAGCCCCATCGCGGTGCCAGCCTTGACCGCTGCGCGCAGCATGTCGCCCGTTGAAATTTGCGGAATGCCGTACTTCTCGCAAATGAACTTCGCCTGTGTGCCTTTGCCCGCCCCCGGGGCACCAAGAAGAATGAGTCGCATGTGATCGCTTTGAGTGGTTAAGTAATGGTTGTGTAATGCTGCGTGCACGATTATCGCTTGCGCCGTCTTGCGTAGCCCTTACGTCGCGCATTCGTGGTGCATTCGTGGAACACACGCGACGCAGCGTGCGGAATATTGAGCAACAGCTTTTTCGCGCTAACGACTGGCCAGTGGCTATTTGACGTGATTTATCGCCTAACTCGATAATCTCATTTTTCGTGCGCTAAGCGCCGCCAAGCTGTCGTTAGCGCGATAAAGCTGTTTACGGAAGTTTCGGATGGATCACCGCGCGATACGCGGGCGGCACTAGCGCCAACACGAGCATGGCTGCGTAGCTTGCGGGCAATTGCGGCGCCTCTGCGTGACTGTTCAACGCGCCGAACGCGCGACCGCCGTGCGCGTGGTGATCGCTGTGACGCTGCAAGTTAATCAGCAGCGCATTGGTCAGCCACCCCGAGTAATCCCACGAATGCTCGTAGCGAACCGCCTCAAGCTTGCCATCGGCGCCCACCTTGCGCTCAAGTCCGTAATGCTCGATGTAATTGACCATCTCAAGCTCCATGATTGCAACCAGCGCAACGAGCAGGAAAACAACCAGCCCCGTCACGCCCAGCCATAGAACGACGGCACAAGCACAGGCAAGCGAAAGCAGCGACCAATGCAGCACCTCGTTACGCAAGATCGCGGCTGCACCGGACACACCGACCCGCTTCAGGCGCTCCGCCTCAATGCGCCACCCATGCGAATACGTGCCCACGATGGAGCGTGGCACAAACGCGTACACGCTCTCGCCCGACCGAGCGCTCGCCGGATCGTCAGCCGTCGCCACGCGCAAGTGATGCCCGCGCACGTGCTCGACCTTAAACACGCCATAACAAACGCTCGCCAAAAGCACGCCGCCGAAGAATCGCTCGGTGCGGTTGTTTCGATGAATCAGCTCATGCGCGACGTTGATAGCGAGAATCCCGCCCACAACACCCAACGACACGACGAAGCCCGCCACGTGGATCAACGGCAGTGCTAACACTTGCGGCAGCATCGCGAGCGCCCAGAAAAGCGTCGCCAACCACGTCACGCCGCACGCCCAAGGAATCGCACGCAACATCTTGTCGCGGCCGAGTCGCGCCTGCTCGTCTAATGTGAAGCGCGTCACCACCTTACCGCACAGCAGATCGAGCAACGGCACGATGACATACGTCACGATCACCGCCCACCATGTCATCCACGCAAGCGCCGGGTCGCTCAGTGCACGTTTGGTGCCCAGCACAAACGACAAAGCAACCGCCGGCGCAATGAGAAACGAGAACCGGTAAAGCTGAAACTGCAACCAGTTCATGTCGGAGCTCGATTCTTAGAAAGCTGGGCCGAGGTCAAACCAAGACCCAGTAGTTACGCGACTTTCGGCGTCGCGACGACCACATCCGCATTCTGCGCCCGATGCCGAAGTGCGTGATCGATGAGCACTAGCGCGAGGAGCGCCTCCGCAATCGGCGTGGCGCGAATGCCTACGCACGGGTCGTGGCGGCCGTGTGTGTTGATCGTTACCGCGTTGCCTGCTTTGTCGATGGTCTCGCGGTCGAGGCGCATGCTGCTCGTGGGTTTGATCGCGATGTTGACCGTGATTGGCTGTCCGGTGGAAATTCCGCCGAGCACGCCGCCGGAATTGTTACTTGCAAA
>DAINAJ010000217.1:0-4693 GCA_036733505.1 Casimicrobium sp.
TTGGCTTCTTGCAAGCGACCGAGCAACCACTGATCCACAAACGAAAGCGTCATCGGCGCAGCCGCACCCACACCGCAATCCTTGCCTTCCACATTCATGAGCACGAAGCGCGTCGCGTTCCACAGCTTGTTGCAGAAATTGCGGTAACCCTCGCAGCGCGAGAGATCGAAATTCAACGTCATCGACATCGTCGACAGCGACGCGTACGTGAAGCGCACGGCGTCAGCGCCGTAGGCCGTGATGCCATTCGGAAAGTTTTTGCGAATGTATTTTTCGGCCTTCTCGCGGTGGCTTGCGAGCATCAAGCCCTTCGTGGATTTCTCGACCAACGGCTCAAGTGCGATGCCGTCAAGCAAGTCGATCGGGTCAAGCACGTTGCCCTTCGATTTGCTCATTTTGGTGCCTTCCGCGTCGCGCACCATTGCGTTGATGTAGACGTCCTTGAATGGCACTTTGTCGGTGAAGTGCAACGTCATCATCACCATGCGCGCGACCCAGAAGAAGATGATGTCGTTGCCGGTCACGAGCACGTTACTCGGCAAGTACACCTTGTCTTTTTCGAAGCGAGCTTCTTCAGGCCAGCCGAGCGTCGTGTGGCACACGAGCGCCGAGGAGAACCAAGTGTCGAGCACGTCTTCGTCGCGTGTGAGTGGCTTGCCGCCGCTCTGTTTGAGCGCCTCGGCTTCGCTGCGGGCGACGTACACCTGGCCGTCGGCGTCGTACCACGCAGGAATTTGGTGGCCCCACCAGAGTTGGCGCGAAATACACCAGTCTTGAATATTGCCGAGCCAGTGGTTGTACGTGCTCGCCCAATGTTCTGGGTGAAACTTCACTTCACCGTTCTTCACGGCGTCGAGTGCGCGACCGGCGATGCCGCCTGCGTGCTTCGGCGTGGCCTTGCTCATCGCCACGAACCATTGATCGGTCAGCATTGGCTCAACGATCTGACCCGTGCGTTCGCACATCGGGACCATGCTCTTGTGCGGCACGGCCTTCTGCAAAAAATTCTGCTCTTCTAGGTCTTTCAAGACCGCTTTGCGGCACTCGAAACGGTCGAGCCCGAGGTATTGCTGCGGACCGTTTTCGTTGATCTTGGCGTCGAGCGTGAAGATCGTGATGAGTGGGATGTTGTGACGCTGCGCGCAAGCGTAGTCGTTGAAGTCATGGGCACCGGTGATTTTCACGCAGCCTGAGCCGAACTCGCGATCGACGAAATCGTCGGCGATGATCGGAATTTTGCGGTTACACAGCGGCAGGTCCACGAGCTTGCCGATGAGGTGCTTGTAGCGTTCGTCTTCTGGATGAACTGCGAGCGCGCCGTCGGCGAGCATCGTCTCAGGACGCGTCGTCGCAATGTGCATGCCCGCCATCGGTTTGCCGTCGACATCGAGCTGCGGCCCGTCGGAAAACGGGTAGAGGATGTGCCACATGAAACCGTCGCGCTCGACCGATTCCACCTCTAAGTCCGACACCGCCGATTGCAGCACGGGGTCCCAGTTCACGAGACGTTTGCCGCGATAAATCAGCCCTTGCTCGAAGAGCGATACGAAGGTCTCGACCACGCCTTTCGACATGTGCGGGTCCATCGTGAAATAGCCCTGACCCGCGCCCGTGGCGTCAGCGTAATTCCAGTTCGCGCTCGCGCCGAGGCGACGCATTTGTCGCGTGATGGTCGAACCCGATTCCTCTTTCCACTTCCACACGCGTTTGGTGAACTCTTCGCGACCGATGTCGTGCCGCGTTTTGCCCTCGGCTTTGAGCTGTTGCTCAACCACGATCTGTGTGGCGATACCGGCGTGATCGGTGCCGACCACCCAATTGGTGTTGTCGCCCTTCATGCGGTGATAGCGCACCAGCGAATCCATCAACGTCTGTTGGAATGCGTGTCCCATGTGCAGCACGCCCGTGACGTTCGGCGGGGGCAATTGAATCGTGTAGCTCGGTTTGGTGGTGTCGCCGTTGGGCACGAAGTAGCCCGCTTTTTCCCAGATCGGATACCACTTCCGTTCGATTTCTTTCGGTTCGAAACTTTTGGCGAGGTCAGTTTTAAGTGCGGCGATTTCTGCGGACATGATGTGATCAATAGCGCTCGCGCGACGTGCGCAAGCCGAAGTAAATTGGGATACTTGATTGTAGCGAGTGGATTTACAGCTTTATCGCGCTAACGACAGCCGGATGGCGCTTTGCGCTTAATTTACGCGTAACTCGACATTAGATAAAAAATTGCCGAAACGCCCACCTGTCAGTCGTTGCAACGTAAAAGCTGTTTCGGGCACGGATCGACGGAATTAACGCGCCGTGTTGTGACTAACGTTTGCGCGACAGTTGTTCGCGCAAACGCGCGATCTCAGCGTCAACGGCACGCGCGACGACTTCGCGGACTTGCTGCGTGGTCTCTTCGATGACGGATTGGACGATGTCGTCAACAACCGGCACGAGTCGCTCGGTGAGCGACTCACGCAAGTGATGTTTCAGGCCACCATCGGCATGCAACTCGAGCTGCTGCATGGCCTGATTGAACACAGCATGGCGCACCTCTTCAAGCTTGGCCACGATTTGCGCGTTGAATTGCTCGCGCACATTGGGAACAGCAGCCTGCGGCGCCGCTGGCGGCGTGGCCGAATCTGCGAGAGTGGCAACGGGCGCAAGTGCGAGAGCGGGTGCGGGCGCTGGTGACGGTACTGGGGCTGGCATCACCGCAGTCAAGGCAGGCTCTAACGGGGCGGCAGGCGCAGGCAAAGCTACCGGCGCGATCATTTCATCAAGCGTGACGTAATCGATCTCAGGGGCGGGCGGCGACACCTTCGCGGGTGATGGCGCGGGCGCGCTCGCCACCTTTGGCAATGGCGCGACAGGCGGCGGCGCATCGAACGAAAATTCAAGACTCGGCATCTCGATTTCTTCAACGACCAAATCCGTGAGCACCGGCAACTCTTCTGGCGCCCCCGGTTCGCGACGGCGCATCAAGCGATCCGCTTGAGCGAGCAATTCTTTGGCGGTTGGGGCAGTCATGCGTAAATTATGCGCGCTGCATGACGGTATGTGTCATTTCATAGCCGCGTGCTTTGTAAAACTTCCAGCGATCGCGTCCGGCAGCGGCCACGGCCTCATCCGAACCGACAATTTCAAACATGCGCTCGAAGCGCGCAAAAAACGATGGCGGCGTAGCGCTGAGGTTAATCAGCACGTCGGCAACGCCCTCATGGGTCGCCTCATGGTCGATGATGATCGGTGTCTCACTGGCCAATGGCGAACTGAGGGCTACGTGCGGCAAAAAACCGTCCGGCGGCATCTCCCACAACAATGCATCAAGTTCCTTCGTCGCTTGCGCATCGGGCGTGAGGACGCGCACCCGTCGCCCCTGCGCGTAGGCCTTCGCCACCAAACCCGCCGTTGCGCGGATCGGATTGGCAACGGCGGTGAAGAATTTGATTTCAGTCATGTTTCGGTGAGCGGTGAACAGTGAGTCGTGAGCAGAAATTCGTGACGACGGCTAGGCTTTAGCCCACCGGTTAAAGTGGGTGCGAAGCTAACAAACCACGCCGTACTGATCCCTGCGCACCACTCACCTTTACTTTTCGCTCGCCATTACATAATCCACGAGCGCAGCCACTGGCCGCGCCGTAGCGCCTTTCTCTTTGCCCGAGCCTTTGTAGGCAACGCCCGCAATGTCGAGATGCGCCCAGTTGTATTTCTTGGCGAAGCGCCACAGGAAACAGGCTGCCGTGATCGCACCGCCTTCGCGTCCAGCCACGTTGGCCATGTCTGCGAAATTCGAGCTCAGCGCCTCCTGATAATCTTCTTCGAGTGGCATGCGCCAGAAGCGATCGTTCATCTTCTTGCCGGACGCAATGATGCTGTCGGCGAGCGCATCGTTGTTCGAGAAGATGCCGGCGTTGTGGCTACCCAGCGCGACGACGCACGCGCCGGTGAGCGTGGCGATATCGATCACCGCGCGGGGCTTGAAGCGCTCAGCGTAGGTCAATGCATCACACAAAATTAAGCGGCCTTCGGCGTCCGTGTTGAGCACCTCAATGGTTTGGCCGCTCATGCTGGTGAACACGTCCCCGGGTTTGGTGGCTTTGCCATTGATGTGGTTTTCACACGCGACGACGAGCCCGACAATGTTTTGCTTGGGCTTCAATTCGGCAACGGCCTTCATCACGCCAAACACCGTGCCCGCGCCCGACATGTCCCACTTCATGTGATCCATTTCAGCGGCCGGTTTGATCGAAATGCCGCCGGTGTCAAAGGTCACTCCCTTGCCGACGAAGACAGTTGGCGCCTCGTTTTTCTTGCCGCCCGCATACTCGAACACGATGAAGCGCGGCGGTTGTTCGCTGCCGTTGGTCACCGACAAGAACGACCCCATGCCCAGTTTTTCAATCGCTTTACGATCCATCACGGTCACTTTAAGGCCGTGCGATTTGACGAGTTTTTTCGCCTCGTCGCCCAAACGTGTTGGCGTGCAGAAGTTGGCCGGCAAATTGCCCAGATACTTGGTGAATTCCATGCCGTGCACCGTCGCCACCGACACTTTGAGCGCCGCCGCGGCAGATTTGGCCGTGTCGTCGGGCATGCCGAAGCGAACACGCTTCAGGCTCGGTTTCGGCTTAGCGCTTACGCCCTTCGTTTCGTCGTAACGGTAGGTCGCGTCCGACACTCCCATCACCATCTGCTGCATGGCGTCAAC
>DAINAJ010000218.1:0-1242 GCA_036733505.1 Casimicrobium sp.
ACTCGGCGACAGGCATCGCAAACGGGACAGCGGGCTCGGCGGTGTTGAGCGCGCGACGTGCAGCCATCTGTTCCAGCGAATGTGACGCCAGCGGCGCACCATCAAACTCGATGCGTCCCGCGTGCTCAGCGACCTCGCCGGCAATGGCGGCGATGAGTGTGCTTTTGCCTGCGCCGTTGGCCCCGAGGAGCGCGAGAATTTCGCCAGCGTCCACGTTGAAATTTAGGTCGCGCAGCAGCACTCTATCGCGCACCGCAACGCCAAGATTCGTGACAAGCAGCAACGGCGTTCTGGCGACGATCATTGAGTCCGCCCGCCGCCACGCAGCACCATCATCACCAGAAGCGGCACGCCCAAGATCGCGGTGATCGCACCGACGGGCAGCTCCGTCGGCGGCGCGATGCTGCGCGCGATCACATCCGCCAACACACACAACAACGCGCCGATCAACGCCGCGAGCGGCAGCACTTTCCGCGGCGAAGCATCGACCATCAGTCGCGCAAGATGCGGCGCGGCGAGCCCCACAAAACCCACGCCACCGCAGAACGCCGTGACCACCGCGACAGCTGCGGTGGTGACTACGGCGACACGAAAGCGCACACGACGCAGGTCGACGCCAACGCTGCGTGCTGTGCGCTCGCCGAGCGCCAGAGCACCCAACGCGTTCGCGTTCATTTGCAACGCAATCGCTGCGACGATCGCAACCGCGCACATCATGAGCACCTGCGTCCACGTCAGCGACGCAAAGCTGCCGAGCATCCAGAACGAAAGTGTTTTGAGTTGGCCTTCGGAGGCGAGCGCGGTGAGCATCGCGAGGCCCGCTGCGCATGCCGCGTTGATCGCGATGCCCAAGAGCAGCAACGTGCTTGTGGAGCCCCCCAAGCTCGCGCTGTGTGCGCCGCGCCGTGCGGCGACGAGCATGGCGCTGGTGGCGATAGCTGCACCACCGAGCGCGCCGATCCATAGCGCTGCGCCCGCACCCACCACAATCAACGCGATCGCCGCACCGAGCCCAGCCGCGGCGGGCACGCCGAGCAAGCCGGGATCAGCTAAAGGATTACGAAACAATGCTTGCAACGCCGCGCCCGAGAGCGCAAACGCCGCACCGCCCGCGCAGGCCGCGAGCACGCGTGGCGCGCGTAGACCAGTGAGGATCGACCAGTCTTGCGCGGTCAGTTCGCCTGCGAACAATTTGCTGATTGAGATGGGATAGGCACCCAGTGCGAGCGAGAGCAATGTCGC
>DAINAJ010000218.1:1342-4692 GCA_036733505.1 Casimicrobium sp.
GGAATATCGTGGTGCAGCATGTGGCCAGCGTTGGGCAAAATTTCGAACGTGATGTCTTGAAACGCGGCGAGGCGTGATTCGAAACTGCCCGCTGCGTGACCGTCTCGCGTATCAGGAACAAAGCTCTCGTCCGAATAGCCGACCCATTTTTTCGCGTCAGAATCGCTCGCGCCGAGCCAGAGCGTCGGGGCGGTCACTTGCTGCCAAATGCTGATCACTTCGTCGAGTCGATACACGGTGGGGAACGGTAGTTTGTGCGCCGGGTCGGCGCGCAAATGCCAGCGGCCGTCGGCTTTCTCCTCGGCCCAATGACCGGCGAGCCAGAGCGCTCTCTCACGCGTGATGCGTGGATTGTTTTTTTGGAGTCGATCCGCCACATTTTCCTTCGATGTGTAGCTCGAAAGCGACGCTGGAATTTTTATCGCGTCGAGCCACGCGCGGTATCGCTCGGCAGCCTTGTTCGGCGGCGTGGACGGAATACCAAAGCCGTCGAGTGACACCAAGCGCCGCACACGCTCCGGGCGAATGCCGGCGTACAGCGAACAGACGTTGCCGCCTAGGCTATGGCCGACCAAGTGAATTGGCGCATTCGGCGAGAAGTGATCGATGACGGCCTCAAGGTCGGCCACGTAATCGGCGAACCAGTAACCACCACCCGCTTCGCGCGTCGCGTCGGTGCCGCCGTAGCCGCGTTGATCCGGCGCGATCACGTACCAGTCGCGCTTCATCGCGTCGACCAAAAATTGGAACGAGGCGGCAACGTCCATCCAGCCATGAAGCATGAGCACGGGCTCGGCAGAGGGGTCGCCCCAGGTGAGCACTTCGGCGGTGTGGCCCCGGATCGGGAGGCGATGTGTGGTGAACGGTTTCATGGTGTGTTGCGTCGTCATGCCTGAAGCGTAGCAGTGCCCGTGCTCACGGCGATTTCACGTCGTACCCGCGGTGACGAGAGTTATGGCTTTTTGGCTTAAGCGACAGCCAGGTAGTCGTTGCGGGCACATTTTTCTTATAGTCGACTTATTATCCAATGTGGCTCAATGCGCCGTGTAGCTGTCGCTAGCGCCTAAAAGCTGTGTCTTAGTCATCTGTGCGGTGAATGACTGCGCGTTTACGCGCTTGACATCTGCAGACAAAGTCAATAATCTTGTAATTACAGAATTCTGCCATTTTAACAAGACACTGGCAAAGCATGAGCGACGTCATTCCCTTTCGCGGTTTTTCGCTTCACGATCAGGTGGCTGAGCGCGTGCGCGGACTGATTTTTGATCGCACGATCGCTCCGGGTGACTTCATCGACGAGATCACGCTTTCTGAGAAATGGCAAATCAGCCGCACGCCGCTGCGCGAGGCGCTGAAGGTGCTCGCGGCGGAGGGGCTGGTTGAGTTGGTGCCGCGTCGTGGTTGTCGCGTGATTGAGATTGCCGAGCAAGACGCAGACGAGCTCTTCCCGATCATGGCGTTGCTCGAAGGGCGCTGCGCGCTCGAAGCAACGCAGCGCATGACCGACGCCGACTTGCGCGAGTTGCAGCGCATGCATGACGAGCTTGAGCGCACAGCGGCCGAAAGCGACGTTGACGGTTACTACAAAGCGAACCATGTGTTCCACAGCTTCGTGCAACGCGTGGCGGGCAATCGCTGGCTCGATCGCGTCACTGCGGACCTGCGCAAATTTGTGCGCCTTCTGCGCGGCCGTCAGCTTGTGTTGCCGGGCCGTATTGAAGCGTCGATCAACGAGCATCGCGTGTTGATCGCGGCGATGCAAGCGCGCGATGGCATCCGCGCCGAGCGAGCGATGCACGACCATTTGCTCGCTCAGCTTGCCGCGCTCAAAACGCTCCGCGCTCGAGAAGCGCAAGTTGCTGCGCAGTCCGCGTAACCCCATCAAGAAAAGCACATCATGTTGGCCGAAAATTCCTCCGTTCCAGCGATTCGCAAAGCGGTGCAGCGCATCAACCAAATCGCCAGCGAGCGGCGTTCATTGAAACTTGTTCGTGAGTGCCATCGTCTGCTCTCGGTGCGCGCCGAGGCCAACAGCCCAGCCATCGCGCAGAGCATCATCAACGAAATCGCGGAACTCACCGAGACTGAGCAAGACGCTTTGTTTGATGCGCTTGCGCGGGAATTTTCGCCCGACCCGAAGGCTGTGTTGAAAGCGGCCGAATCCTATGCCGCCACGCCGAACGCATCCACCTTGGCTGCGCTCTCAAACATCGCCGAGCCGCCGCGTCAGGAACTGTTTCGTCGCCTCAACCGCGCGCCCGGCGGCACCGCAGCGCTCGTGGGGTTGCGCCGTCAAATGTTGCGGCGACTCGCGAAAAATCCGGAGTGGCAATCGGCGGAGGCGGACATGCTGCACCTGCTCTCGTCTTGGTTCAATCCGGGCTTCTTGCAGATGCGAAGGGTGGACTGGAATTCGCCCGCGCATTTGCTCGAACAAATCATTCAGCATGAAGCGGTGCACGCCGTCGACGGGTGGGACGACCTGCGTCGGCGCTTGCAGCCGGACCGTCGATGCTTCGCGTTTTTTCATCCGCAACTCGCGGACGTGCCGCTAATTTTTGTTGAAGTTGCGTTGGTCGCGGCAATGCCCGACGCAATCGCGCCGTTGATCGATAAAAATTCAGAGATCACGCCGCCGAAGCAATTTCGCGTGGCTGCGTTTTATTCAATCAGCAACTGCGAACCCGGACTGCGCGGCGTGTCGCTCGGCAATTTTTTGATCAAACGCGTCGCCGAAGAATTAAAGCGCGAGTTGCCGCAACTAAAAACGTTCTGCACGCTGTCGCCGATTCCTGGATTCATGAATTGGCTCACGCGCGTGGACAACTCGCTCGCGTACGAAGGGCTCAAACCCGCCCCGCGCAAACGCCTTGACGAAGCGCTCACCACTTTGCGCAAAGCGACGGACAATGACCTTCACGCGCTTTCTCGCGAGGCGGTGCTCACCGCACTCAACAAAGACGCGCACGAGGCATTGCTCGCATTAGCGAGTGCGTACCTGATTCACGAATCGCCTCGCTCCGGCGGCGACCCGGTAGCACGCTTTCATTTGGACAACGGTGCGAAGCTGGAGCGCATCAACGCGCGCGCCAATGTGTCGGCGAAGGGCCTCAAGCAGTCGGCCGGACTGATGGTGAATTACCTTTACGACCTTGAGCGCGTTGAACAATCGCATGAAGATTTCGTCAACGGCACGGTGACGCACGCGCGTGCCGTGAGCGGATTGATTTAAGACCTACGACACCGACAAAAAGTAACATTCAAAAAACAGGAGGACACTCAATGCAACACCAACTCACTCACGCGTCTACAGCGCGCCGCAATGTTTCCAAAATCGCGCTCTCGCTGAT
>DAINAJ010000219.1:0-4686 GCA_036733505.1 Casimicrobium sp.
AGAAACGGAAGGAAGCGCCGCACGAATTAAACGCGCTGCTGCCCGTGGTAAAGGCGGACGACGTGCTCGGCTTCCGCAAAGAACAGCCAGCGTTCAACCAGCAACCCGGCGAGGCAAATGATAGACGCTGACCAGAACGCTTTGGTGAACCAACAAAACAAGAGCGGAACAACGAATGCACACACAATCGCGATCCAGCGCAGCAGGCGCGCTTTGTCACGCGCCAGCACAAAGCCAAATTCATTGGTCAGAAACGTGCCGTGCGAATGCCCCGCATCGAGAAGGCGCACGTTGCCTTGTTTGAAGCCAAGTGCGTCGTTGATGCTGTGGGTGTTTCGCGGATGCTTCAGCAAGTACGTGAGGTACAGAATCAAGCCAGCAACCAACAAAAAAATCGCCATCATTGGTTTGCCGATTGGTCCAACTTCCAGAGGTCGGAGCGAGAGCACAGCAGGCAGCAACACCGAACCGCTCATAAGCCCAAAGAGTACGTACTTCGCGGGCGTCAGCCAACTATTCCACCGCGGTACCGTGCGCAAGCATCCATAAATCATGCCGGTGCAGAAGAGGATTGCAATAGAAAGCGCGACCAGCAGCCACAACGTGATCGGCGTCACCTGTGGGTAACCGAAATGCAACGCGGCGAGATGCAATGCCGCAAGCGGATAAAGCAAAACGGCCAGCAAGCCCTCGCGAGAAAGCCACGAAGTTTTGAAGCCCGAAAGCGCATAAATCGCGTTCTTGCGATTAGCCAAATGCATCGTCGACGAGATCAAACCAGCCGTGATGAGCAGTGCCGCTAGCGCTACACCTTTGTAGAACGTCGTCGCGTCCATGCGGATGTGATTGCCCATCAACGAAGCGATCAGCAACCACACCAACAAGCCCAAGCCCGCGCCGGATGAGACCGTGAAAAAGATCACCGAGAGAGCGGGTTTCATAGCTGAATCAACCGATTGACAAACGCACGTGCTTTGTCGGTCAGACCGGATTTGATGGGCAATTCAGTTGTGATTTCGACGGGTTTTCTGGGTGACAAATAGGCGTTCGTAGGTTTGTAGCCCAAATCATCGAGCATGGATTGGCGGCCGCGCGCTGTTGCGAGAACCGAGACCTTGGACTTCGGATCATCGTAGTCGCCGAAGTGCCGCGCATGCGCAGGACAAGCCAACACGCAGGCTGGTTGCCGCTCTGCTTCGGGCAATTGTTCGTCGTAGATGCGATCAACACAGAGCGTACATTTTTTCATCACGCCCTTATTTTCGTCGAGCTCGCGTGCGCCATAAGGGCATGCCCAGGCGCAGTAGTTGCAGCCCATGCAGCGACTCGGATCAACCAGCACGATGCCGTCTTCGGCGCGCTTGTAGCTTGCGCCAGTTGGGCACACGGTCACGCAATGCGCTTCTTCGCAATGCATGCAACTCATCGGAACGTTTACCGTTTTACTCAGCGGTTCGTGTTTGCCAGTTTCTGAGGTGGCGCCGCAACGATGTGGTGAGTAGGTCGGGTCGCCTTCAATTTCAAAATGACGAATGCGGTTGTACCAAGTGCCGGTTGGCGCTTTGCCCCACGCGTCGTAATCCGGCGCACCGCCCATCAGCGATTCGCCGTTCCATTCTTTGCATGCGACCGCGCAGGCGTGACAGCCAACGCAGGTGTCTAAGTCAATCGCTAAGCCGAGCTTCACGCTTTCGCTCCAAATTCAATCTTTGGCCACACTCCCGCTTCATCGGCCTTGCGAATACGCACGCGCAGGTCGTACCACGCGGCTTGGCCGGTGATCGGATCGCTGTTGGAAAAGCGTTCGCCGGTTGCAGCGCGGGTGCTCTCGGAAATGAGGTGGTTGAGCAAGAAGCCCACCGTGGCCTCAGACGCATCTTTTTCGAGCCCCCATGCCTCACTCATCTTGCCGATTGCATTCCACGTCCACACTGTGTTTGCCTCGACGCCATCCATCGTTTTCATCTGGCAGCGAATTTTTCCGTGCGCAGATTCGACCCACACCCAATCCAGATCGCTCAGGCCGAGTTCTTGCGCTTTGCTCGTGGCGACATACAGATAGTTCTGCGCAATGATTTGCCGCAGCCACGCGTTTTGTGAATCCCACGAGTGATACATCATCATCGGGCGTTGCGTGAGGGCGTGCAGTGGGTATTCGCCAACATTGGTAGCGGTGCTTGGCACATCGGTTGAATACCAGCACGGCAGCGGATCGAAATACTCGGTGAGTCGCGCCTTATCCACGTCGCGAGTCGGCTTCGGGCCTGCGTACAAGCCCTGGCCAGCAAGCCTGAATTTTTGCAGCGGTTCGGAGTAAAGCTGCGCGATGATCGGTTCAGGTTTGGGAATGAACGCAGCGTCTGCTGCCGCCTGCAAATAGTCGCGGTTTACACCGCGCATCCAACGTTGATTCTCGGGCCAGTGATGCGCAAAAAAACTCTCGGCCTTGATGTAGTCCTGCCATTGGTTTGGATTGGGTTCGCCGCGGAACGATTTCTCACCGTCCTTACCGCGAAAACCGCCTAGAAATCCAATACCCGGCGCGCGCTCGTAATTGACAATGAAATCAGTGTAGCCCGTAAATTTGCGCTCGCCTTCCGCGCTCACAAACGCTGGAAATTTGAGGCGAGTCGCCAGCTCCACGAGCACGTCCTGCCAAGGACGTACATCACGATCTAACGGCAAGATCGGGTGACGAATGGCGTCGGCGGCGGCGTCCGGTTCGCTGATCGGGCGATCAAGAAAACTGATCGCGTCGTAGCGTTCTAAATACGTGGTGTCGGGCAATACGAGATCGGCGAAACGCACCATCTCGGAGTCGAACGCGTCAGCGACAACTAGGAACGGAATTTTGTGATTTCCCGCTTCGTCTTTCGCTTTCAACATGCCCTGCGTTTCGGCTGTGTTCATCGCGCTGTTCCACGCCATATTTGCCATGAACAGAAGCAGCGTGTCGATGCGATACGGATCGCCTTCAACAGCGTTTTTGATGACCGCATGCATCATGCCGTGCGAGGCCAGTGGCGCATCCCACGAGTACGCCTTGTCAAGGCGCAGCGCTTCGCCGTTGGCGTCGAGTGCGAGCTCTTCTGGCCGAGTCGGAAATCCGAGTGGCGTTTTTGAGAGCGCCGTGTTCGGAGCGTTGATGAGGCTCGCGTCGTTTTCCGGTAATTGCGCCGGTGGAATAGGGCGCGGAAACGGCGCTTTCGAGCGGAAGTTTCCTGGGCCGTCGAGCGCGCCGATGAGCATTTGAATCAAATGCAGCGAGCGACAGGTTTGGAATCCATTGGCATGTGCGCTAATACCGCGCATCGCGTAAAACGCCACGGGGCGGCCGACGACTTTGTCGTGCACGTTGCCGTAAACGTCGGTCCAGGTGCAGGCGACTTCGATAGTTTCTTTGAACGCGACATGCGCGATTTCGGCGGCGATGCGGCGAATCTGTGCAGCGGGAACGCCGCAGCGCTCAGCGACGTTTTGTGGCGCGTATTCGCTTTGGCTGTAGCGCTCAGCGACCAATTGCTGCACGGTGCGCACGTGTTGGCCGTTGATGTGTCCGTCGTGGAACAACGCCGGCGCGATGCCCTTTTCCATGCGTTGTGGTGAGCCGGTGTTTTGATCCCACACCAACGGTTTGCCTTCAGCGTCTCGTAGAAATAATCCGTCCTGCGCAGTGCCTGGCGCGTCAATTACGAGCCACGGCGCGTTCGTGTAGCGCGCCAGGTATTCGTGGTCGATCCAATCGTGTTGGATCAGTTCGTGCACGATGGCGAGCGCGAACAAACCGTCGGTGCCTGGACGAATCGGCACCCACTCGTCTGCAATCGCGCTGTAGCCGGTGCGGATGGGGTTGACGCTGACGAACTTCGCGCCGCGAGTTTTGAGTTTGTCGAGGCCGATTTTGATGGGATTGCTGGAGTGATCTTCGGCCACGCCCCAGAGCATGAAGTACTCAGCGCGATCCCAGTCCGGCGCACCGAACTCCCAAAAAGAATACCCAATCGTGTACAGACCGGCGGCGGCCATGTTCACCGAGCAGAATCCTCCGTGCGCCGCCCAATTGGGCGTGCCGTATTGCTGCGCCCACAATCCGGTTAGCGCTTGCATTTGGTCGCGCCCGGTAAAGAACGCGAGCTTCTTCGGATCGGTTGCGCGCAGATGTGCGAGGCGTTCGGTCAAGAGGTCGAGCGCATCGTCCCACGAAATCGGATCGAATATGCCGTCGCCGCGCTCGGTGCCAGGGCGGCGAATCATTGGGTGTTGCAGCTTCGCCTTGGAATACTGCTTCATGATGCCGGCGCTGCCTTTTGCGCAGAGCACGCCCTGGTTCACGATGTGATTTTTGTTGCCTTGAATGAAGCGCACGTGCGGTTTACCGTTGCGCTCTTCGGTCGTGACCTTTATCCCGCAGCGGCAGGCGCACATGTAGCACGTCGTGTGATGCGTTTGCTGCTCGCTACGATCCTCAAACTGGACGGGCCGTTCAGATGCTGGCGTGAGCGGCGTTTTGGAGGCGAGCGGACGTGGAGGCAAAGCGGTGGAACCGGTGCAGTGGCCGCAATGGGTGCAACCGATGCAATGGGTGGTTAGTGCGCGCCGAAATTGGCCTCTCCATTTTGCCGCAGTCATACATATGAGTTGTGCCAAAACCTGCTTCTGCGATACCCTGTGTTTCGAAATAAGTGA
>DAINAJ010000220.1:0-4622 GCA_036733505.1 Casimicrobium sp.
AACAGCGCCAGCAAACCACCGAGCGCGATGACCGTAGTCGATGAAAAAAACGTTGCGCTATTCATAAGGTTTGTCAGCAGCGCTGAGTCGACGATGCGATTCTCGCGCGTCAGTGTCTGCTCGAACCAACGATCTCGCGCCGCGTTCATCACCGTGAGCAGACTTGCGCGTTTGCCGCTACGATGGGTCGCAAACCAGTCATATCCAAACCAGCACAGCGCGAAGATCGCTAGCGCGATGAGATCTAAGTGCGAGTAAGGCAGCTTCATCGCATGGCCGCTTGCAGCATCACGCCGCCACTGCTTCGGCAATCGCCGCCGCGCCGGCTTTTGCCATCGCGCCGTCTTCGGCCTCCACCATCACGCGCACCACGGGCTCAGTGCCTGATGGTCGCAGCAAGATGCGGCCATGCCCGACGAGCTTGGCTTCCCACTCAGCGAGCACCGCTTTGACGGCCGGTTTGTCCGCCCAAGGCGACGCTTTGTCGATGCGCACATTGATAAGTTCTTGCGGCAATAGTGTGACATCGGCAGCGGCTTCGGCGAGCGACATATTGCCCTCGACCAACGCACGCAGAACTTCAAGCGCGGCGATGATCGCGTCGCCCGTGGAGTGACGATCAAGACACAAAATATGGCCCGAATTTTCGCCGCCGATCAACCAGTTCTTCTCACGCAATATTTCGAGCACGTACCGGTCGCCCACCTTCGCGCGCGCAAACGGCATGCCGCGCCGAGCGAAGGCTTGCTCTAGACCGTAGTTCGTCATTTGCGTACCGACCACGCCGCCACCGAGCTCGTTTTTCGAGGCGCGGTGCGAGGCGATGATGTAGACCAACTGATCGCCATCGTAGGTCTTGCCCGCCGCGTCCACCATCAGCAAACGATCGGCATCGCCGTCGAGCGCAACCCCCAAATCCGCGCCGTTTTTCACCACCATTTCGGCGAGATATTCCGGATGTGTTGCGCCCACGCCTTTGTTGATGTTCATGCCATCGGGCGACGCGCCTAAGCTCACCACATCGGCGCCCAATTCGTGAAACACCGCCGGGCCGACTTGGTACCCCGCGCCATGCGCGCAGTCCACGACAATCTTCAAGCCGCGCAACGTTAAATCCGCAGGAAACGCACGCTTGCAAAATTCGACGTAGCGGCCAGCCGCATCGTTCACACGCTTGGCCTTTCCAAGCTCACCGGACGACACACAGCGCAAGCCTTGGTCGATCTCGGCTTCAATCGCGAGTTCGGCTTCGTCGGAGAGCTTGTCGCCCTGCGCATTGAAAAATTTAATGCCGTTGTCGGGAAACGGATTGTGCGAGGCCGAAATCACCAGCCCGGCCTGCGCTCTAAGCGCACGCGTGAGATACGCAATCGCCGGCGTCGGCAGCGGCCCGGTCAAGAGCGTGTCGACGCCAGCGGCGGACAATCCTGCTTCGAGCGCTGCTTCAAGCATGTAGCCAGAAATACGTGTGTCTTTGCCAATCAACACCGCTGGGCGCTTGCCCGGCTTGGCTTGCGCGCGAAGCACACGCCCCGTGGCATGCCCCAACTGCATGATGAAATCTGGCGTTATCGGCGCAAGGCCGACCTCGCCGCGCACACCGTCAGTGCCGAAGTATTTTCTTTTGCTCATGCGGGCATTGTAGTTTTGCCAGCCTCAGCTGGCGGAACGCCCGCGAATCTTGGCGCGTTTGTGGGAGCGGCGGAAGCCGCGAACGGCGGCATTCGCGGCTTCCGCCACTCCGACTGAGTCCTAAACCTATGCTTTGTAAGACGAATCCACGCGGTCCACTTGCCGCACCAACGCATCGAACACGTCTTGCCCCGCACCGAAATCGGGGTCGAATTGCAGCGAATCTCGCGTGCACTTCGCGGCGATTTCTTCGGAGATCGGGATCGGCGCCCCCATGCTCAGTGTTGCCAATTGAATCTCGCACGCACGCTGCATCGTCCACAAAATCGCAAACGCTTGAGGCAATGTGCGACCGTACGACAGCAAGCCGTGATTGCGCAAAATTAGCCCCGGTTTGTTGCCCATACTGGCGAGTAGACGCGGCGCCTCTTCCGCGTGAATGGTGATCCCCTCAAAGGTGTGATACGCCACCATGTCGTGCAGCTGAGCCGAATAGAAATTCGTCTGCTGCAAGCCACCTTGCAGCGACGCGACCGCCACGCCCGCCGTCGTGTGCGTATGCATCACACAATGCGCCTCGGGCACAGAGGTGTGAATCGCGCCGTGAATGGTGAAGCCCGCCGGGTTCACGCGATGCGTGGAGCCGTCGAGCACATTACCTTGCAAGTCAATCTTCACCAAATTGCTGGCTGTGACTTCGCTGTAATGCAGCCCAAAGGGGTTAATCAGAAACTCTTTTTTGCCGCCGGTCACCGAATCCGGCAAGCGCAACGTGATGTGGTTGTAGATCATCTCGGTCCAACCGAGAAACGCAAATACGCGGTAACAAGCGGCAAGCTGCAAGCGAGCAGCGCGCTCGTCGGGGTGAATGCTGGAAAGGGCTGCGTTAGATGAGGTCATAGCGGCGTGCGTCCCACAGTCAAATGAATTAACTCACATGTTAGCGAATTTTGACCGAATCAGGGCAACCCTAGACGAACCCGAGTCGGTGACTCTCATTGCCGGGATCACTGACGTGACGTTTCCCTAAACCCCCATCACCTGCCAAACCTTAAGCGCGTCCACGGTCGCCGCCACGTCGTGCACCCGCACGATCCGCGCGCCGCGCGCAACACAGGCCAATGTCGCCGCGACACTTGCCGAAACGCGATCAGCGGGCACCGTCCGCCCCGTCAGTTCTCCTAACGTTCGCTTTCGCGACCACCCCGCCAGTACAGGGTAGCCAAGCGCGACCAACTCGTTCAGGCGACACGTAAGCTCGACATTGTGTGCAACCGTTTTGCCGAAGCCAAACCCCGGATCAAGCACGATGCGCTGCGGCGCGATCCCCGCCGCTTGACAAACCCGTGCGCGCTCGAGCAAATAGTCGCCCACTTCGCGCGCCACGTCATCGTATCGCGGTGCGACCTGCATGCTGCGCGGCTGTCCTTGCATATGCATAAGCACGACACCCACGTCACTGGATGCACAAGCCTCCACCGCGCCAGGAGCGGCGAGCGCCATCACGTCATTGACGATCGCCGCGCCCGCAGCGATCGCCTCAGCCATGATTTCCGGCTTTCGCGTGTCGACTGAAACGCAATAACCTCTATTCACCAATTCGATAACCAGTGGGATCACGCGCGAGCGCTCGTCGTCCACGCTCACCTCCGGCGCGCCGGGTCGCGTCGATTCGCCGCCCACATCCAAAATCGTCGCGCCCTCGTAAATCAAGCGTTCAGCGTGAATTAAGGCCTTTTCGAGTCCAATATGTTGACCTCCGTCAGAGAACGAATCGGGGGTGACATTGACAATTCCCATCACGACGACGGGTGCCGCCGGCCCTAAATCAAAGCGAAACCGCCCCGCCGACCAGACCAAACCGGTCCCCGCCGCTGGCAATGTTCCGTTTTGAATCGTAAAATCTTGTCTGGACTCTGAAAGCACTGTTTTGATTCGCTCTTCTGACTACCCCGCCTTATTTGCCGCGCAAATTGACACGCTCAAGCGTGAGGGGCGATATCGCATTTTCGCAGAGCTGACCCGCCCTGCGGGTGAATACCCACGCGTGCAATGGGCAGGCCCCGGCGGCGTGCGCGAGGTCATCACTTGGTGCTCGAACGATTATTTGGGCATGGGCCACCATCCGTCCGTGCGCGCGGCGATGATTCAAGCCATCGAAGAAGGTGCCACGGGCGCTGGTGGAACGCGCAACATTGGCGGCACCAACTCCCGCCACGTTGAACTCGAGAATCTCCTCGCTAAGCTCCACGATAAGCCCGCCGCGCTTTCCTTCACCTCGGGCTACAGCGCCAATCTGGCCGCGCTCACCGTGCTCGGCTCGCTGCTGCCCGGCACCGTGATTTTGTCGGACAGCGATAACCATAATTCGATGATCGAAGGCATTCGTCGCGCCGGTTGCGACCGCATGATCTTCGAGCACAATGATCTACAAGACCTTGAAGCCAAGCTCGCCGCGATCAGCCCCGATCGCCCAAAGCTCGTCGTATTTGAGAGCGTCTATTCGATGAGCGGCAACATTTCGCCTATCGGCGAAGTAGCGCGCATCGCGAAAAAATATGGCGCGATGACGTACTTGGACGAAGTTCACGCCGTCGGCATGTACGGTGCGCGCGGCGGCGGTGTGTCGCAGGAAATGGGCGTGGCCGACCAGATCGACGTCATTCAGGGCACGCTCGGCAAAGCCTTCGGCATGCAGGGCGGCTACGTCACCGGCGACGTGCCGGTCGTGGATTGCATTCGTAGCTTCGGCGCGTCGTTCATTTTCTCAACGTCGCTCGCGCCGGTGCTTGCTGCCGGCGCGATTGCCAGCGTGTCGCACCTGATGAACTCGCAAGAAGAGCGCCGCTTGCAGCGCGAACGCGTTTCGCAGATCAAAACGCGCCTTACAGACTTGGGCCTGCCCGTCATGCCCAGCAAATCGCACATCGTGCCCGTATTCGTAGGTGATCCGGTCAAAGTCAAAACGCTGACCGACCGCCTGCAAGAAC
>DAINAJ010000221.1:0-4550 GCA_036733505.1 Casimicrobium sp.
TGGCGGAGAGGGGGGGATTCGAACCCCCGTTACCTTGCGGTAAGCCTGATTTCGAGTCAGGTACATTCAACCACTCTGCCACCTCTCCGAGACTTAGATTCTAGCCTACTCGGTTCGCGACTTCATCAATTTGACTAGCTTTTGGCAGGCGTAGGTTTGGAGTCCGTACCTGCCTTTTTCGCTGCAGCCGGACCGCCGGCGCTTTGACTCTTTGGCGCAGAAGCCTGCTTTTGACCATGCGACTCAGACGACGACGGCTGTACAGCCACAGCGACGGGAGTCGGTGGCACCCACGTGGAAGCGGGCACGGCCTTACCCGCAGCTTTCGCGTCAGCGAAAAAACGAGCCGCAGCTCTATCTTGGTAGCGTGCGAGGTCTGCCGCTTCCTTTTTGGCAGCCTCAGCGGCTTTTTCTTTGACCTCAGCGGCCTTGGCCTTTTGCTCATCGGTCAACGGAGCTGGCGCGGGAAGCTTCGCAAAGGTAGGCGTCGCCATTGCGGCGAGTGCGCCACTTACCAAAAGTGCCACCAAATGATTGAGTTTCATTAGTCATCTCCTCCGACAGCAACAGGCGTCTTGCCTACGTTATTCGTTGTGTTCTTTGGTGGGGCTGCTTTAGCTTGCTCGTACCAAATCTCGTGATGCTCCTTGGCCCAAGTTTCGTCAACTCGCCCCGTTTTCATCGCGTCCAGCGCTCCAGCGACGCCGAGCGTCCCCATGTAGATGTGGCCCAACGCGGCGACCATGAAAAGCGTGGCGCCGATCAGATGGACGATGTTGGCAAACTGCATTGTGGCCCGGGACTGTCCAAAGTTCGGGAAGTCCAGCACAAAGCCTGACGCGCTCACGACGATTCCCAAAAGGGTCACACCGCCCCAAAACCACACCTTTTCGCCCGCGTTAAATTTCTCACTCGGTACGTGCTTGTCATTGAACAATCCGCCAGCGCTGGCGATCCATTTGAGATCGATTGCCTTCGGGATGTTGTCACGGACAAAAACGACAAAAGTAATTACGCAACTCAACGCGAACAAAGGGCCAAGAAAGTTATGCAAATTCTTCGCGATGAAAGCCAGCCATGAGAACAACGTGAATCCGAGCACAGGAATCAAAATGCTCTTGCCAAAAGCCAGAATGAGGCCAGAAACCGCCAACACGCAAAAACTGACGGCAGTCGACCAATGCGCCATACGCTCAAGCAGCGAAAACCTGTCCATCATGCGACCGGTCGGTGCTTCGTGCAGTTGAATAGTCCCGCGTACAGCGTAAAAAATACCCACGACTAACATCATGGCAACGAGCGCCCAACCGCCCCAAACGGATACCGTACCGTTACGCAGTGCCCGCCAGTTTTGGCCGTCGGTCTGGATCAGTACGCCAGCCTCGGGGGCAGGGAGGCTCGTGTAGCCCTCAACCGCTCCGCGTGCAGCTTTCCAAACCGGTGCGTTGTTGTAGGGCTGTTGCTGCTGTCGCTCCTTCTGCTGCGATTGCTGCTGCGAAATTTCATCGCGCGTCATCGACGGCAACGCCGTGGGCTGCGCGAACACCGACAGCGCAAACGAAAGCGCCCCGGCCAATACCATCAAGCGCCTCATGATTCGCTCCTCACGCTAGGTAATACATCAATCGCGGTCAATTGACGCGCTTGTATTCATTTTGGTTATCGGCGCGCGAACGAAGCGTCTTCGCCCATTCCTCGCGATTGCCCTTGAACTGATCGTTCTGGTAGGGCTTATCGCCTTCTTTGGCGGCAGATTGTCCCGCCTTGGCGACGTTAGTTTGGGGTGTTTCACCACAGCCCGAAAGCACGAATGCGAACACACCAGCGGCGAACAGAAGATTAAGCGGCTTCATCATGATTTTTGCGCTGCGGGTTGAGCTGCCGGTGCAGCAGGAAGCACAGGTGCGCCCTTGGCATCGGGTCGTCCGTAGGCGGTCGCATGCCCCCACAGATCGCCACCACGCCCACGACGCATGACGCGCTCACGGTAGATGTCCGAAAGCACGTCGCCATCACCCGCAAGCAACGCTTTAGTCGAGCACATTTCTGCGCAGGCTGGAAGTTTGCCTTCCGACAAACGGTTACGGCCGTATTTTTCGTTCTCCGCCTTGGAGCCGTCTTTCTCTGGCCCCCCTGCGCAGAAAGTGCACTTATCCATCTTTCCGCGAACACCGAATGCGCCCGCCGACGGGAATTGTGGCGCACCAAACGGACAGGCGTAGAAGCAGTAGCCGCAGCCGATGCACAAATCTTTGTCGTGCAACACAACGCCGTCTTCAGTTTTGTAGAAGCAATTGACTGGGCACACGGCCATGCATGGCGCGTCCGAGCAGTGCATGCACGCCACAGAGATCGAGCGCTCGGCGCCAACGACGCCATCGTTCAACGTGACCACGCGACGACGATTAACGCCCCAGGGAATGTCGTGTTCGTTTTTGCAAGCAGTAACGCAACCATTGCATTCGATGCAGCGCTCAGCGTCACAAATAAATTTCATTCGTGCCATGGTGATCCCCTTATGCCTTCACTACTTGACAGACAGTGGTCTTGGTTTCTTGCATCATGGTGACCGAGTCGTAACCGTAAGTCGTGGCCACGTTAACCGATTCACCGCGCACGATCGGCGCTGCTCCGTCGGGGTATTTCTCCAACAGGTCTTTACCTTGCCACCAGCCCGAGAAGTGGAACGGGATGAAGGTAGTACCGGGACCAACGCGTTCTGTGACAAGCGCCTTCACTTTGATTTGTGAACCCGTCGCCGACTTCACCCACACCATATCGTTGTGACGAATGAGTCGATCGTTCGCGTCTTTGGTGTTGATCTCGATGAAGTTCTCTTGCTGCAATTCTGCGAGCCACGGATTGGAACGAGTCTCCTCGCCACCGCCTTCGTATTCGACCAAGCGACCGGACGTGAGCACGAGCGGGAAATTCTCGTACACCTTGTCCGCAATTGCCTTGTCTTGAATCGACTTGTAAAGCGTTTTAACGCGCCAAAACGCGCCACCTTTGTCAGCGTGGGTGGGGTACTTCTTCGTGAGTTCTGCACTGGTGCCGTACAGCGGCTCGCGATGCTGAGGAACAGCGTCAGGGAAGTTCCAGACAACGGCGCGCGCTTTGGCGTTGCCGAACGGGTGGCAGCCGTGGTTTTTCATGAACACACGAATCTGGCCGCCGGAAAGATCGGTCTTCCAGTTCTTTCCTTCGGCCTTTTTCTTCTCGTCCTCGGTGAGTTCGTCCCACCAGCCGAGCTTCTTCAGCAACACGTGATCAAGTTCAGGGTAGCCCGTGGTGATGTCCGCGCCTTTAGAGTGCGAGCCGTCCTCTGCCAACAGTGATACGCCGTCACGCTCGACACCAAAGTTCGCACGGAAATTTCCGCCGCCGTCCATCACGTGTTTGGATGTGTCGTACAGATTTGGCGAACCCGGATGTTTCATCTCCGGGGTGCCGTAACACGGCCACGGCAAACCAAAGTAATCGCCGCTACAAGGACCGCCGTTGGCTCTCAGCGTTTTCACGTCAAACGTGTTCATGTGCTTCATGTGAAGCTTCAAGCGCTCAGGTGATTGGCCCGTGTAGCCAATGGTCCACGTGCCTTTGTTGATTTCGCGAAGAATGTCTTCGATCTGTGGCTCTTCCCACTTTTTCGCACCGTCCGGCGTGACGATCTTGCAGTTCTTAGCGAACTCCGTTGCGAAGCCAAATTTCTTCGCAAACGCGTACATGATCGCGTGATCGGTTTGCGACTCAAAGAGCGGAGCGATAACGCGTTCACGCCATTGGATCGAGCGATTGGACGCTGTGGCGGTGCCAACGGTCTCAAACTGCGTACACGCTGGCAGCAAATACACGCCATCTTTGCGATCAGGCATAGCCGCCGAAGCTGTCGGATAAGGATCGATGATCACCATGATCTCGACCTTTTCCATGGCCTTCTTCATCTCCGGCCCACGCGTTTGCGAGTTCGGAGCGTGCCCCCAGAAGACGATACCTTTGAGGTTCGAGTCTTGATCGATTGTCTCGTTCGGGTCGAGCACGCCGTCGATCCAACGCGACACCGTCATACCTGGCTTTTCCATCATGACCTGCGAAGCAAACTGCTTCTTGAGCCATTCGTAATCGACGCCCCAGACAGTGCACCAATGCTTCCAAGCACCGGTTGCGATGCCGTAATAACCAGGCAGCGAATCTGGGTTAGGACCGACGTCGGTCGCGCCTTGCACGTTGTCGTGACCGCGGAAGATGTTGGTGCCGCCGCCGGAAACGCCGACGTTACCCAACGCGAGTTGCAGGATGCAGCTCGCGCGAACCATCGCGTTACCAATCGTGTGTTGCGTTTGCCCCATGCACCACACAATCGTCGACGGACGATTTGTCGCAAACATCTTGGCGATTTCGGCCATGCGCGCCTCGGGCACACCGCAGGCCGCCTCAACGTTGTCGGGCGTCCATTTGGTCATCACCTCTTCTTTGATCTTGTCCATGCCGTAGACACGATCGTTGATGTACTTCTTGTCTTCCCAACCATTCTTGAAGATGTGGTGCAA
>DAINAJ010000222.1:0-4549 GCA_036733505.1 Casimicrobium sp.
TCTGACGCAGGAGCGGCGCGTGGCTGATCAAAAAGAAGCGCCCGCCGCGGAAGGCCTGTCGCTGTCGCGCTGGTCGCGCTTGAAGCGGCAGGCCGCGGCAGCGCCGACGAGCACGGGAACGGCATCCGCTGTAGCTGTGGAACCCGCGAACGTGCTCGTGGACGGCCCTTCGGCCGCGAATGACGCACCCGCCTCCGCGTCCGAGCTAAGTTTGCCACCGCTTTCATCGATCTCACTGACCGAAGATTTCACGCCATTCATGCAGGCAAAAGTGCCGCAGGCCTTGAAGCAGCAAGCCTTCAAAGCCTTGTTCAAGGAGCCGCATTTCAACGTGATGGATGGTCTCGACATTTACATCGACGATTACACGCAGTTTGAGCCAATTTCGCCTGAAGTCATGAATACGCTTTCGTCGTGGAAGACGATCATGAATCCCTCGAAGCAGGTCGTCACCGACGGCGGTTACGCGGTGGATGAGACGAGCGAGGAAGGCAAGGCGGTATTGGCAGGGAGAGCCAAATTGGCCGAAGCTGCGACGGTTCCGACAGACGAAAATGCGACTGTGGCGTCTGATTCGCCTGCCGACACGACGGCTGAAGAGGCCGCGCCGGTCGAGCACATTGCGGTAGTTGCTCATCCACGCCACGGCAAACGCGTAGGCGAATTTGCGTACAAAGACACACCGCTGACTTCTACTGAAAACGACGCCGTCGACGCGACCACCGCGTCCACCGCAACGCCCACCGAAAAGTTTCAATGACCCGACAAGTACATCTCTGTTCGTGCAACCGCACGATGCCTTTTGACGCGACCGCGTTCGCCAGCGCTGCGGCCAGCGCCGGTGCAGCCAGCGTGCAATCATTCGACGCCATGTGCCAGCGCGAACTCGCGCGCTTCGGCGAGGTTATCGAAGGTGATGCCGTGGTGGCGTGCACGCAAGAATCGCGGTTGCTCGGCGAGGCTGCGAGCGACTCCCCCAAAGTTTCTACGGTTCGCTTTTTCAATATTCGCGAGAAGGCCGGCTGGTCGAAGGACGCGAGTTTTGCTACGCCGAAAATTGCAGCACTAATCGCCGAGGCGATGCTGCCGGAGCCCGCGCCAACTACACAAGTAAGTTACAAAAGCGGCGGCCAAACGCTCATCATCGGGCCGATGCGCGATGCATTGTTGATTGCCGAAGCGCTGAAAGGCGCGGTCTCGGTCAACGTATTGGCGACAGACGCGGCGAATGCTGTGCCAACCGTTGTCACGGGTGGCACCGAGACGAAGCTGCCCGCCGTGCGTGAATATCCCGTGGTTAGCGGCGCGCGCGTTGGTGTCTCCGGTTGGCTAGGCGCTTTCAACGTGCGCTGGCAGCAAGCCAACCCGATTGACCTCGATGCCTGTACGCGCTGTAACGCCTGCGTGCGCGCCTGCCCTGAAGGAGCGATCGATTTAACGTATCAAATCAATCTCGACGCCTGCAAATCACATCGAACATGTGTGGCCGTGTGCGGCGATGCGAACGCCATCGATTTCAATCGCGCAGATGTGACGCGTGACGGCCAGTTCGATATCGTGATCAATCTCACGGATGAGAAACTGTTCACGCAGCATCAGCCGCCGCAAGGCTACTTTGCGCCCGGCAGCGACGCGATGGCGCGACTGAAAGTGGTTGCCGAAGTGGCTTCGCTCGTGGGTGAGTTTGAGAAACCAAAATTCTTCAACTATCGCGCCAACATATGCGCCCACAGTCGGAACAAAAAGACAGGTTGTACGCAATGTGTTGACGTGTGCTCCACGCGTGCCATTGCGCCGAAGGGGGACCACATCGAAGTGAGCCCGGAGCTTTGCATGGGCTGTGGCGCGTGTACGACGGTGTGTCCATCAGGCGCGCTCACGTACGTGTATCCGCGTGTGGCAGACACCGGCACACGCCTGAAGACGATGCTCAACACCTACGCAAAAGCGGGCGGGCGAGACGCGGTGGTGTTGCTCCACGATGCGGCAGAAGGACAGTCAGTCATCAACGATTTGGCGCAACGAGGTGATGGCTTGCCAGCGCGCGTATTGCCGATTTCGCTTCACCATCCGGCTTCTGCCGGGCTTGACGTGTGGCTCGGTGCCATTGCGTACGGTGCGACTGGTGTGCAAGTGCTAGTGACGCCCGACATCGCGCCGGATTACCGCATATCGCTCTCAGCGCAAGCGGACATCGCCAACGCCATCCTGACTGCGTTGGGTTATCAAGACACGATGGTGACGATTGTCGGGATGCGCGAACTGGCGTCCGGCGAAGCGGATGCACGTCGTGGCCTCGCGGTGCGTGTCGCGGCGCCGTTTAACTTGGCTAACGACAAGCGCGGCACGCTTGACGCCGTCTTTGCGCACTTGCTAGAGCATGCGCCCACGCCCAAGAGCGTTATTGCGCTCGCACGAGGCGCGCCGTTTGGCGAGATCATCGTGAATGCCGACAAGTGCACGATGTGTTTGGCCTGCGTTGGCGCGTGCCCAGAGGGGGCATTGGCAGACAACCCGGAGCAGCCGCAGCTGCGTTTCATTGAAAGCAAGTGCGTTCAATGCGGTATCTGTGAAAAGACATGCCCTGAGCACGCAATTTCGCTCGCGCCGCGCCTCAATCTTGCGCCTGACGCGAAGAAACTACGAGTGTTGAACGAGGCAGAGATTCTTGGGTGCCTTCGCTGTGGAAAGCCGCTGGGTGCGAAAAAAATGATCGAGAACATGTTCAATAAGTTGGCCACGCACAGCATGTTCGCCGACGAGCAATCGCGCAATCGAATCAAGATGTGCGCCGATTGCCGGGTGGTAGATCTTTACAGTGAAGAGAAGCCTTTGGACATTAGGAACATCAAGTCATGAGCGAAGCCAACGTAGCGTTCAAGTCGTACGTATCGGCGGAAGATCATGGCCGCGCGAATTTTTATGCGCTGATCTCGCGACTGTTGGCGGCGGCTCCGGATCAGGCGTTGCTTGCTGCGATTGCGGGTTCGCCTCCATTGACTACTGAAGATGACGGCGCGCCGTTGCCGCTTGCGTGGTCGAAACTCATCGCGGCATCGATGGCGATGGATGCGGATGCCGCGGACGACGAGTACGAGCAACTGTTCATCGGCGTGGGCCGTGCGCCTGTCAATTTGCATGCTTCGCACCACCTGACCGGCTTCATGATGGAACAGCCCTTGGCGGATGTTCGTGGCGCATTGGCAACACTAGGGTTTGCCCGTGTCGAAGTGCAAACCGTTGTGGAAGACCACCTCGCGTCGCTTTGCGAAGTGATGCGATTACTCATTGTCGGGGCAAACGGCATCGAGCCTTCGTCGGTCGCCGTGCAGCGAGAATTCTTTGGCAATCACATCGCGCCTTGGTTTGAAATTTGCTGCGGTGCAATAGCGAAATCTTCGCTTGCTAATTATTACGCCGTCGTTGCACAATTCATAGGTAGCTTCTTGCAGGTGGAACGTGATGCGTTCGCAATTGAACCGTGAGAAGCGCGCGGCCTGAGCATTACTGCTCACATCCCGCGTCGGCAGCAAGTTAGGTACCAAAAAAGTTGTTAAGGAGTGGATCATGGCTGAGAAGAAGCAAGACGCAAATTTGAAGCGCCGCGGTTTTTTGCTGGCGGGCAGCGTAGGTGCTGCAGGTGCCGTGGCGGTTGTCGTTGCGCCGTCGCTCAAACAAGTCGCTCCCGTCAAAGTCGCGGCAGTTCCAGCGTCGGGTGACGCGGGTTACCGCGAAAGCGAACACGTTCGCACCTATTACGATTTGGCTCGCGTTTAGCTCAGCCGTCCTTAGTTTCTCGGAGATAAATCATGCTCGTTAGAAAATCTCACGATGTGGACGGCACGCGCCTGTCTGATCATTCCCCCATGCGCCGCTTCGGTGCTGCTGGCGGTGCGCCGCTTGGCCGCACGCTGGACCGACGTGCGTTCCTCAAGCGCTCGGGCGTTGGGCTTGGCGCTGGTGCCTTTGCGAGCCAATTGCCGCTCGGATTCGTAGGCAAAGCCGATGCAGCCGCGCCGACAGAGGGCGCGGGCAAGGCGGAAGTCAAACGCACAGTTTGCACTCACTGTTCCGTTGGCTGCGCAATTGACGCAATTGTCGAGAACGGCGTTTGGACAAGGCAAGAGCCAGTGTTTGATTCGCCAATCAATCTTGGTGCGCATTGCGCAAAAGGAGCCGCGATTCGTGAGCATGGTCACGGTGAGCATCGCCTGAAGTACCCCATGAAGCTCGTGAACGGTAAGTACGTTCGCATCAGCTGGGAACAGGCGATGGCAGAGGTCGGCGACAAACTGCTCGACCTTCGCAAAACTGCCGGGCCGGACAGCGTTTTCTGGGTTGGCTCGTCGAAGCACAATAACGAGCAAGCGTACATGCTGCGCAAATTTGTGAGCATGTTCGGGTCGAACAACTGCGACCATCAAGCGCGTATTTGCCACTCCACCACGGTGGCTGGCGTTGCGAACACCTGGGGCTACGGCGCCATGACCAACTCGTACAACGATATGCAGAACACCAAGTGTGCGCTGTACATCGGCTCGAACGCGGC
>DAINAJ010000223.1:0-2125 GCA_036733505.1 Casimicrobium sp.
TAAACGGGCTACATCGACCAGCTGGATGTCGATAGTTCGATAAAGCCGTATCGATCGTTCTCCCAGTGTCGCAATTCAGCGACGGCTTTGTGACGCAGCTACAACATACGTAAATGACTAGGGTTTTGCTGGCTGTGGGGCTTTTTTTGCGCAAAACGCTATGGCTATAATCATTTCGTCAATTCAGGCGTTATGACGTGCGGGAGTCCCTCGTTCGGGATAGCTTCTGAGGTGACGTAGTTAGAATCAACAGCAATTTGAGGCCGGGGCAAAACCCCGGCTTTTTTTTGCCTGAATTTATTAAAACCCTTATAAATCAACGAGTTACAAGCTTTCTTTTATGCCAGAAATTCGTGCATTTCGTAGCAAAAGAACGCCGCAACGCATCCGATTTAGGTCGTAAACAACGCAATCGACTCCACGTGCGCGGTGTGCGGAAACATGTTTGCCACCCCTGCCCCGCGCAGGCGATAGCCCTTCAAATGCGTCAATATCGCCGCGTCACGCGCCAAAGTTGACGGGCTACAACTCACATAAACGATACGTTCGAGCCGCCCGGTTTCCGCGTGTGGCAGCGCATTGACCACCGCCAGCGCACCATCCCGCGGCGGGTCGATCAGCAATTTGTTGAGCTGCGGAAGGCCGTCAAACCAGTCGTCAGCGATCTCAAAAAGGTTCGCCACGGCGAAGTCCGTTTTGTCGGTTAAGCCGTTGCTCGCGGCGTTGTCGCGGGCGCGCTTGATTAGCCCGGCCGAGCCTTCGATGCCAAAGGTAAACGCCGCCTTTTGCGCGATGGGAAGCGTGAAATTTCCCAACCCGCAAAACAAATCGCCCACGCGATCCGAGGGCTTCAGCTCCAAGAGCCGCATGGCGCGGCGCAGCAGCATCGCGTTGATGTGCGGGTTCACCTGCGTAAATTCGGTCGGCTGGAAGCTGTAGCGCAGACCGAACTCGCTAAGCGCATAGCCCAACGTATGATCCTCGCCAGGCAACGGAATCGCAGTCTCCGGACCTTTCGATTGCAAATACCACTGCACGTTGTGAGCGGCCGCGAAGGCGCGTAGCGCGGCCATGTCGCCGTCCGGCACGGGCTCTAGATGGCGCAGCACCAACATCGGTGTGCCGTCACCCTCCGCATACTCAATCTGCGGCGCACGATCACGAATCGCCAAGCCCGCAATCAGCTCACGCAGCGGCACCAACAACGCCGACACATGTGGCGGCAACACGCGACATTCGCGCATGTCGGCAACAAAACTCGATTTCTTTTCGTGAAAGCCCACCAGCACTGCGCCTTTTTTCACTACATGACGCACCGACAAGCGCGCACGGTGGCGGTAGCCCCAATGTGGCCCCTCGATCGGCGGAAAAATGTTGTCGGCTTTCACGTTACCGATGTGCTGCAGGTTGTCCTCCAGCACACGCTGCTTCGCCGCTAGCTGCGCACGGGCGTCCAAGTGCTGCATGCTGCACCCGCCACACACGCCAAAGTGTGGACAGGCGGGCGTCACGCGTTGCGCGCTCTCTTTAACTACACGCTCAACCACGCCTTTGTCGTAAGTCGGCTTGCTCCGTGTGATCCGCACTTCAACGGTTTCACCGGTCAAACCGCCCTCCACAAACACTGTTTTGCCATCGTTACGGGCGATGCCCTGACCTTCGTGGTCGATGGATTCAATGGTCAACGTCAGCAAGTCGGGCATGGGGGGCTTCAGAAAGAGTGTGGCGAGCCGCGAAAAATTACGCGACACGACGAGTTCGCCATTTTATGGGGCAACGGACACCTAAAATTAGTGGTTATGCCTTTGATCCTTGCCATCGAATCGTCGTCCCACGTTGGAGCCATCGCGCTTGTGCGCGTGGGCGACACGTCCGACCAGGCGTTTGGCGAGGTTGCCCGAAACGATATTAAGGTCTCAAGCTGGATGTTGCCCGCCGTGCAGCGCGTACTGACGCAGGCGCGGCTACGAGGAGAAGAGGTTGACGCAATTGCGTTTGGTGCGGGCCCCGGCTCGTTCTCTGGCGTGCGCACCGCCTGTGCGACGGCACAAGCGCTGGCTTACGCTTGGCAAAAACCGCTGATTAGGGTGGATTCGCTCGAAGCGTTGGCCGAAGCGTCGGCGCT
>DAINAJ010000223.1:2225-4535 GCA_036733505.1 Casimicrobium sp.
TCTGATGCAGAACCGCTCTACGTGCGCAACAACGTCGCTCAAACAGAAGCCGAACGAGCGGCAGCCAAAGTGCAATAGCGCCATGCGTCATCTAAGCTTCTCCTGCGCAACCATCGAACTTCTCAGCACCGAAGATTTGCCGAGCGTGCTAGACATCGAACGACGTAGCAATTCTCACCCGTGGACCGAGCGCAATTTTCATGACGCACTGACCTCGGGCTATTTGTGTCTCGCCGCGCGCGATAAATCTAGCGTGTGCGGTTTCGCGATCGCGCGACTGTTGCTCGACGAAGCCGAGTTGCTGCTCATCGCGGTGTCGCCTGAGTCGCGGCGGCAGGGTGTGGCGGCGCTACTATGGAACGAAATGAGTGAACGACTGTATGTGAACGGTGCACGCGTATTGCATCTAGAAGTGCGTGAGAGTAATGCCGGGGCGCAATCGTTTTACGCGTCGCGCGGACTCACGCAAAGCGGCCGCCGCAAACGCTATTACCCCAGTGGGGCTCACGGCACAGAACGAGAAGACGCGATCCTCATGCAGGGAATACTTTCACCATGACCACACGTGACGTAATCCTGCGCGAAATCGGGCTCACGCCGGTGTGGCGCTCGCGCGCTAATGCCGCGAACGTGGCCGACAATCCCGCGGTGCACGCTACTGCATCCCCGCAGATCGACGCAGTTACACCGCAGTCGCGCCCCACTGCAGCGCAAGTCGTTTCCATCGCGCCAAGTGCGGAGGAACGCAGCGCCGCCATAGCGAAAATGTCATGGACCGATTTGCGCGAAAGCATTGCGAGTTGCACGGCATGCGCGCTGTGCAAAACACGAACTCACACTGTTCCCGGCGTCGGAGACCTTTCGCCTTCGTGGATGGTGATCGGAGAAGCGCCGGGCGAAAACGAAGACAAGCTCGGCGAACCGTTCGTTGGTAAGGCTGGACAACTTCTGGACGCGATGCTTGCTGCTGTCAATAAGAAGCGGGGCGCTGGCGTGTATATCGCAAACGTCATCAAGTGTCGTCCTCCCGGCAATCGCAACCCTGAACCGGCGGAAATCGCTGCGTGCGCACCGTATCTCAAACGGCAAATCGCCCTCGCCGAACCTAAATTGCTGCTGGCCGCTGGCAAGTTCGCCGCTCAGACTTTGCTGAATCGTGAAGATACTGTCGGCGCGATGCGTGCCGTTGGCGGTGCCTACGAGGGCGTGCCGGTGGTCGTCACCTACCATCCGTCATACCTGTTGCGAAGCCCGCTAGAAAAGGCGAAAGCATGGGAAGACCTGATAAAAGCTCGCTCAATGGTGCCGTGACGGCACTGTGCTACCACTGCAATACGGTTTCAGGGCAATCGTCTCTTGAATTCTCATTGCAGCGGGGGCATATTGCAGCCATCGTAATTCATGCGCTCACCCACTAACGCTGAGGGCGCCAGCGGAGGAAACACACTATGAAACGAATTTTTCTGGCAATTGCCGCTTTCACCGCTGCGCTCGGGCTCTCTGGCTGCGGCTACAACGACATGGCGCAAGGCGATCAAACGATCAAAGCGGCATGGGCGGAGGTGCTCAATCAGTATCAGCGCCGTTCTGATTTGATTCCCAATCTCGTCAGCACGGTTAAAGGCTACGCGGCTCAAGAACAGGACACCTTGACCAAGGTCGTTGAAGCGCGCGCCAAAGCCACAGGCATTCAAGCCACGCCTGAGCTTGTGAACGACCCCGAGGCATTCAAAAAATTCATCGCAGCGCAAAACCAGTTACAGGGCGCATTGAGTCGCTTGCTCGCTGTTTCCGAAAATTATCCAAACCTGAAAAGTGATGCGCTGTTCCGTGACCTGACAGCGCAGCTCGAAGGTACGGAAAATCGCATTACCGTCGCGCGCAATCGCTATATCAAATCGATTCAGGGCTACAACAACACGGTCGTTTCGTTCCCGACCAATTTGATCGCGATGGTCTTTGGCTTCAAAGAAAAACCACAGTTCACGGTAGAAAACGAAGCCGAAATCAAATCCGCTCCGAAGGTTGATTTCAACAAACCGGCCGCAGCACCTAAACCGCAGTAGGCACGATTAGGGCGGGCACTTCCCGTCCTGATCATCGCACCGAAGGCGCCCTGCATTGGGCGCATCCTGCCGAGCGTGAGGCGCGAATTGGCCGCCCTTGATTACTTGCACGCGCACTCGTCCCACAACCTAAGTTCGGTTTGCCCATGAGTTGGTTCACTTCTTTGACATTGCGGGACGCCACTCACAGAGCGGTGGGGCTCGTGGTGGCAGCGCTGCTATCGGCAACTGCGTTAGCGCAAGA
>DAINAJ010000224.1:0-4458 GCA_036733505.1 Casimicrobium sp.
TTTGGAACGGACTCGGTGCGGAAGTGCCCGACACTTACGGCGACGCATTCGGCAAGTTTGTCACCAACGAGATTAAGCGTTGGGGCGAAGTGGCGAAGGCTTCTGGCGCGAAGATGGATTGATGCGTCGCCGACAACGCTTGCACCGTAGGGCGGACTTCAATCCACCGAACTTAAGCGGTTCGCAAGTGATTTTTTGACACAGATTTCACTGATGAGTTAGTTGATTTACACAGATTTTTACGAACCAACCTCTGGCGAAACGTGTTCTATCAATCTGTGTTCATCTGTGTAAATCCGTGGCAAAAATTTTTCGCCTCGCGTAAGTTCGGTGGATTGGGGCGGGCTTTGCCCGCCGCTTGTTGACGAGACGGGCGGTGCCCGCCCTACGGAATCGATTCGAGATCTTATGAACCAAAACCTCTTCGCAGCGATCCGCGCTGCATTCCCTGCGGACCTGACCGCGGTAGCGATCGAAGCCGCCGACAGCGCGACAGGCGCAACGCTTAAGCACTACAGCTGGGCCGACATTGATGCGCAGTCGGCGCGCGTTGCAAATTTGCTCGCGGGCCTTTCGTTGCCAGCGGGCAGTCGTGTGGCGGTGCAAACCGAAAAGAGCGTCGAGGCGTTGATGCTCTACCTCGGCGTTTTGCGCGCGGGGTATGCGTTTTTGCCGCTGAACACCGCGTATCAAGCCAGCGAAATCGAGTACTTCATCGGCAACGCAGAGCCCGCAGTCGTGGTGTGTGCGCCCAAATCGCTCGCGTGGATTCAGCCGATTGCGGACGCCGCTAAAGTGGCGCGCGTTTACACATTGGATGACGCGGGCAATGGCACGTTGACGGATGCCGTGGCGATGCAAAGCGACCGCCATGAAATCGCGCAGTGCGGCGCAGACGATCTCGCCGCGATTCTCTATACGAGCGGCACGACGGGGCGCAGCAAAGGCGCGATGCTCTCGCACAACAACCTGCTCTCGAATGCGCTTACGCTAAAAGACTATTGGGGCTGGTCGGCGAACGACGTATTGATTCACGCGTTGCCGATCTTTCACGTGCACGGTTTGTTTGTGGCATCGCATTGCGCCCTGCTCTCTGGCGCGAAGATGATTTGGTTCTCGAAGTTTGATCCGACGGCAGTGATCAAACGCATGCCCGAGGCGACGGTGTTCATGGGCGTGCCCACGCTTTATGTGCGCCTTTTGGCGAATGCTGAACCGGCGCGTTTGACAACCGAGGTCGGCAAAAACATGCGCCTCTTCGTGGCGGGTTCCGCGCCGTTGTTGATCGAGACGTTCAACGAATTCCGTGAGCGCACCGGCCACACAATTCTCGAACGCTACGGCATGAGTGAGACCTGCATGCTCACGTCAAATCCATACGACGCGAAGCATGGCGAACGACGCGGCGGCACCGTCGGATTTCCATTGCCTCAAGTGCAAGTGCGCGTGTCGGACGACAAAGGCGGGACGTGCCCCGTCGGCGAAATCGGTGGCATCGAAGTCAAAGGCCCGAATGTGTTCGGCGGCTACTGGCGCATGCCCGAAAAGAACAAAGAAGAATTTACCGCCGACGGTTGGTTCAAGACCGGCGACGTGGGCAAGTTTGATGAGCGCGGCTACGTGACCATCGTGGGGCGCAGCAAAGACTTGATCATCAGCGGCGGCTACAACGTGTATCCGGCCGAGATCGAGGGCTACATCAACGATATGCCTGGTGTAGCCGAATCGGCCGTAGTCGGCGTGCCGCATCCAGACTTCGGCGAAGCGGTGGTGGCTGTGGTTGTGTGCAAAAGCGGCGCAGTCGTCGAAGGCGAAGCCGTGGCCACCACGCTCAAGGGCCAAATCGCAAACTTCAAAGTGCCGAAGCGCGTGTTCGTCGTGAACGATTTGCCGCGCAACGCAATGGGCAAAGTGCAGAAGAACTTGCTGCGGCAGGAGCACGCGAAGCTGTTTGTTTAGCGCGGCGCCAAGAAGGCTGCTCGGCACGGCGTGAAGGCTGGCAGTGCAGGCCCTACGGTTTGGGAGCGACGCTCGTCGCGCCTTCGAAGCGTTCTATGCGCCGTTCAATGTCCGGGTGCGTGCTTAGAAATTCGGGAATCGAGGGCAACTTCGTTTTGACTTTTGCCGGAGGCTCTTTCGCGGCGTCGCTGTGATCGTGATTGTGCTCACCTGCGCCGCGATGATCACGCATACGGCGGAATAGTTCGGCTAACGATTTAGTGTCGAGTTTTTGTGCTCGCATTATTTCGATGGCGGTGTCGTCGGCTTGCGTTTCGAAGTCGCGCGAATATTTGAGCTGTGTCATCAATATCGCGGCGTTGGCGATGCTAGTGAAATCACCGAAATACCAGGCAGCCACCGCGGACACCATCGCCGTGCGTAACAAATTGCGCAGCCCGTGGCGGTGCACCACGTGACCAAACTCATGCGCGAACACGCCCACGAGCGCGTCGTCGTTAGGCGCGGCTTTTACGATGCCGTCCAAAAACACAATCGAGCCACCGGGCAGCGCGAAAGCGTTCGGCGTGTCGGCCATTTTGAAGAAATACACATTCACGGCGGGCGCGTTGGACTGCGAGGCGACGGCCGCTTTGAAAGCGTTGCGCAGTTGTTCTTGCCGTTCCGGTGTAAGGGTACTCGGCTCGAGCGAGTCTTGTCGCTGCATTTGACCCATGACGACGTCGTCGAGCGATTGCATCCACGAGGCGGGCACAAATCGCGCGAGATGATCCGACGCAAACGGCAAGCCCCAAACGTAGCCCGCCACCGCCGCGATCACGCTCAACACGAGCGAGACGATCACCATGCGCCAGCTATGTTGCCAGCGCGTGACCGGCGCGTCGTGCAGGCCTGCCGCAGCGAGCACACGGCCAAGCTGCGCACCGTCATCGACTTCCAACACGTCGCCGCCGGGCAGGGTAATACGACGCGTGGCGTGAGTAAAACGCTCGGACACATCAAGCGTGCGAACCGCGATTTGACGCGTCTCCATGTCGCTGTCAACCGAGAGGAGCACTGCCCCCGTTTCGGGTGACGCGACGAGCGTCACGGGCCGCGCGATGGCCGCACCTGTCGCCGCATAAAGTCGAGCGCTTACACGCGGGGCTTGCGACGTCTGCGTCATCGGAATGCCCGGAGGACGAAGAAACGACGAAGGGCGGCGATCAAATTACAGCGCAATATCAATGTCCATCAAATCCGACACTTCGGAACCGACCGCTTTTTGGTTGGCTTCACGAAGCACCGCGATCATTGTGTCCGCGCTGCCTGTCCACGCCATCGCCTCAATGCGCATGCGCGCGAGTTTCACGACGGCGAAGGGTCGATACAAACCCAGTGTGATGACCGTGAGAAACGTTTGGCCCAGCCACGTGAGCATGAATTTCGGGACGGGCACGTCGGACTTAAATCGCTTGCCCGCGAGCGAGGTGCCGCGCCAAATGGTGTTTTGTAGCATCGCGACCACTAGCGGCGCGACCGCGAGCATCGCGAGGTAAACGCTACCGACCAAAATGCCGGTGATGATCATCTTTCCGACTGGCAGGTTCCCGCCCTTGGCAAGGCTCATCATGTCGAGGCCTACCGTAAAGCCCAACACGACGGCGGCCACTGCACCAAGCGCCATCATGAAACCGAGCGCGACTAGGTAGACCACGTAATACTGACCCGCGCCGATGTGCAGCGCGAACGGGCTCGCACCGGCATGTGCGCCTTCGGTGTAGTAGCGACGCATGCGGTACTGGATGTACGGCCCAACCGCGTAGAACCCCAACATCGTGATGATCAACAAAATGCTGCCGACGACCGGAAATTTCCACATCGCCAAACCGCTAATGGCACCAGCGGCGATGAGCACACCAATCGGAATGAGTAACGCGGCGTACGCGCCTTTGACGGTTCCCAGAAACGCGAAGCGCAGGTTTCGATAGCTCGTGTTGGCCATGTGAAAGCGCAGCGAACGCTGCAAGAGCCAAGGCAGCCCGGCAAGGTAGAGCGCAAGTACAACAAAGTTCAGGATCGGCACCTGCAAGCCCGCGATCAACACCACGGCAATGATTCGGCCTTTCAAAATCGCAATCGGCGAGCCATGAAAATCAAAGCTCGAACCAGCAAACCGGGTGTTGTTATAGAAGTAGCGCAAGCGGCGCACTTTCGCCCAGGCCGAGTAGATACCGAGGGTCACAATCGTGAGCAACACGTTCACGATCCAGATCTTGAAATACTCCGATCCGCTGCCGGTGAACTCGAAACGCTGCACGGGTGACGGCGCGTTGGCGCGCATCGGGATCGGCGTGGAGGGCGGTGGTGGCGCGGCGGCGGCTTGCTCGCTCGCGGTGGCGGCAAGCGGCACCAGTTCAAGCGCGGACGGGGTAGGCGGAGGCGTGCGGCCCGCGTTGGGCGCTATGGGTTCGTTCATGGTGGCAGGCTGCCCCGACGGGGCCGCAGTCAGTGAGTCGG
>DAINAJ010000225.1:0-4445 GCA_036733505.1 Casimicrobium sp.
ACGACGGCTACTTGTGGCTCAAGCACGAGCTCGGCGTCTGGCCGTGGGAAAACCTAGAAAAATACCAATCGCAATCGCCGCACGCGTTCTCGAAAGACTTCAAAACACCGACGCTAGTCATCCACGGCGAACTCGACTACCGCGTGCCGTACTACGAGGGACTCGAGTACTACAACACGCTGCGCGCCAAAGGCATCGCCGCAAGACTAGTCGTCTACCCCGACGAAAACCACTGGATCCTAAAACCGCAAAACTCGCGGCTTTGGTATCGGGAGTTTTTTGCTTGGCTCGGGAGGTTTTAGGCTTCGTCGCTCGTGAAATGTTCCTCGATGAATTTGTGCACTTTCCCGTAAACCGGATCGATTTCGGCTTTTGTTAACCCCTCAAATAGTCTGGACTTCAATTCGTGTTCAAGGACCTTACTCCGATCCTTGTCTCCCGCCGCGCAAACTGCGATCCAGCTAACAATTTTTGGCCAACGGGGGACGATAGTTAACTCGCCATACGGTGGCGTCACGAGTCCGCGTTCTTCGACAAAATTTCGACAGCGCGCGATAAGTGCGTGTTCACCCAAGAAGTCTTCCCCGGTGATGCGTGTGCCATCGTCAAACACGTCTAAGTAGGTGTGCCAGGTTCCGTACACACGATCGGTTTCATGACGCTTCTTCCACTCTAACGCCATCCTATCGCCATCACTCATAACAAGGCATTTTCTCTGGGCGAGCTCGAGTTGACGGCAGACGTTGGAAACGTCTTTGACACCAACCGCATGCGTCAATCCGAGTGCAAGAGAAGTGGGCTTAGCGCTTGTCGACGTTTTGGTTGAGGTGCCAATCCAAGCAGAATAAAGTTGCTTGTCACGCCACCCCTCGAAGACGACATTGTTTAACGGCAGCACCTCGCGAAAAGACCAGCCCAATGCTTGATAGAGCACCTCCTCGTCGACGACATCCGCCTTACCAGCGTTTTCTATCGTCGTTGTTTCTTTATGCTTCTTAACGACGACGTGCCGATCGATTCGTACGCGGTCGATCATGAAAATGGAGTGCGTTGCGAAAACGATTGTGTTCTTTGACGAAAGGCCAAATAGCTCTTCTGCCAAGTCCCGCGCACCGGTGGGATGCAAGCCGACCTCCGGTTCGTCGATCAGTATCAACGTATCTTCAATCGCTTCGTTGCTAACCGCGGCCGACACATGAAGCAAGAAATTCGTCATACGTTTGAAACCATCGCTCCGACTGCCGAAGTCGAGGGGTATCTCGAGATCGCGGACGATAGGGGTGACGAGAGCTCCGTTGGGCAGAAGTTCTATGCTGACTTTTGCATGATCCTTCCAAACCTTTCTCAAGTATGAAGTGGTTCTGCTGCCAACCTTTTCAAGCAACCGTTGATAGAAAACTGGCCCCCTACTGCGCGCATTCGCGATAGAGTTGGCGATTTCTGAGTATTCGATATCTGCCAAGGCAAACATATTCGCCAACGGTACACAAGAGAGTGGATTTGCGCTGAATTCATCGACGGATACACTGCTAGGCAGCAAGTCCTGTTCCCGATACTCCCAAAAAATACACTTCGGAAGGCCGCGTTCAGCGATTGGTTTACCTGCGCCACTGAACGTGCTAGTCAGCATTGCGAGATCAGGTGTTTCAACTTCGGTGGCCGGGGGCTGTTCGTATTCGCTCGAAAAGAACCAAGTCCCTGGTGCCGCGGAAAACGCCTCCCGTGACGTGTTTCGCGTTAGGGTAATGGCACTCTTCGTTCTGCACCAGCCGGGCACAAGTTTCCACGCCCTTGGGGAGGCCCAAGTGGAGTGCATTCGGGAACCGTCGCTAACTTCCACCGTATAGAGCCGCTCAGTCCTAGAAGAGCAGAATTCCTGCAACGTGAGCCTCGTCTGTGGGTCAATTTGTACGAGCGGTCTGAGGCGGTCTTTCTCGGCAAATTTCTCACTCATTGCCTCAAATAGTTCAAACTGCTCGTCTTTCGCGAGAGTACAAACAAATCTCACGAAGGTATCTTCGGGTGGCGCCTCGTCGTTACTCTCCATACGCGCATCCCGGGCAAGCGGCGCGCGAGCTGGGTCTAAAAGCGCCAGAGCCTTGAGCACATTCGACTTACCGGATTCATTAATACCGACCAGCACTCGACAACGTGGATCGAAGTCGATGTTGACCTCTCTTATCGAGCGGAAGTTGCGGATCTCTGCGCGCTGTAGTTTCATGATGGCATTAACTCGGAATCGTTGAGGAACGCGTAAGGCATTGCAGGTGGGTCAGAGTTAGCGCCGCTCGTTGCATGCGACACAACAACTTGTCCCGCGAGCGGGAATTGAGCAAGTGCCCAGTGTAAATGCGTATGAATGATCGCCGATGGAGAGAAGAGGGGTCAGGTACGTTTTTCTTTGGCGCAACGAATCAACTCTTCCGCGACTGCAACAACTGGTACACGTCATCCCGCGAACTCACTGCGAGGATCGTGATGCTGCGCGCCTTGTCGTCCACGTGATACGCGAGGCGAAATTGTGGCGTGGTGATTTTTATCTTGTAGCAATCGGGAACGCCGTGTAGCGCGTCTTTCGCGACACGGGGCGTTTGCAGGCGCTCTTTGGCTAGCTTCTGCTTAAAGCGACGCTTTACGCTTTCGTCGAGCTTCGCCCACTCGGCTTCGGCCTGCGGGTGAATGGCGAGCTCATAAGTCATCGAGCGTGATTTTGCGCGCACTCTTGACGGTCGCAACACGTGCGGCCGCTTTCGACGCGATCAGACGATCGGCGGCTTGGTCGAGCAGCGCTTCCATCAATCGCGTTGAGAGGATGTAACCCGCAGGTCGATTGTGATTCAGCACCACGACCGCCGTTTCGTCGGCCTGCTCAAATGCACGCGCGGGCGACTCGCGAAGGTCGGAGATACCGATGCTGCGGGTGGAAAGTAGGATGTCCATGAAGCTAATTATAGCGAAATTTCGACGAAATTTCGTCTAATTATGATTCGACACTATGAAGGCTTAGGAGCGTTCATGGTTCGACAGGCTCACCACGAACGGGCTCACCGCAACAGCGAGGTCGAATACCATTGTCCGAATGGTCGCCGATTGAGAAATGCAAATGCCAACACCGAGCCCAATCACCATCTCTCGCGCAACACCCGCAGACGCGCCAACAGTTCACGACATCCAGATGCGTGCCTTCGCGGAAGAAGGTCGGTTGAGTGAGACGACGCAGATACCGCCGCTGATGGAAGACTTTGCGGCGCTTGGAGAGGACATTCGCACGCAGACGGTGCTCGTGGCGCGCGACGGCGATCGCATCGTCGGGTCTGCTCGAGGTGTCCTTGACGGATCGGAGTGCATGATTCACCGCGTGAGCGTTGAGCCGTCGTATCAGGGTCGGGGCATCGGTGTTGCGCTTGTGCGCGCGGTCGAGGACGCACACCCGAACGTCGAGCGATTCACGTTAACCACGAACACGCTGGTGCCAGGCAATGTGGCGTTTTACGAGCGGCGCGGTTATCACGTGACGGAACTCACGAAGCACGGCGACAAAATTGTCCTCGCGCGCATGGCGAAGAATCGCGTGAAGTAGCGCGCGTGTTGCGGCAACGCAGACGCGCTTGAGCATCAGGGCCTTCGCTACGCTCTCGACGAACCGAGTTCACTCTTCGTCGTGCCGACCAATAGGTTGAGGCGCAACAGGCAAGCGCAACTTCACACCGCTACAGGTCATGCTCCCACTGTCGAAATGGTCGTCCTGTGGCTTCGAAGGCGAACTGCGCGTAGGAGTCTGCGTTGTGAACGCGCTGCCACGGAGTGAGTTTGTTGAGGCTCTTGGTGTTGAGGTGGTGATAACCGTAATCGTCGATGCCTATGCCACTCAAGATGTTGGGGCCGACGTAGTGGGCGAGCTCGTGAATGAGCACGTAGGCGAACGATTCAAGGTCTTTGCCTTCGAGACGCGGACAGAGATAGATCGTGCTGTTAGGCAAGCCTTGGTACGTGCCCGCGCGATCTGGCAGCCAATAGCCGCCACCGTACGCGAAGGCTACTGCGCCGCGCGTGTGTTCCGCCGGTTCGTCGGCGATTATTTCTAGGCCCTGCGGGATGTGGCCGATCGCGAGTTGCATGTTGAAAAATATTCGGTCGATGTCGTCTAGCGTTTTCGACCAGTTGGGCATCTTGTCAATCTGAAAATGTTTAACCACCAAGTCCCAGCTGCCTGTAAACAACGGTACGCCACCGTTGGCGACAATCGTCTGCGACGCGCGGGCGCTGAGCAAGGCAGCGCGTGCTGTGGTGATGACGGCGAGCGCAGCAGGAAGGCGGCTGATCATGGTGGCGGTCAGGCTGAAATAGGTTTCTGCCGGGCGGGCAAGCTCGTTGTCGGTGCGCTGGTTAGGATCCACCACGCCGTCCGCTTTGTTAACGCCAAATTGTTTGGTCTGAAATTTAAG
>DAINAJ010000226.1:0-2845 GCA_036733505.1 Casimicrobium sp.
TCGAACCCGTGCAGGACGTTGTAGACGTCGGAGAAGCCCGAGTTTTCGAGCACTTTTCCGGCGTCAACGGATCGTTTGCCGCTGCGGCAGATGAGCACCACGGGGCGCGATTTCACGCCGGCGACGAGGGCTTTGACGTGCTGCGCGAATTCCGGCTGGACTTCCCAATCCGGCGGTTCTTGCCATGCGATGTGCTCCGCGCCGACGGGGTGACCGACATAGAAAAACTCGATTTCTGAGCGCACGTCAACAAACACCGCGTCGGTGTTCGTGTGCAAAAACGCGTGGGCTTCTTTGGGGGTGAGGTGTTTCATCGACAGAGACGGATAGTGGCGCAAGCCGCCATTTTCGTCGTTTTCAATTGACACCGCACGGCGTATGGCGCGATGTGGACTGTGGTGGGAGCGCGCGTCAAGCCATGGCGTAGCGCACACACCCCTTGCCTGCGCTTTTCGCTTCGTACATCGCTGCGTCGGCGCGACGAATGAGATCGGCCGCCAAGTTCGACAGTGGAGGATGCATCGCGACACCGATCGAGGCGCCAATTGGCGCCTCGCCGCCCGTGAATCGGCACGGCGCGGACAGCGCATCGAAGACGCGTTCCGCGAGCATGCTTGGCGAACCGGGGTGAACATCGGTGTCGAGCAAGATCACAAATTCGTCGCCACCGAGACGGGCAACGAAGTCGGTGGCGCGTGCGATGCGACGTAAACGCGTCGCAACGTCGCGCAGCACTTCATCCCCGGCGCCGTGACCGTGTTTATCGTTGACGGACTTGAAGCCGTCGAGATCGATGAATAGGACCGCAACGGCTTCGCCTGTGCGCTCGGCACGCGCGAGCGCATGCGACAGGCGTTCGGTCAACATGCGGCGATTGGCAAGACCCGTGAGCGTGTCGTGCGTCGCGATGTGCAGTAACTGCTGTGCGGCTTCCACGCGCGCGGAGACGTCTTGCACGAGCGCCATGATTGACGTCACGCGGCCACTCGCATCGGTGAGCGCTGAGTTGAACCACTCGCAGTAGACCGTATGGCCATCGGCGTGTGTGAGGTTGGACTCGACGCGGTTACTTTCCTCCGCGCCTGATGTGAGTCGGGAGAGCGCGGAGACCAACGGCTCGTTGGCGTCGGCGATATGCAAAGCGTCCAAGAGAGCGCGACCTTCTAGCGCGCCGGGAGCGAGTCCCAGTAAGACCGACACGCGATTCGAGCAGCGCGTGATCGTGAGCGACGCGTCGAGCTCCAGCACCGTGAGCGGGCTGTTGTCCATGTGGGAGGAGAGGCGTTCGTTGGCGACGCGCAGCGCCTCTGAAGAGAGCTTCAGCTCATGCACTTTCATCGAGCAGGAGATGATTCCAATGACCTCACCGTCGGCGTTGCGCCATGGTGTGAGCGACACCGTGAACCAAATACCGTCGCTATCGACGACTTGCGAGCGGCGTTCGTAGGTCACCGTCTCACCGGCGAGGGCGCGGTTTACGTAGCCTTCGAATGCAGCGAAGTGCGTCGGGTTGTAGAAGTCGCGAAGTGTCTTGCCGATCAAGGCTTCCGGCGTCGTGCCGAACGACTTGGCAAAGCCGCCGTTTGCGTAATGAAACCGAAGGTCGCGATCCACCAATGAGACATTGGCCCCGAGCGAGCGATCAAGTGCGTGCACCAGAATCTCCGGTGGCAATGCGTGCGCGATAAGCGCGAGCGATTCCTGCTCGGTGTGGCTGTTCATCCCTACATCTCTGTTCGCCGGTCAACGAACTTTATTTTTGCGCTGGTTGCGCCTTGTTTTATACGGTGTCACCCTACAATGATTTTCTAGGATTTATCTGGCGCACAGCAAGGGGGACACAGGCCATGGCACACAACTACTCAAAGAAACGCACGCTCGACAAGTTGCGTTTCGCAGCGTGGGAGCGTCGTGACGACGCTGAGTTTTCCAAGTTTGGACTAAGTCGCGACAAAGTGAAAGCCGCGCAGCAGGGTTTGCAGGGTTACATCGTCATGCCCGGAGACCCGCAGTACAACACCGATCGCATGATTTTCAATCCTGTGTTCAATCCCTTTCCCTCGATGATCATTTATTGCATGGTCGACAGCGACGTCGCCATTGCGCTCGCGCTTGCGAAGCAAGGCACAGCGCCGTTCACGGTGCGCTCGGGCGGCCATTGCACAGCGGGCTTTTCGGCGGGGGCGGGTGTTCTCATTGATGTGAGCAATCTCAACGGTATTTACATTGATACATCTGATCCGTCTTCACCCACCGCGACGGTTGGCTGTGGCGTGAAGTTCGGGCAATTTCGCGCCGCGCTAGCGCCGTATGGCCTGCACGTACCGGGCGGCGAGTGTGACGACGTCTGCATCGGTGGATACCTGCAAGGCGGTGGCTACGGCTTTACGTCGGTGACCTTCGGCATGAACTGCGACAACGTGCTGTCGCTCACCGCGATGCTCGCCGACGGAACCATCGTGACGGCGTCGCCGAACGAGAACGCCGATTTGTGGTGGGCCATGCGCGGCGGCACAGGCGGTAACTTTGGTGTGTTGCTCACGGTCACGTATCAACTGCGGCCACTGGGCGATGTGTTCGGTTGGGCGATTATTTGGCCGCTGAGCAGAGCACAAGACATCGACAACGCCACCGGCGCGCTGATGTTGCTGCAGGAGCAATATATGCGAACCGCAGCGTCACCGAACTTGAACATTCAAGTGTCGCTTTGCTACCAACCAGGCGTCGTTGGAGGTCTGCCGTTGCCGCCCGCGCCGATGCAGCCCTATCTCATGGTGCGTGGCATTTGGGTGGGCAATTCGGAGGACGGCACGGTTGCCATTACGCCACTGGCCGAAAGTCCCGG
>DAINAJ010000226.1:2945-4427 GCA_036733505.1 Casimicrobium sp.
CACGCGTTCATCAAGCGCCGCTAACGTTCAGTCCAACCGCCACCGAGCGCTTTGTACAGCGTGACCTGGTTCTGCAACTGCGCCAAGTGCAGTTGCAGCGCGGCAGTTTGTACGGCGAACAGCGAGCGTTGCGCGTCGAGCAAGTCGAGGTAGCTCGACACGCCGTTGTTGTAGCGCAGCTCCGAGAGTTTGTAGGTCGCTTGTGCGGCCTCAACCTGCGCGAGCGTCGCTCGGTATTGCTCCATGAGTGTCGCTCGACTGGCGAGGGCGTCGGCGACTTCGCGGAACGCGGTTTGGATGGCTTTCTCGTATTGTGCGACTGCGATGTCGCGCGCGAGTTTCGTCGCTTGCAGGTTCGCTTCGTTGGCGCCAGCGTTGAAGAGCGGGAGGACGAGCTGCGGCGCAAAGGTCCAGCCGGTGCCACCACCGAGCAGATGGCTCAAATCGCCGCTTACTTTACCCAGACTTGTCGACAGCGAAATGCGCGGATAGAACGCTGCGCGCGCCGCGCCGATGTTTGCGTTGGCGGCAGTCAAGAGTTGCTCCGCCGCGCGAATGTCCGGGCGCTTGTTCAAAAGCTCCGACGGCAGGCCAGCGGGCACATCGGCGAGTAGTTTTGCTTGCGCCGCGAAGGGTTCTCCTCGCGGCAAGTCGGCGGGTAGCGGTTGGCCAATCAGAAGCACCAACGCGTTCTCGTCGAGTGCGCGCTGGCGCTGCGACTGCGCGAGGCTCGCGCGCGCCGCTTCGACCAATCCTTGCGCCTGCCGCAAATCAAGCTCCGAGGTCACGCCGTTATCGAAGCGCAGCTTTGCCAGCTTGTACGACTGCTCGCGTGTGACCAGCGTCTCTTGCGTGATGGCGAACAGAGCGTCGTCAGCGACGAGACTGAGATAGGTGTTTGCGACTGCTGCGACGAGACTGATTTGCACGGTCTTGCGCGATTCGTCGGTCGATAAATACTGTGCAAGCGCGGCGTCTTTCAGGTTCGCTACGCGACCAAAGAAATCAAATTCAAACGAAGTGATGCCGACGCCTAGCGTGAATACGTCCTTCGTGGCTGCCTGTCGTTGGCCCGCGAAAACGCCGTTGACTGCGGGCCATTGCGCGGCGCGCTGAATTTGGTATTGCGCTTGCGTGCGCTCCACGTTGAGCGCCGCGACGCGCAGATCGCGGTTGTTTGTCAGCGCAAGTTCGATGAGGCGCTTTAGGCGTGCGTCGACAAAATACTCCTGCCACGCGATGTCTGCCGCGGCCTTCGTCGTTGGTGCGTTTGCCGTCGCGCCCGTCCATGCACTGGCAACCGGTGCTACGGGTCGTTCGTAGGCGGGCGCGAGCGAGCAACCGGTGAGGATCGAAAGCGCGAGGCTGCAAGCGATCGAGACGTTGATGGCCTTACTCATGGATGTGCACTCCCGCTTCCTTCGCGTGCTCCGCAAAGCGCTGCCGTTGCCGTTCGCTGCCCTTGAATAGTGAGCGCACCAC
>DAINAJ010000227.1:0-4387 GCA_036733505.1 Casimicrobium sp.
TGTGGATGCGGAAAACGCTCGTCGATGTATTCGTTGATGATGTTTGATTCATGCAGAATCAAATCACGCTCAACGAGCACCGGCACCGTGTTGTACGGGTTCATGACGGCGAGATCTTCCGGCTTGTTATCGAGATCAACGTCGATGATCTGGAAGTCCATGCCTTTTTCGTGCAAGACGATGCGGCACTGATGGCTGAACGGGTCGGTCGTGCCGGAATATAAGGTCATCATGGGGCGGGTTTCCTTCGCGCGGAGGCTGCGGAGCAGCGCTATTTCCGGGTTCTATAAAAAGACATAAGGCAGGCTCGTGGCCTGCCTTTGAGTGCCGAGCGGCAAGCCACTCAGACTAAGCGACGATTCTTAATGAACGTCTTTCCAGTATTCCTTCTTCAACCAGACCGAAGTGGCCAGGAGGAATGCCAACAAGAACATCATCAAGATGCCGATTTGAATGCGCTTGGCTTTGTGTGGCTCGGCGACGTAGCTCATGAAGTTCACAAGGTCTGCGATCGCGGTGTCAAACTGCGCAGGCGTCATAGAACCAGGCGTTGCATTCACTAGCGATTTCACGACGTAATGATTAACGGTTTTGCCGTCTTTCACTTCGGAGTGGTGCTCGAACGATGACATGGTCGTCGCTGCGATAAATGCGCCTCTGGCTTTTGCCTCAGCTGCGTGATCGTCTTTGATCTCTTTGCCATCAGCCGCGAAAACGGTTTCGACCAGCTTGTTGGTGCCGGAGAGTTCGTGCAAGGCGTGCGGCATGCCGATGTTAGGCGACACGATATTGTTCCAGCCGGTGTCGCGCGAATCGTCTTGGTAGAAGCCGCGCAAATAGGCCGCAAGCGTTTCCGCCGGGTCACCGCTGCTGCCAGAGATTGCCGCTGCAGAGTAACTACGCGCCATCACCGACAAATCGGGCGGCAGTGCGCCGAACCATTCTTTCGCGTCGTTCACGCTGATCGCGGCCTTCATGGTGTCACCGATTTTGTCGGTGGTGAACATGAGGTTCTGTTTGATCTGGTCTTCAGTGAGCTTTAGATCGGTGAGACGGTTGTAACGCATGTACTGTGCGCTGTGACAGTTCACGCAGTAGTTCACAAACAAACGTGCACCGCGCTGCAACGACTCGAGGTCGGTGCTGCTGGCCGATGGGCCGACGAACTTAACTTCCGGGCCGCCAGACGCGATCGCATAGGGTGCGAACGCAGAAACGGTAACGAGAGCTAGTGAGGCTAGAAGCGATTTAATTTTCATTGTTTTTTTCTCCTCGCTTAGTGCATCGTGACGCGAGCCGGTTCCGGCTTGGTCTTGTCGGCCTTGGTGTACCAAGGCATGAGGAAGAAGAAGGCGAAATAGCCGATGGTCAATAGGCGTGCGCCCCAGGTGGCGATGTCACGCGTATCGAGGAATTTTGCCCAGTCGCCAAATTGGCCCCATACGCTCGTTGGCTTCACACCGAGGTAGCCGAGAACGATGAAGCACACGATGAACATCGCGAAGAACGCTTTGTACAAATTGCCACGATAGCGAATCGATTTCACGGCGCCGCGATCAAGCCACGGCAACGCGAAGAAGATCATGACCGACAGGCCCATTCCGATCACGCCAGGGAACTGCGAACCAAACATCGGCGGCACAGCACGCAGAATCGAGTAGTACGGCGTGAAATACCAAACCGGTGCGATGTGCGCAGGGGTTTTCAACGGATCAGCCGGTACAAAGTTGTTGTACTCGAGGAAGTAGCCGCCCATTTCCGGAAGGAAGAACACGATGGCCGTGAAAATCATGAGGAACACGACGACGCCAAAAATATCTTTCACCGTGTAGTACGGGTGGAAAGGAATGCCGTCAGCCGGCGCGTCTTTCGACCAACGATTGCCTTTGGGGCCTTTGTTGATTTCAACGCCGTCTGGGTTGTTCGAACCGGTTTCATGCAGCGCGATCAGGTGAGCCGCCACCAAGCCAAGCAGAACCAACGGCAGCGCGATCACGTGGAACGCAAAGAAGCGGTTCAACGTTGCGTCGCCAATCGAATAGTCGCCGCGAATCCAGACCGCAAGCTCAGGCCCGATAAACGGAATCGCCGAGAAGATGTTCACGATCACCTGCGCGCCCCAGAACGACATCTGGCCCCAAGGGAGCAGATAGCCGAAGAAGGCTTCAGCCATCAGGCACAGGTAAATCAACATGCCGAAGATCCACGTCAGTTCACGTGGCTGGCGGTAGCTGCCGTACATCAGGCCGCGACACATGTGCAGGTAAACCACGACGAAGAACATCGACGCGCCGGTCGAGTGCATGTAGCGAATCAGCCAACCGTAGTCGACGTCGCGCATGATGTATTCAACAGAGCCGAATGCGTAAGCAGCGTCCGGCTTGTAGTTCATCGTCAGGAAAATGCCGGTGACGATCTGCAGCACGAGCACGAGAAGCGCGAGCGAGCCGAAGTAGTACCAAAAGTTGAAGTTTTTGGGTGCGTAGTAATCGGTAGCTGAAGTTTTAATCAGCGCCGTAAGCGGGAAACGATCATTGACCCAGTTCAGCACTGGGTTCTTGAACATCGAGGGGTGATTGCTAGGTGTGCCAGCCATGATTACGCCTCTTTTCCGTCTTGACCAATGCCGATGACGAGCTTCATTCCGTCGATTTTGTGCGGCGGAATCACCAAATTCGTCGGCGCCGGAGAGCCGGTAAACACACGACCAGCCATGTCGAACTTCGAGCCGTGGCAAGCGCAGTAGAAGCCGCCGGGCCAATCGTTGCCGAGTTCACCTGGCGTTGCCTTTTCGGTAGGCGAGCAACCCAAGTGGGTGCAGACGCCTTGCATGACCACCAGATCAGGCGAAATTGAGCGCGTTTTCGCGTTCACATAATCCGGTTGAATCGACTTCTTCGATTCAGCGTCGGAGAGCTGCGAGGCGGGAATCTTCTCGAGCGCGGCGATTTGCTCGGCCGTGCGCTTGAGAATCCACACCACTTTGCCGCGCCATTCGACGGTTTTCTTTTCGCCGGGCTTCAAATTGGAGAGATCGACTTCGACCGGCGCGCCGGCGGCCTTGGCTCGCTCGGAGGGTGCCAGCGTGGCAACAAACGGGGCGACGATGGCGGCACCGGTGAGAGCACCGGGCACGGCGGTCGCAGCGATTACCGTGCGACGTCTGGATGTATTGATTGGTTCGCTCATTGGCTTTTTGTGGCTAGTGTGGCTAGTTTTGACTTCGCGCGATCCCAAAGGCGCTTTATTCGCGCTTCTTGAAGGGTCTTCCGGGTCCGACGGCTTGCGTTTGCATCGCTGCAAAACGCGCGCGGACCGGACAACCCACAGATTTTATCTGATTGCGGTGCCGCTTTTGTAGCGGTGCAACGCAAAAGCGCACGTCGAACCGCTTCAAATGCCCGGAAATCAGGCATTTGCGCCCGAAATACGCTATTCTTCCGGGCTCGCTGCACCGCAGCAAATTTTGTTCCGTACTCTCAAAAAAACGAGGAAATCATGTCCCTGTCCAAGCTTTCCGTCGGTCTCGTCGGCTGGCGCGGCATGGTCGGTTCCGTTCTCATGCAACGCATGAGCGCCGAGCGCGACTTTGACGCCATCGAAACGACTTTTTTCAGCACCTCTTCGGCCGGTAAACCTGCGCCCAAGATTGAAGGCTGCAAAGTGTATGACCCGATTCTGAAAGATGGCAACGACATTACCGCGCTCAAGGCGATGGACGTGATCATTACGTGCCAAGGCGGCGACTACACCAAGGCCGTGTACGCACCGCTGCGCGCCGCTGGCTGGAACGGCCATTGGATCGACGCCTCGAAAATCCTTCGCATGGATGACGACGCGATCATCATCCTCGACCCGGTCAACATGCCGGTCATCCAAACCGCGCTCGCCAAGGGCGTGAAAAACTGGATTGGCGGCAACTGCACCGTGAGCTGCATGCTCATGGGCGTCGGCGCGCTCTACAAAGCGGGCCTCGTGGAATGGATGCAAACGTCGACCTACCAAGCGGCCTCGGGCGGCGGTGCGCCGAACATGCGCGAACTGTTGACGCAATACGGCTCGCTCTATGCCGAAGTCAAAGATTTGCTTGACGACCCTGCAAGCGCGATTCTCGAAATCGACCGCAAAGTCACCGCGAAGCAGCGCGCGTTCTCGCCAGCTGAAACCGCAAACTTCCGTGGCGTGCCGCTCGGCGGCAACTTGATTCCGTGGATCGACGCTGATCGCGGCGACGGCACAAGCCTTGAAGAATGGAAAGGCGGCGCCGAGACCAACAAGATCATGGGCTGGGGCAAACAATTTGGTACGACCGAAGTGCCGATTGATTCAACCTGTGTGCGCGTCGGCTCGATGCGTTGCCACTCACAATCGCTCACGTTCAAGCTCA
>DAINAJ010000228.1:0-4384 GCA_036733505.1 Casimicrobium sp.
TCGGTTGGATCGAGGTCGAATCCACCTGCGTTGAGTTTTTGTTTCAGCTCAGGTGTCGCCAAGGCTTTCAGCATGCTCGCGCTTAGTTTCGCGACCACGTCCTTCGGCATGTTCGCCGGGCCGACCAACGCGAACCATGGCACGAGCTCGTAGCCCGGCACTTGCTCGGTAATCGCTGGCAGATTGGGTAGCGACGCTGAGCGCTTGAGGCTTGTGACGCCGAAGGCTTTTACTTTGCCGCCTTTGATTTGCGCATTGGCGTTGCCGAGGTCGGCGAACACGACTTCAATGTTGCCGCCGAGCATGTCGGTGATCGCAGGCGGAATGCCTTTGTACGGAATCATTTGCATGTCGCCGCCGATCATCGAGGCGAACAGCGAACCCGACACCCACGAACCCGAAGAGCCTTGTCCAAAGCGCACTTTGCCCGGGTTGGCCTTCACGTAGGTGATGAAGCTTTTGAGATCCGTCGCCGGGACTTTGTCGTTGGTGATAAGCACGAACGGCGTGGTGGCGATTTTGCCGATCGGCGTGAAATCTTTCGCTGGATCGTACGGCACTTTCTTCAGCAAACTCACGACAGCGGCCTGTGTGGTGCTAGTGGTGACCATGAGCGAGTAGCCATCTGGCGCGGCGTTTTTCACTTCATTGGCGCCGATGGTGCCTTGCGCCCCAGCTTTGTTGTCAACCACGATGGATTGACCGAGGTCTTTGCCCATGGCATCGGCCAGGTGACGACCCACGACGTCGGTCGCACTGCCCGCCGGGAAGGGCACTAGAAATTTGATGGTTTTCGTGGGGAACGCTTGTGCGCTTGCGGCGGTGGCCGTGAGCACAAGTGCGGCGCAGCTGAGCGCGCGGGTGACGGAACGTAGCAACATGGTGAAAGCCTTGCGTATTCGTGGAATGTGGGGAAAGCGTGGTGACATTGTAGGAAGCGGACACTTTTTCGCTACGGGGATGTCCCGACGCAACAGCTTTTCCATCAAACGACTATTCAGTATGGATTTGAGCGCCATTTGTTAACTATTCGACTTTGCCTTTTTTTCGCATCAAATGACCGCCAAGCTGTCGCTGGAGCATAAAAGCTGTAAGCCTTTAAGTCTTATACATGATTTGGAAACGCTTTCCATCTGATGAAATCTTCGATAACATTCTGTTTGGAGGCAATGCTCAACCCGTGACAGCGTTGTGCAGTGCAGTAACGCCACAATTAGGTGGACAGATAAATCGAGTCGTTGCGAACCCCGCGACGGCTCATCGCAAGGAGGCCGGCATGGACATGCCCAAAGATCTAGATCCCAAAGAAACGAGTGATTGGCTGGACTCGCTAGACAGCGTGATCGCCAACGAGGGCTATGAGCGCGCGCACTTCCTGCTCGAAGCGCTCTTCGACAAGGCGCGCCGCACCGGCGGCAACGCACCGTTCTCGCCCAACACGGCCTACCTGAACACCATTCCGGCGCACCTAGAGGCCAAGAGCCCCGGTGACCATGAAATCGAGCATCGCCTGCGCAGTTATGTGCGCTGGAACGCGGCGATGATGGTGCTGCGCGGCGGCAAAAAAGATTTGGAACTTGGCGGTCACATTTCGTCGTTTGCATCGGCTGCGACGCTCTACGACGTCGGCTTCAATCACTTCTGGCACGCACCGTCCGCTACGCACGGCGGCGATCTGGTGTACGTGCAGGGCCACAGCGCGCCAGGCGTGTACGCCCGCGCCTTCATGCTTGATCGCCTGACGCAAGATCAGATGGACAACTTCCGTCAAGAAGTCGACGGCAAAGGTATTTCGAGCTACCCGCATCCTTGGTTGATGCCGGACTTCTGGCAGTTGCCCACCGTGTCGATGGGCCTTGGCCCGCTCATGGGTATTTATCAAGCGCGCTTCCTGAAATATCTGCATGCGCGTGGTCTGGCGAATACCGAAGGTCGCAAGGTCTGGGTGTTCTGTGGCGACGGCGAAATGGACGAGCCAGAGTCGCTCGGCGCGATCAGCATGGCCGGCCGCGAAAAGCTCGACAACCTCGTTTTCGTCATCAACTGCAACCTGCAACGCCTCGACGGCCCTGTGCGCGGTAACGGCAAGATCATTCAGGAACTCGAAGGCGATTTCCGTGGTTCCGGCTGGAACGTGTTGAAGCTCATTTGGGGCGGCTATTGGGATCAACTGCTTGCACGCGACAAAGACGGCACGCTCGTCAAACGCATGGAAGAAGTGGTCGACGGCGAATACCAAGTGATGAAGGCGCGCGACGGTGCGTACGTTCGCGAGCAGTTCTTCGGCAAGTATCCGCAGCTACGTGAAATGGTTGCCAACATGTCGGACGACGACGTGTGGCGTTTGAACCGTGGCGGTCATGATCCGCACAAGATTTACGCCGCGTACGACAGCGCCGTGAAACACAAAGGACAACCCACTGTAATCCTCGCCAAAACGGTGAAAGGCTACGGCATGGGCCACAGCGGCGAGGGCCTCAACATCGCCCACCAAGCCAAGAAAATGGACTTGGAATCGCTCAAGCAAATGCGTGATCGTTTCGGCATTCCGATCAAAGACGAAGATCTACCGAATTACCCGTACTTCAAGCCAGCGGCCGATTCACCCGAAGGCAAGTACATGCGCGAACGTCGCACTGCGCTCGGCGGTTATCTGCCACAGCGCCGCATGAAAAGCGCAAGCTTGCCGACGCCGGAAGTCAGCGCGTTTGACGCACAGCTCAAGAGCACTGGCGATCGCGAAATTTCCACGACGATGGCCTTCGTGCGCATCCTCAACACGTTGGTGAAAGACAAGTCCATTGGTCGCCATGTCGTGCCTATCGTGCCGGATGAATCGCGCACTTTCGGTATGGAAGGAATGTTCCGCCAGCTCGGCATTTGGAACCAACAGGGCCAAAACTATCAACCGGTCGACGCCGATCAGCTGATGTTCTACAAAGAAGCGAAAGACGGCCAAATTCTGCAAGAAGGCATCAACGAAGCCGGCGGTATGGCCGACTGGATCGCGGCCGCAACGAGCTACAGCAACAGCAACGTGCCAATGCTGCCGGTGTACATTTTCTATTCGATGTTTGGCGTACAGCGCATCGGCGATTTGTGTTGGGCGGCGGGCGACATGCGCGCTCGTGGTTTGTTGGTTGGCGGCACCGCTGGCCGCACCACGCTCAACGGCGAAGGTCTGCAACACGAAGACGGTCACTCGCACGTCTGGTTCAGCGCGATCCCGAACGTGCGCACCTACGACCCAACGTTCCAATACGAAGTGGCGATCATTACTCAACACGCCGTGAAGGGCATGCTCACCGATCAAAAGGATGAGTACTACTACCTCACGGTGATGAACGAGAACTACACGCACCCGGAAATGCCCGCTGGCGCAGAGGCGAACATCATCAAAGGGATGTATCTGCTCAAAGAAGGCGGAAAAGACAAGAAGAAGGGCATGCGCGTTCAGCTCACGGGCTCGGGCACCATCCTGCGCGAAGTGATCGCTGCGGCGGACTTGCTGCGCGACGACTGGGGCGTTGAGTCCGACATCTGGAGCGCGCCAAGCTTTAACGAGTTGCGCCGCGACGGTATCGATTGCGAACGTTGGAACCTACTGCACCCGATGGACGAGCCGCGCGTGCCGCACGTCGCCGCTTGTGTGAGTTCAAAGCCCGGCCCAGTGATCGCAGCGACCGATTACATGCGCATTTACGCCGATAGCGTGCGTCCATACATCAAGAAAACATTCAAGGTGCTCGGCACCGACGGCTTCGGTCGTTCGGATAGCCGCGACAACTTGCGTCGCTTCTTTGAGGTGAACCGTTTCTACGTCACGCTTGCTGCGCTCAGCGCACTGGCCGACGACGGTGTAATCGAGCGCAAAGTGCTCGCCGATGCCATCAAGAAGTACGGCATAGATCCAAACAAACCCAATCCAACGACGGTTTAAGGAGCGGGCAAAATCATGGCAAAACAAGAACTCAAAGTCCCGGATATCGGTGATTACACAGACATCCCGGTCATCGAAGTTTTGGTGAAAGTGGGCGACGTAGTGACCAAAGAGCAATCGCTGGTCACGCTCGAATCCGACAAAGCGACAATGGAAGTGCCCGCTGAATCGGCCGGCACCATCGTCGAGCTGCGAGTGAAGCTCGGCGACAAGGTAAGCATGGGTACCGTGGTGGCGGTGATCGAAGCGGGTGCGTCGGCATCGGCTCCAGCCGCGGCATCCGCTGCGGCTCCAGCGCCAGCGGCGGCGGCTGCACCAGCAGCCGCGCCCGCCGCAGGCGGCAGTATGGTCGACGTGAAAGTGCCGGACATTGGCGATTTCAGCGACATTCCCGTCATTGAAATTCTGGTCAAGGTTGGCGACACCGTTAAGGTTGAACAGTCC
>DAINAJ010000229.1:0-4356 GCA_036733505.1 Casimicrobium sp.
GTGTTCAAGCCGGAAAACACGCTGCAAATCGAGGCGGCGCTGGCGCGGCACGCGGATATGCGTCGTATCCGCATCACATTGCCCGGCGATCCGGCGAGCGCGAGCGGCCAATTGTTGCCCGGAGGCAACCGCAAGACGCACAATCACGACGGGTATTTTTACGCGTTGTTAGAAAAAGTGGCGTTGTGAGTTTCGGGCGTTCTTCATTGTTGCGCAGAGTGTTTCGTGGCGCGGTGACGGCGGTCACGGCGTTGGCGTTCGTGTTTCAGGTGAGCGCCGAAACGATTGCGGTGAAGAGCGCTGTGGTGCGCGCGCAGGACGACGCGTTCGTTGTGGATGCGGAGTTTGATTTCGCGCTGACCGCGCCGCTTGAAGAGGCGCTGGTGCGTGGAACGCCGCTGTATTTCGTGTTGGAGACGGAAGTGACGCGCTCACGGCCGTATTGGTTTGACGAACGTGTGCCGTCGCCGACGTTTGTGCGGCGGTTGACGTTTTCGCCGTTGACCAACGCGTATCGCGTGGACACCGGACGTAGCGTGGGCTCGGCGCAGAACTATGCGACGGTGGCCGAAGCGCTGCGGCAAGTGCGCTTGGTGCGCGGCCGCACGCTGTTCGAGAAACGTGATTTGCGCAGCGGCGAGCGTTATGAAGTGTCGCTGCGACTCAAACTCGACACGACGCAGTTGCCGAAGCCGCTGCAGGTAAACACGCTGGTTTCGCGTGAGTGGACGCTGGCGTCGGATTGGTATCGCATGGTGCTCACGCCGTGAGCGCTCGCGACAACGCTTCTGGCTTGATCGACCCGCGCGCGGCGGAGGCGGCGAACGCGGCGGTGGGCTTGTCGCCACCGAAGTGGATGCGCGTGGCGTGGTGGATTTTGGCGGTGGCAGGCGCGGTGTTCATCACGGTGCTCGCAACGGCGTCGGCGAATTCGCCGCTGTTTACGCGCTATTACACCGAGATCATCGTGGCCAACGCGATGATCGTGACAGGGCTTGCGGGTTTGGTGATTTACCAGATCGTGTTGCTGCTCAAGGCGCGGCGCGCGGCGATTTTCGGCGCGAAGCTCACGACGCGCATGATGATGTTCTTCGCTGTCGTGGCGGTGCTGCCGGGCGCGCTGGTTTACGCGATTTCGGTGCAGTTTTTGGCGTCGTCGGTGGAGAGTTATTTCGATACACGCATCGACAAGGCGCTGGAAACCGGATTACAGCTCGGGCGCACGGCGCTCAACCAACCGCTGAAGGAATTGACGCGCAAGACGGAGGCGATCGCGGCCTCGATCGCGGCGCGCGAGCCGTCGGAGGCGCGGGCGCTGCTCGGGTCGCTGCGCGAGCAGGCGGGCATTGCGAACATTTCGTTATTGACGGCCAACGGAACGCTCGTGGCGCAGTCGACCGAGAGCGTGGTTGCATTGCCGCCGATTGCGCCTTCTGCGCTTGAGCTGCGACGTGTGCGTTCGATGGAAACCGTCGCGGCGGTAGAGACGGTGGGCGAATCGAGCTTGCAGCTCAAGGTGATTGCGCCGGTGAGTGCGCGCGACGCGTCGCCGCTGCGTATGTTGCTTGTGACGCAGGCGGTGCCCGCGCTGCTGCGCGAGCAGACCGAGCGCGTGGAGGCGGGCTTTCGCGACTATCAGGATTTGTCGTTTCAGCGCGTGGCGTTGAAGCGGTTGTTTGCGTTTACGTTGACGTTAGCGCTGATGCTCGCGCTACTCACGGCGCTGGCGTTGGCGTCGGTTTTTTCGCAGCGCTTGGCACAGCCGTTGGCGCGCTTGGCCGAGGGCACGCGGGCGGTGGCCGACGGTGATTTTTCACGCCGGCAGCCAGTGGAAGGCAATGACGAGTTGTCGGTGCTCACACAGTCGTTCAACACGATGACCGCGCAGCTGTCCGACGCGCGAAATCGCGACCAAGCGAACCGCCGCGAGATCGAGACGAGCAATCTGTATCTCGAAAACATCCTCAAGAATTTGAACGCGGGCGTGTTGGTGCTCACGGATGATTTTGTGTTGCGTGTGGCGAACGCGGCAGCGGCGGTGATTTTGCAATCGCGCATTGATGAGCGCGTCGGCGAGTCGCTGTCGGTGTGGGCGCGCACAGAGCCGAGCTTGGCGAATTTTGCGGAGATTGTTTCGCGCAACTTTGCGGCCTCCGGAGAGAACGATTGGCAGCGCGAGCAAGAGCTGATGGTGAGCGGCAATGCGCGCACCTTTATCTTGCGCGGCGCGCGGCGCGTGGTGGCAGATGTCGGCGCGCGCATCGTGGTGTTTGATGACATTACGGAAGTGTTGCAAGCGCAGCGCGACACGGCCTGGGCCGAAGTGGCGCGACGTTTGGCGCATGAAATCAAGAATCCGCTGACGCCGATTCAGCTCTCGGCCGAGCGGCTAGAGATGAAGTTGGTGCCGCGTTTGGGCGAAGCTGACGCTGAAATTTTGCGGCGCGGTACGCAGACGATTGTGAACCAAGTGACAGCCATGAAGAACATGGTGAACGACTTTGCGATCTACGCAAGACGCCCGCGCCCCGGTAGCTTGCAGGCGGTGGACGTTGAGGCGCTGCTTAAAGAAACGCTGGAGCTTTACGCCTCTTATCCGGTGAAATTGGAGCTACATTGGGACTCGCCGGAGCGCATGATTCGCGGCGAGGCGACGCGCTTGCGGCAAGTGGTGCATAACCTGATGCAGAACGCGGTGGACGCCTGCGTGGACCGTGCCGACGGGCATGTTTCGGTGGACGCGAACTTGCGCGCGATCAATGGGCATGAGGCTGAGCACGAGCTGGTGCTGCGATTCTGCGACAATGGGGGGGGATTTTCCGACGCTGTGAAGCAGCGTGCGTTTGAACCCTACATCACCACCAAACCCAAAGGCACCGGCCTCGGGCTCGCGATTGTTAAGAAAATAATCGACGAGCACAAAGGCCGAATCAGCGTTGATAACGCAGCAACGGGCGGCGCGGTGGTGACCGTTGTGTTCCCTTTACTGACCGAAGAGAAAACAGAGATTTGATCGCTTCCACAGAAATTCTCGTTGTTGATGATGAAGTCGGCATTCGAGAGCTGCTCCACGAAATTCTCGAAGACGAAGGCTTTGTCGTACGCCTCGCCGAGAACGCAGCGGCTGCGCGCGAGCTTCGCCGCAAGCACAATCCTTCGCTCGTGCTGCTCGACATCTGGATGCCAGACGCCGACGGCGTGACGCTGCTCAAGGAATGGAAAGCGGCGGGGTTGTTGACGATGCCGGTGGTGATGCTCTCGGGGCACGCGACGATCGAAACGGCTGTGGAAGCTACGCGCATTGGCGCGTTCGATTTTTTAGAAAAACCTATTGGTTTGCAGAAGCTCTTGTCCACGGTTCAGCGTGCGCTGAAAGTGGGGCAAGCCAAGCGCTCTAGCAGTATCAATCTTGCAGATTTGGGGAAGAGCCAAGTGATTAACGAGCTGCGCGTGCGGCTCGAATCGCTGATCGCGGAGCGCCGCTCTGTGCTCTTGACGGGCGAAGTGGGCGTGGGCTTCATCGAGTGCGCGCGCGCATTACATGAGCCAAATACGCCGTGGTTCACCATCGAGAGCGGCCAGCGCTTAATTAGCTCGCCGCTGGAAATTTTGGAGAGTGCCCGCGGCGGTACGCTGTACTGCCCGGAAGTTGCGCATCTTTCGCGCAGCGAGCAGCGCTCGCTCGCCTTCATGATCGGCAAAACGACGACCTACGGCGTTCGCATCGTGTGCGCAAGCAGTGAGCCGTTGGGTCAGCTATCTGGCGAGGGTCGCTTCGACCCGAGTTTGTTTGCGCTTTTGTCGTCCAGCACTGTGGTGATTCCGCCGCTGCGTTCGCGCCGGCCCGACTTGTCGGGCTTGATCGAGCGCTGCGCTTTAGCGTTTTCGTCGGATGCGCCCGCTCGACTTTCGCCCGAGGTGCGACAGCTCCTCGAAGCGGCACCTTGGCCGGGTAATTTGATTCAGCTGCAGAGCGTGCTGTCGAGCTTGTTGCTATCGAACAATGACGACATTACGGTTGATCATTTGCAGGCGATTTTGGGCGATCTGCGCGATACGTCCACGCCGGATCGGCCTGCATTGCCACCAGAGTTTTTTGAGCTGCCGCTACGTGAGGCACGCGAAGCGTTCGAGCGGATTTATTTTGAAAATCTGCTGGGGCGTGAGTCGAGCAACATGAGCCGCGTTGCCGAAAAGGCGGGCCTAGAGCGCACGCATCTTTACCGAAAGCTTAAACAGCTCAACATTCGCTTCCCACGCCGCGTCGCCGCGGTCGAGTAGCGCTTCTTTTTCACCTTTTGAAATTGGGCGCTAGCGAACTCTCGCAGCGCTCCGAATAGTCATGTCTCGTCGAAG
>DAINAJ010000230.1:0-4336 GCA_036733505.1 Casimicrobium sp.
GCGTTCGGAATTTTTCCGCTTGGTTGCGTCTGCGGAAATTGCAATCGGAGTTCGTAGTCTGCGAAGCCGCGCGTGTAGTCGCCTGACGCGAGAAGCGAGAAGGTGCGGTTCCAGCGCGCGTAGGCAAAGTCAGGCGCGAGCTCCAGCGCCTTGTCGAACGCCGCAATCGAGCCCGTGATGTCGTTCATCGAGCGAAGATTGAAGCCCAAATTATTGAGCGCACCGACGTGTTCTGCGTTGAGTGCCAAAGCGCGTTCCGCAGCCCACTTGCCTTCGTCATAGCGTCCGGCGGTCCAGGCGGCGGCGCTGATGTTGCTAAAGAATTCTGGCTCGTGATCGGCGAGTTTCACCGAGCGCCACATGAGTTCCAACGCGGTCGACGGCTGTCCCGCTTGGTATTGCGACAGCCCGGCGTAATGCAGGGCGGTGGGGTTCTCGGGTTCTTGCTGCAATACGCGCGCATAGCGCTCGACAGCGGCTTGAATGTTGCCTCGTTCGTGCAGCACGAGCGCTTCGCCGATGACACCTTCGATGTTGAGCGGCGCGTTGGCGGCGGGAGCCGCAGCGCCCGCAGCGCCCAACGCGCCGTGACAGGCTTTGTAGCGCTTGCCGCTGCCGCAAGGGCAGGGGTCATTGCGCGAAGCGGGCGGCGCAAAGCTTGGTGCGGAGGGCACTGCAGTCGCCTCCGGGAGCGCAGCGAGCGCTTCGATGCTTTTGCGCAGCTCAAGTGTGGCGGAGTCCTGCGGTAACGAAGCCAAGCGTCGCGCCACGAACACTCGCGCGGTTTCGATTCGCTTCAGGTCAACCAAGTTTTTCGTTAGCGCGGCGAAGCCCAAGCCCTGCACGATTTGCTCTGGCGCCGTGCGCGCGAAGGTGACGAGTTCTTCGTCCGACAGCACCTGCCAAAAATTGAACGCACCATGAAATCCGAGCGTCGGTCCGATGGGCCGACTCACGTCAAATGCGAAGCGATCCGCGACGCGCTCGTCTGCGAAGACGATGCCGTACTTTTGTTCGAGCAGCGCGCGGTGACGAATGCAAATCGCGGTATCTTCGTTTTCGCTATTAAGCGCGACGGCGTCGTCGGCAAGTGCATCGAGGAGTCGTTTCGAGCGCAGCGAAAACCCGCCGTTGCCGACACGAAATTCGCCCGACTCATGCGGCCATTTCGCACCGATGTAATCGTAATTCCAGAACTCGTCAGCCCACGCGTTGCCGTCGATCACGAATCCATCCCACTGCACGACGAGCGCGTAGTCGGTTTTGATGTGCGCGCGCAAATCTTTGAGTACGAATTGCGAGTACGCGTCACGCGAACGAATCGGCGCGATGCGAACTACCTCGACGCCGTCGTGCGAAATATTGGCATCGGTCAGCAATAACGTACGCGCCACTGGCAGCTGTCCTGCCGAGCGCGCGAGCGCAGATGCCGCAAGCGCAGGATAAGCGCAGTCGACGGCGACAAGCGTGACCGCAGTGCTTGTATGGAGCCTGTTGGTCATCACCGCAACCCCTCAAACAACAAACGGCAGCCGAGGATGAACATGAGCGCGAGCGTGAATCGGCGAAACACCACGTCGCTGATCCAGCGGTTCACGCGAACGCCAAGCCACACGCCGAGCGGTGCCAGCGGCATGAGCACCAGCGCGGTGCCAAGATTCGTGAAGTTGAGTTGTCCGAGCATCGCAAACGGAACGAGCTTCACCGCATTTACCACCGTGAAAAAGAACACAGTCGTCGCAACAAATTGCGTGCGATCAAGCTTCTTCGGCCACAAATAGATCGTCACCGGCGGTCCGCCAGCGTGTGCGAGCGTCGACGTGAAACCGGAGAGGCCGCACCAAAGCCACGGACGCAGACTCTGTGGCAACCACGACTTCAAATCGCGCAACGTCGGGACCGCTTGGTACACCGCAAAGGTCACAGCAATCGCGCCGAGCAGCGCCTTCGTCGTCTTCACGGAAAGCACGCCAAAGAGTAGCGCGCCGAGCCCGATGCCGAGCACCGCGGGCACCATCATTTTTTTCAGTTCTGGCGTTGACCACTTGCCGCGATATGCGCGCAATCCAAGTACGTCCATGACACACAAAATCGGCAGCATGATGCCCGCCGCCACGCCCGGCGCGATTACCTGACTCATCATCGGCACGGCGATGCCGCCAGCGCCCGCGCCAAGGCCGGTCTTGGAAATGCCGGTGATGATCACAGCCGGAATCGCCCACGCGTAGAACCAAGGATCCGTGATGATGGTCATTTGCTTGTTTGCGCCACAGTGATTGGCGATTACGTCCGGGCCGCGCGCAACAGTTGCCCGATGCGCGTATTGATTTGATTTATCGCCGCGTCGGTTGCGGCGCTGTATTTCGCCATACGCAAGAATCCGTGCGGCAACGAAGCGTGTTCGTCGTGCGTGACTTCGATGTTGGCGGCGCGGAGTTGATTGGCGTAGTTCACGCCTTCGTCGCGCAGCGGATCGCGGCCTGCGGTGATGACGTATGCGGGCGGCAAACCGGAGTGTGATGCTGCGCGCGACGGAGCGACGCGGTAGTCATTCACCGCATGTTCGTCGCCGACGAATTGCTTCCAGTACCACTGCATGTCAGCGCGCGTCAGGCCGGGGCCGGCTGCGAATGTTTCGTAGCTCTCGGTGCCGTAGGTCGGTTCAATCGTCGGGTAGATGAGCGCCTGCAATGCGACGTGAAAATTACCTTCGTCGCGCGCGCGAATGGCGGTGACGGCTGCGAGATGCGCGCCTGCGCTGTCGCCCGCAAGCGCGATGGGCGCGCCAGCTTCTTGCGCGTTGCGATCAGTTGCGATGGCGCTCGCCGCTTGAAAGCAGGCGTCGGTGAGCGTGCGCCAATTTGCCTCTGGCGCGAGCGGGTAATCCACGCTGACGACCAGCGCGTTGGCCTCGTGCGCGAGCCGCGCGCAAGTGGGCGTGTGGGTGTCGGCGTCACCGACGACCCAGCCGCCGCCATGAAAGTAAATGATCGTCGGCACCGGTTCATCGCTGCCATCGTGCCCGTAAAAGAGGCGCACCGGCACGCGTCCCGCTTCGAGATCAAGCTGCACATCGTTCATCGTGACTGTGCTCGGCAGCGCGGTTCTGCCGAGCGCACAGAGCGTCCAATAGCGCGCGCGACGCTCGAGTGGCGTTGGATCCGCGGGCAGCGGCGCAAATTTCTCGGCAAGATCGGCGAAGTAGCGTGCGAGGTCGGGATCGAGTGTGGACATGGTTATAGCTCCGAGGCTCTAGCGACCAGCGGGCGGCGCTTCCAAGAGAAAAATGTATGAAGTCGACATGACTAAATTAAAGCCTTTAGGCGCCGCCTACTGGTCGGCGAAGCACCAAAGCTGTATCGCTAGTTAGTGTCCCGCCTTTTCTCGCGCGACGGCAAACTCGTCGAAAGAGGCGCTGTGCCCGAGGTAGCCCGGCACCACGTCTTCTACGCTGCTGCGAACGCCTGCAAACGCGGGGAATTCTGCGCTGGAGACATTCGGCACCGACATGGATTTCACGTTGTCCGGCGTGAGCGGTTTGGTCGGCACGAACTGCAAAATACCCGCAAGCATGGAGCTCACAAAACCGGGCAGCCCGATGATCATGTGCTTGTCGTGTGCGAGCGCCATCACGTAAGCAACGAGCTCACGTAGCGTGTAGACCTTTGGCCCAACCAGTTCGTAGCGCTGCCCGAAAGTGGACTCGTCGGTCAGGCAATTGACGAATGCGCGCGCTACGTCGTCTACCCACACCGGCTGAAATTGTGCGCTCGCGCCGGGCAACACCATCGGCATCAGCGGCGGCAACAGGCCAACCATGTTGGCAAATTTGGTGAGGAAGGAATCACCTCGACCGAAGATGACCGACGGCGCGAAGATCGTTGCATCAAGCCCGCTGGCGCGCACCAAGGCTTCGGCCTTTGCTTTAGATTTCTGATATTTGCTCGGGCCATCGGCGGACGCGCCGAGCGCGCTCATGTGCACGTAGCGCGAGACGCCCGCTGCCTTGCATGCCGCGATTGCGGTTTCGGTAAATGTGACATGCGCGCGTTCGAAATCGCCATTCAAAATGCCGATCAGATTGATCACTGCATCGTGGCCGCGCGCGATTTGCGTAAGCGTCGCTACATCCGATGGATCCGCTTCGATCACAGTGACGGTCGGCAGCAGGTACACAGCGCGCGCGTTGTCGCGTTTGCGCGTGGGCACGGTGATGCTGTGGCCGGCCGAAGCGAGCTTGCTACAAATTGCGCGGCCGACAAAGCCGCTGCCGCCGAGGATGAGAATGTTCATATTTTTCTTAAAGGTGAGTAGTGAACGGTGAATAGTGAGCAGT
>DAINAJ010000231.1:0-4309 GCA_036733505.1 Casimicrobium sp.
ATCGAGAAAAACGTCAAACGCGCCATCGCGGCCATCGAAGCACAAGCAAGCACCAGCGGCAAGATTGTGTTGCTGCGCTTGGAAAATTTGGCGTAGTCAATCAATTACCTTGCCCGCATGCGGGCAAGGGGGCGAACATGAAATATCTCTCCACTCGCGGCAATTCACCAACTCAATCGTTCAGCCAAGTCCTCCTGTCAGGCCTCGGTGAAGACGGCGGGCTCATGCTGCCCGAATCGTTGCCGAAGATTACCGACGCGGAACTCACCGCTTGGCGCGCGCTGCCGTACCACGCGCTCGCACATGCGGTGCTCTCGAAGTTCGTGTCGCCCGACGACATTGATTCAGCAACGCTCGCAGCGTTGACCAAGGCGGCGTACACCAAAGACGTGTTCGGTACGGACGAAATCACGCCGCTTCGCAAGGTCGATGCGTTCGCACCGGGCATGCAGATTCAAGCGCTCTCCAACGGCCCGACGCTCGCCTTCAAAGATATGGCGATGCAGCTCCTCGGTCGCTTGTTCGAATTTGAACTCGGTCGCCGTAATGCCACGTTGAACATTCTCGGTGCGACCAGCGGTGATACCGGCAGCGCGGCTGAATACGCGATGCGCGGACGCAATGGCGTGAACGTATTCATGCTCTCGCCCGCGGGCCGCATGAGCGCGTTCCAACGCGCGCAGATGTATTCGCTCCAGGACGCGAACATTCACAACATCGCCGTCGAGGGCGTGTTCGATGACTGCCAAGACATCGTCAAAGCTGTCTCGAACGACCTCGATTTCAAGCGCAAGCACAACATCGGCACCGTGAACTCCATCAACTGGGGTCGCATTTCGGCGCAGGTGGTGTACTACGTGCGCGGCTACCTCGCGGCCACGACGAACAACTCGCAAAAGGTTTCGTTTGCCGTGCCCTCGGGCAATTTTGGCAACATCCTCGCGGGCCACATTGCGCGGGAAATGGGCGTGCCGATCGACACGCTCGTGCTCGCCACCAACGAAAACAATGTGCTCGCCGAATTTTTCAACACCGGTGTGTACCGACCGCGCCCGAGCAAAGAAACGTTCGAAACGTCGAGCCCATCGATGGACATATCGAAGGCTTCGAACTTCGAGCGCTTCGTGTTTCATCTGTTTAACAACGACGCCGCGAAGATCGCGGCGCTGTGGCGCGAGGTTGATGCGGGCCGCGCGTTCGACGTCTCTCAAACACCAGAATTCAAAGCGCAGCGCGAACGCTTCGGCATCGTCGCGGGCACCAGCTCTCACGCCGATCGCCTCGCCACGATTCGCGAGGTCTACGAAAAAACCGGTGGCCTGATCGACACTCACACCGCCGACGCCGTAAAGGTCGCGCGCTCGATGATCAAGCCGGGCATCCCGATGATCGTGCTCGAAACGGCGCTACCGATCAAATTCGCGGAAACGGTCAAAACCGCCGTCGGCTTCGAGCCGCCGCTCACCAGCGCGCAAGCGGACATGATGGCGCTGCCGCAACGCGTAACGCAAATCGCGCCGTCGGTAGAGCGCGTGAAGGCCATTGTCGCAGCGGGCTAGGGAGACATACGTGCCGTTCGTGGTGAGCCTGTCGAACCATGAACACCGTCGCCGTTTTGACAGCCACGCCCCTATGTGGCTATAATTCAAAGCTTAGCGGCTGTAGCTCAGTTGGATTAGAGTACTTGGCTACGAACCAAGGGGTCGTGGGTTCAATTCCTGCCAGCCGCGCCACACATTAAAGGGTTAGTCAGTTGAAAAACTGCTAGCCCTTTTTCCTTTTCTGCGGCTCGAGAATCGGCCATTGTCGAATGTTTTCGCCTGTGGAATTGCCATTCGAAGCCAAAGTGCTAAATCCGCCCATTGACTTGTCAAGCTGCCGACAACCCATTCCGCAGCGCAACAATTTCCGTTATATTTACGAGTTCGGACACCGCGGCGCTTTGATTTGTTCATTTTGAGCGAGTCGAGGGCACACGGGCTGTAAACGGGCCACAAGCCTTTAGTTTTTCGGCCCGTGCAGAGCGTGCGCGAGGCCGTGGATACCCAGTTTTAAGTTGCCCTCAGGGGCCAAGCGTCAATACCCACCGACGCGCGGCTTATGCAAATTTGCAAACTCTTGAGGAAGAAAATGCCACAGACCATTACTGGCGCGGAAATCGTCGTTCGCTGCCTCGCGGAAGAAAAAGTCGACTTTGTGTTCGGCTATCCCGGCGGCGCCGTGCTCAATATCTACGACGAGATATTTAAACAAGACAAGTTCAAGCACGTGCTAGTTCGGCACGAGCAAGCTGCTGTACATGCGGCGGATGCGTATTCGCGCTCCAGCCAACGTATCGGAGTCTGCCTTGTCACCTCCGGCCCCGGCGTCACCAACGCTGTCACCGGCATTGCCACGGCCTACATGGATTCGATCCCAATGGTGATCATTTCCGGTCAGGTGCCGACGCATGCTATCGGCCAAGATGCGTTTCAGGAATGCGACACCGTGGGCATCACGCGCCCTTGCGTGAAACACAATTTCTTGGTGAAAGACGTCAAGGAATTAGCAAGCACGATTAAGAAGGCGTTCTACATCGCCTCTACCGGCCGCCCCGGTCCAGTGCTCGTGGATATTCCGAAGGACGTGACCGCGAACACCTGCAAGTTCGAGTATCCGAAAGAAATTTCGATGCGCAGCTACAACCCCGCCGGCAAAGGCCACAGCGGGCAGATCAAGAAAGCAGTTCAACTGCTGCTTGATGCGAAGCGTCCGATGATTTACTCGGGCGGCGGCGTGATCCTCAACGACGCTTCGGCTGAGCTGACTGCGCTGGTGCGTCATCTCGGAGCGCCGGTGACGAATACGCTCATGGGCCTCGGTGCATATCCCGCGACCGATTCGCTTTACCTCGGTATGCCCGGTATGCATGGCACCTTTGAGGCCAATCAAGCGATGCAAGACTGCGACGTGTTGCTCGCGGTCGGTGCGCGCTTCGATGACCGCGTGATCGGTAACCCCGGCCACTTCTTCCGCGATGGTCGCAAGATCATTCATATCGACATCGATCCGTCGTCGATCTCGAAGCGCGTGAAAGTGGACGTGCCGATCGTTGGCTACGTGAAAGACGTGTTGGTCGAAATGCTCGCGCAGATCCAAGCGCACGAGAAGAAACCCGACGCAGCCGCGCTCAAAAACTGGTGGGCCAAAATCAAAGACTGGCAAGGCAAAAACTGCATGGCGTTCAAGCCAGCGGCTGCTGGTGGCAAGATCAAGCCGCAAGCGGTTGTGCAGGCACTATGGAAAGCCACGGGCGGCGACGCCTTTGTCACCAGTGACGTGGGCCAACATCAAATGTGGGCCGCGCAGTATTACCCCTTCACCAAACCACGTCGCTGGCTCAACTCCGGCGGCTTAGGCACGATGGGCGTGGGCATTCCGTACGCAATGGGCGCGCAGCTTGCGAACCCCGACGCGACCGTCGCTTGCATCACGGGCGAGGGCAGCGTACAGATGTGTATTCAAGAGCTGTCGACTTGCAAGCAGTATCACATCCCGATGAAGATTTTGAACCTGAACAACCGTTCGCTCGGCATGGTGCGGCAGTGGCAGGAATTCTTCTACGGCAATCGCTATGCCGAGAGCTACATGAACGCGTTGCCGGATTTTGTGAAACTCGCCGAGGCCTATGGCCATGTCGGCATGAAGATCGAGAAACCGGGCGACGTTGAAGGTGCGATTCGCGAAGCGATCGCGCTCAAAGATCGGTTGGTCTTTATGGATTTCATCACTGACGAAACCGAAAACGTGTTTCCAATGATTCCCGGCGGCAAAGGCTTGACCGAAATGATTTTGGCGGAGGATCTCTAACCATGCGACATATCCTCTCTGTACTTCTCGAGAACGAAGCTGGCGCGCTGTCACGCGTGGTCGGCTTGTTCTCGGCGCGCGGCTACAACATTGACTCGTTGTCGGTCGCGACGACCGAAGACATCACGATGAGCCGCATGACGATTGTCACGCACGGTTCTGACGACGTGATCGAACAAATCACCAAGCAGCTCAACAAATTGATCGAAGTGATCAAGGTCGTTGATCTCACTGACGGCAATCACATCGAACGCGAGCTCATGCTCGTCAAAGTGCGCGCGGCCGGCAAAGACCGTGACGAAATGAAGCGTCTCGCGGACATTTTCCGTGGTCGCATTCTCGACGTCACCGACAAGAGCTACACCGTGGAGCTGACAGGCAACAGCGATAAGCTAGACGCCTTTATCGCCTCCATCGAACCCGGCGTCATTCTGGAAACGGTACGCACCGGTGCCTCGGG
>DAINAJ010000232.1:0-2662 GCA_036733505.1 Casimicrobium sp.
GCGTTTTTCGTCTCGAATTTCATCCCAAACCAAGGCGCGCTGACCGGCGTCGCTTTATTCAGCGTCTCCCTAGTGCTCGTGAACCGACGTCGTGTCGAATCCGGCGGATCGCGTTTATGGCTTTATGGCGGGAGCGACCGCCAGGCGGTCGTTTGGGGCAAATTAAGCCTATAGTCGACTTATAGAAGTAACTGCCGAAAACGACAGCCTGGCAGTCGTTACAGTCGAAAAGCTGATAACGATTACACCCAGCGAATCTTCCTAAAAAACGCCCACAACGCAGCGCCGCCGACCACCATGAGCCCAAGCGCGAGCGGGTACCCGTAACGCCATTCAAGCTCCGGCATGTTTTTGAAATTCATGCCGTAAATGGTGCCCACGATGCTGGGCACCATGAGGATCGCGCCCCAGCCGGCGAGCTTTTTTGTCACTTCGCTTTCGGCGAGCGTGATGAGCGAGAGGTTTGTTTGCGTCGCGCTGTTTTCCATGTCGCGCAGACTGTCGAGCGCTTCATCAATACGCATCACGTGATCGAGCACATCGCGGAAATACGGGCGCAGCGGCTCGCTAAAAATCGGGTGCTTATGCGTCAAAAGCCGGCCACACACTTCCACCAACGGCGTTACCGCGCGGCGCACACACATGGTGTCGCGTTTCAAGGCGTAGAGCATTTCGGCGGCCGCACGGCGATCCGTCTTGGCCTCGAAAATCGTCTCTTCAATTTTGTCGAGTCGGTCTTCCAGTGCGTCGGCTTCCGGAAACAAGCGATCCACCACGGTGTCGATCAAGCCATGCAGCACCGCGCCAGGACCCAGCGCGAGAAACTCAGGTTCGCGTTCAAGCTCGGCACGCACGCTTTTGAAACCGATCTCGGCGCGATGACGGACGGTGAGCAGGAAATGTTCGTTGCAATAAATGTGCAGCTCGCCGTCAATAAAGTCATCGCCGTGCTGCTCAATCGTGTGCAACACAACGAATAGCGTCGTGCCGTACTCTTCAATCTTCGGGCGCTGCGAACCGCGATTAGTGTCTTCGATGGCGAGCTCATGCAGATTAAATTCCTCCTGCATCTCCGCCAGTATTTCCGCCGTCGGCTCGAACAGTGCCACCCAGATGAACGCGCCGGGCGGTTGCGGTGCCGCGAGAAAATCGCTGATGGCTTCGACCTCCATCGGTGCTTGGCGTTTGCCATGCACATACGCCGCGCAGTCGATAATCATCGTGGACTTTGGCGTGGGTGTCGCGGTTGCGGTGGCAATATCAACGGTCATAAAGCAAGCATTTTCAGAGAGTGGGTAATTATGCGTCGTGCATTTGTTGCTGGGTTTTGGGCCGTGCTGTTGGCGGCTGCGTCGAGTTGCGCGACCGCGGCTTCGATCTTGTCTGAAGAGGTTGCGTCGTCTCTGCTGAAGCGTGGCGGCGTGACGCTCTTGCTTCGACATGGCCAAACCGAGCCCGGCTTGGGCGATCCGCCAGGCTTTCGTCTCGATGACTGTAGCACTCAACGAAACCTTTCCATCGCTGGCCGCGACGCGCTTCGCGACATGGCTGCGCGGAACGTGCAACGCGGCATCGTGTTTGAACGTGTGTTCACCAGCGTGTGGTGCCGCTGTCGCGACACAGCGAAACTGCTGGCGACCGACGCGCGCGCGGTGAGCGATTGGCCCGCACTCAACTCGCAGTTTGCAGGCAACCCCGTGGACGCGGAGAGCAACACGCAAGTCGTGGCTCGCATTCGTGCTGTGCCGACGTCGGAGCGCTGGCTGATGGTGACGCATCAAGTCAACATTACGGCGCTAACCGGTGTGGTGCCGTCAATGGGCGAGGGCGTGTTGGTCACTCGCGCAGCGAGCGGTCTGCGGGTGCTCGGTGTGGTGAAGCTTTGAGCGTGTACCCGATGGCATTTGATCCTGTCGCGCCGATGTAGGCGGGTGTAGCAAAATAGGCCAATGGCTACCGAAAAGACTTCCCCGAACGTGCCCACTTCCACCAACGCCGGGTCTGGCCCACCCGCCGCGGACCGCGCGCTCACGTTGGACTTTGTGCTGCGAGAGATGGCGGCTGATGGATTGGTGGATCGATCACTTATCGACGGCCTGCGCGATACCGCAAAGTTTCGTAGCTACGATCATCCGCTGACCCTCATCGCTGAGCAAAAGTGGCGCGGCGAAAAAGCGCCGAAACGTCTGCTCACGCTTGAAATGCTGTCCGAGTGGTTAGCGGCCAGACTCAAGGTGCCGTATCTGCACATTGATCCGCTGAAGGTGGACTTTGCGGCGGTGGGTTCAGTGATGAGTTCGAGCTATGCGAACCGTTATCGCATCTTGCCCGTCGCGGTGACGCCTGATTCGGTGACCGTCGCGACCAGCGAGCCGTTCGTTCGCTCGTGGATTCCGGAGCTGTCGAACTTGCTGCGTCGACGCGTGGAATTGGTGTTCGCCAACCCGCTGGATGTGAAGCGCTACGTTGCCGAATTCTTCGCGCTCGCGCAGTCCGTGCGTCGTGCGCAGGAAAAGGCCTCGACCGACGACAAGAGCGCGATTTCGTCGTTTGAGCAATTGGTGCAGCTCGGTGCGCAGGGCGGCGCAGCGCCGGACGCCAACGATCGCCACATCGTGCGCATCGTCGATTGGTTGTGGCAGTACGCGTTCGAACAGCGCGC
>DAINAJ010000232.1:2762-4292 GCA_036733505.1 Casimicrobium sp.
ACGCTCGCCACACCCGAGGTGAACGTGTGCACCGTCGAAGACCCGATTGAGATGGTGGAGCCTGCGTTTAATCAGATGCAGGTGCAGCCGCAGATCGGCGTGGACTTCGAGAGCGGCGTTCGCACTTTGATGCGGCAAGATCCCGACATCATCATGGTCGGCGAGATTCGCGATCTTCCCACAGCGGAGATGGCCGTGCAGGCGGCGCTCACGGGGCATTTGGTGCTCTCCACTTTGCACACGAACGACGCACCGACGGCAATCACGCGCTTGATTGATCTGGGCGTGCCGCCCTATTTGGTCAACTCTACGGTGATTGGGGTGATGGCGCAGCGCTTGGTCCGCACGCTGTGCGCCAATTGCAAAGCGCCAGCCGAGCCTTTGTCTGACGAACAATGGGCCGCATTGACTAAGCCGTATCGTGCGTCGCGGCCTAGCATTACGTACAAAGCCGTGGGTTGTTTGGACTGCCGCATGACGGGCTACCGTGGTCGCGCGGGTTTGTATGAAGTGATGACGATGACGCCGGAGCTTCGAAAGCTCGTGGTTGCGGGCGCAGGTATGGACGAGCTGCGCGAGCAAGCGTTTCGCGATGGCATGAAGCCGCTTCGTGCGTCCGGTGCGCACAAAATCGCGACAGGTTTGACGACGGTGGAAGAGGTGGAGCGCGTGGCACCACCGGTGTGATTTCGGTGCCAACACGTTAAAAAATATTCGTTACTCGTAGCGCTTGTCGAAGCAAGTGTTGCCACAGATTTACACAGATGAACACGGATTTAGTGGCACTATCTGTGAAATCCGTGTGAATCTGTGGCAAAAAAATGTCTTCGAGAAGTGCGCGGATCGCTTTAAGTTTCAGGAGAGAACATTTTGCAAATTTCAATCATTGGCCTCGGCCGAATGGGTGCGAACATGGCGCGGCGCTGGGCACGTGGCGGCGTGAAGGTGGTCGCGTTCGATCAGAGCCCGGAGGCGCGCGCGAATGCGATTGAGGCGAACATTAGCGCCGTGGCGTCGCTAGCAGAGGCAGTGACCGCGCAACCTTCGCCGCGCGTTGTGTGGCTCATGTTGCCGTCGGGTGAGATCACTGAGTCCACGATTGACGCGCTGTTGCCGATGCTCGCCAAAGGCGACCTGCTGGTTGATGGCGGCAATGCGAATTACAAAGACACACAGCGCCGCGCCGTGAAGGCCAACGCGGTTGGCATTGAATACGCAGACGTTGGCGTGTCGGGTGGCGTCTGGGGTTTGCAGAACGGTTACTGCGTGATGGCCGGTGCGTCCGCGGCGAGCTATGCGCGATTGCAGCCGTATCTCGAAGTGCTCGCACCGTCAAAAACGCAAGGCATTGTGCATGCGGGCGCTGTCGGCGCGGGGCACTACGCGAAGATGGTGCACAACGGCATCGAGTACGGCATGATGCAAGCGATCGCCGAGGGCTTCGCGCTGATGGAAGCGAAGAAGGAATTTGCGATGCCGGTGGCGGATATCGCCGAGGCATGGCGCGACGGTTCGGTGGTGCGCTCGTGG
>DAINAJ010000233.1:0-4227 GCA_036733505.1 Casimicrobium sp.
CCGCCGTCGAAGCCTACCCGCACATTCCGTTGGTGATGCATCAAGATCACGGGCAGACGCCGGCGATCTGCCAGGGCGCGATTGATCTGGGCTTCGGTTCAGTGATGATGGACGGTTCGCTGCGCGCGGACGGTAAAACGCCGGCCGATTTCGCCTACAACGTTGAAGTGACACGCGCCGTCGTCGACATGGCGCACAAAGTCGGCGTGACGGTTGAAGGCGAATTGGGCTGCTTGGGATCGCTCGAAACGGGTGAAGCGGGCGAGGAAGACGGCATTGGCGCAGAAGGAAAACTTGACCACGGCCAGATGCTCACCGACCCGGAAGAAGCCGCGCAATTTGTGAAAGCCACGCAGCTCGACGCGTTGGCGATTGCCATCGGCACCAGCCACGGCGCGTACAAATTTACGCGTAAACCAACCGGCGACATTCTCGCGATCAGCCGCGTAAAAGAAATTCACAAACGCATTCCGAACACGCACCTCGTGATGCACGGTTCATCGTCGGTGCCGCAGGAACTCCTCGCGATCATTCGCCAATATGGCGGCGCGATGAAAGAGACGTATGGCGTGCCGGTTGAAGAGATTCAAGAAGCGATCAAACACGGCGTCCGCAAGATCAACATCGACACCGATATCCGCCTCGCGATGACCGGCGCGGTGCGCAAGTTCATGTTCGAAAACCCTGAAAAATTCGACGCTCGCGAATGGCTCAAGCCCGCGCGCGAAGCCGCGAAAGCAATCTGCAAACAGCGCTACATCGAGTTCGGCTGCGAAGGCCAAGGCGCAAAGGTCAAGGGCGTCACGCTTATCGACATGGCGGCGCGCTACACGAAGGGCGAGCTTTCACAAGTCGTGCAGTAACGGCTCGCAAAAGCGAGCCATGACAGCGACAACGGGATACAGCTTTTTGCATGGAACGACTAGCCGGCGGTCGTTTCCGCTGCGTTTTTAATGTAGTCGATAGTTCAGTTTTTATCCGTTAAATGACCACAGGGCGGTCGTTAGGACGGAAAAGCTGATACGCAGACGTAGGGAGAGCCCTGCCCATCCTCACGCGCCCGACGTCTCACAGGTTGTGGGAGCGGGCTTGCCCGCGATTGGCCGTCGCACTTACGGGCGGCATTCATCGGATCGCGCCACATGCGACAAACGAAACGACGCGCCGCGCTGGCGACAAACCCCGCTACCCCACCAACCCCCGCGCCCGCAGCAACGCCACCTGCTCCGCTGTCACGCCAATCTCCCGAAGCACCGCATCAGTGTCTTCGCCAAGCGTCGGCGCGCGCCGCGTGATCGCACCGGGTGTCACAGATAGTTTCGGCACGATACCCGGCGTCTCCACGGTCAACCCGTCCGCACTCGTCACCGACACAATCATCTCGCGCGCTCGGTAATGCGGGTCCTCCGCGATGTCTTTCACCGTATAGATACGCCCTCCAGGCACGTCAGCTGAATCAAGCATCGCCATCACATCAGCCACGCTACGTGAGCGCGTGTACGCCGCAATCGCTTCGTCCAATTCAACTACCCGTTTGACTCGACCAGGATTACTCGCGAGCTGCGCGTCGTTAGCCAAATCCTCACGCCCAATCGCCAACATCAATCGCTTGAAAATCGAATCGCCGTTGCCCGCGACGAGCACGTAACCATCCGCACACGGATACGCGTTAGTCGGCGCAATCCCCGGCAACGCAGAGCCCGCGGCCTCGCGTACCGCGCCAAACGCGCTGTACTCCGGCAACAAACTTTCCATCACGTTAAACACGCTCTCATACAGCGCCACGTCAATCACCTGCCCGATGCCTTTCGGGTGCGACGCGCTCTTCGTGTTGTTGCGATGGTTGAGCGCAAGCAACACACCGATGACGCCATGCAAACTCGCCAACGTGTCGCCAATCGAGACGCCCACGCGAACGGGCACGCGCCCCGGCTCGCCCGTGAGAAAGCGAAGCCCGCCCATCGCCTCGGCCACCACACCAAAACCCGGCTTGTCTTTATACGGCCCCGTCTGCCCGTAACCAGACACACGCAGCATGATCAGCCCAGGATTGGTCGCCGACAACGCGTCAAAACCCATGCCCCATTTCTCCAATGTGCCGGGCTTGAAGTTCTCGATCAACACATCGGCCTCAGCGATCAGCTGACGCACAATCTCGCGCGCCTCTGCCTGCCGCAAATCCAGCGCGACGCTCTTCTTGTTCCGTGACTGCACCTGCCACCACACTGAAGTGCCGTTATGCAACAAACGCCATTTGCGCAGCGGATCGCCGCCCTCGTTCGTCTCAGTTGCAGGCGGCTCAATCTTGATCACATCCGCGCCAAAGTCAGCCAACGTCTTAGCAGCAAACGGGCCTGCGATCAGCTGACCGAGTTCGATGATTTTTAGGCCGGCGAGGGCTTGTGTCATAAAGTTAGATGTTGATTGTGAACGGATCGAACGAGTGTATCGCCCTACGCAACGTCAACCCGGTGGCTACTACCCGATCACTATTCACTTACGCCCCTCGACGACACGGGCGCATGATGGCACGACTGACGGCACGTCAAACGAGCGTGCGCCGGAAGTATCTTGGCTTCGCATCGACTCGATCGGCGAGAAATTCCAACCCGTGCGAAGGACACGCACGCGTTCACATCACCACGGAAGGCCCTTGCTCGCCCCCCTCGCCTGCTCCGCTCTGTAACGACAGCGCAGGAAGTCCCAGCTGCCGCTCGACACATGCGAAGACTTGCGCTCGCGAAAAGGGTTTCTTCATGAAGTCGTTAGCACCAATGCGGCGTACGTAGTACTGCTCGGTGGCCAGGTCATTCCCGCTCATCATGATGACCGGCGTTTTTCCAACATACTGCGAGCGACGCACTCGGCGGAGCACATCGAAGCCACTCATTTTTGGGAGGATGATGTCTAGAAAAATGAGATCGGGTTTGTTAGTTCGCAAAATTTCCAGCGCGGTCTCGCCGTCGAGCGCTTGATGTATCACGAAGCCGTTTTGACTCAGCATTTTTCCCAGCGCAGCCACAACTGTTTTTGAGTCGTCGACGATCAACACACTGGTGCCCGGCGGCACCGGCTGTCTCGATTGACGACGCCGCTCCGTAGGCTCGTCAGTCGTATGTGGCGTGACCGGCGCGGGCGCGCCACGCCCCCCCAGTTTCCGGAAAATATCAAAGAACGCCATCCTAGTTTCTACTCCGTCGAGTCGCCGCGAACGCCGCGCTTCAAGCACATCAGCCCATAAAAAACGCGCACAATTTGTTCCCGTCTAAGTCACGAAAATATCCTGCGTAGAAACCTTCGCCGCGCGGACCTACCGCACCTTCGTCAGCCGCGCCTAGGCTCAACGCCTTCGCATGCACGCGAGCGACATCCTCCTTGTTGCGCATGGACAGCGCGACCATGACGCCGTTGCCCACCGTCGCGGCCTCGCCGTTGAACGGCTTCATCACCGCAAGACTCGGCCCGCGCCGCACCTGCCACGCGACACCAGTATCTGACTCCCACGCGCGCTTTCCATCCATCTCCGCGAACAGCGCGTCGTAAAACGCGAACGCACGAGGCAAATCATTTGAACCAAAGGTGACATAACCGATCATTCGCTGCTCCGCTTTCACGCGTTGTTCGTGGGCTGTGCGCACTATGCTGACAGCATGTGCGTAGCATTCAATCGCCAAACTTCAAGGCTTCCCGAATGATAGGGGTCGCGTTGCAGAGGCACAACGCCCGCACACCTTTTTCAGCGCATTCTGTCGCTGCGACACGTCACTCGTCGCATGAGCGGTCGCACGCGCTGCAATTGGGCAAAAATGAACCCACTTTTACGAAACGACATCGTTGGCATTTCCATGAAAATTGTGACCAAAGGCCGCGTCATTGCACTTCTCGTTCTAGCCGCGCTGGGCGGCATCTCGTGGGGTGGGTATGCGTTGCAGAAGAAAATGGGAGCGGCTGACGACAAGCCGCGCTACAAAACGGCTGACGTAGATCGCGGTTCGATCGTGCAATTTGTCACCGCTACCGGAACGCTTAACCCTGTGGGCTTAGTGAATGTGGGCACGCAGGTTTCCGGCACCGTGAGCGAGTTAACCGTCGACTTCAATGACCGCGTGAAACGCGGGCAAGTGTTGCTCAAGATCGATCCGACACTGTTGCAAGCCTCAGTGAAGCAATCGGCAGCGTCGCTCAACGCGGCACGCGCGCAGCTCACTCTGGCAGAGAGCAACTACA
>DAINAJ010000234.1:0-2312 GCA_036733505.1 Casimicrobium sp.
ACGTCAAGCTGCGTGCCGAACGGGCGCTTGTCGGACTCTTTCTTTGCGCGTTGGTACACGAGCGAGCGCGAGGCGCGAGAAAACGGTGAGGCTTCGTTGTCGCTCTCGATGAAGTATTGGCGAATCTCGGGGCGAATGTATTCGAAGAAAAAACGAAAGTGCGACAGGATGGGGTAGTTGCGTCGAATCGCATGCTTTGTCTGCGATATGTCGACGAGTCCCACAGCCGAGAGAAAACCGCTGATCGCGATGAGCGGCCAGCTCACCCATGGCGAGTTGGTTACCAACGCTGCCCACGCGCTCGCTATAAACACCGCAATCGAGAGAAGAAGTGCGTAGTAACGAGATGGCATGGTGACCCCGAAGTGATAGTTAGCAAAGCGTGCTTCGCGGCGTCGCCGCTATGCAAATTTGCCCGCGATTATCGGGGAAATGTCGTGGCGCGGGCGAACTTAGGTCGTTAAAGCGCCACCGCCTCAAAATCTACCCGCGACGGCAAGCCCGCAGCGACGAGCATTTTCCGGGCGTTGCAATCGATCACAACGCCAAGCACGCTCTCGACTCGCAGTTCCGCAGGCAGCGACGGATCAGGCGAGCGGCAGATCGCGCCAAACTTGGCGTCCGCGCCATCAACGCTCTCGCCGCTTTCGTCGCGCAGCATGCGGATGAGATGCGTGGCGTCGATCCGTTCGGGCCACTTCTGAACGAGCGATCCGGCGCATTGCAGTCGCGGTTCCGTGGTGAGCATTTGCGTGAGCGGTGCTTGAAACAGACTCAACTCAACGTCTTGAAAATGATTGGTGTGCGTGACCACGCCGTTGGTGGGCGGTATCGCGGCGCTACCGCTCGGGCTGTATTCGAGCGAGGTCACAAAGCCGTGCGCGTCACCCAGGATCGCGTTTGACGAAGACGAAAATTTCATCGGCTTTGCAAGCGCTACGAGCGATGCAACATCAGCGCAATCAAGCGCCATGCGCTGAAAAATGTGCACCGGGATGCCCAGCTCTTGGCGATCATTCGTCGCGCGCAAAATGTTGAGCCCGATGGCGAGGCCGTGCTCGTTGACGCCGATTTTGGCGAGTATGCCCGCCTCGGTGATCGTCAAAAAATCGGGCCATCCGTCGCGCTGCACGCGCAGGATGATGACGTTTTGCCGTTGGTACCCGATCCAATCCCAGTTTTGAGCGACGCGCGTGTGTCCATCAATGCAGCGCTCGCCGGACACTGCGACGCTGGTGCATTCGCCAATGTCAAAAAGCCCCATCGCGGCATTTTTCTTGCGCGCCGCTTCGGTGTTGACCGTTTCCATGCCCATGAACGACGGAGGAAGAATCTCTGTGCGGCAATTGAGCGCGAGAATTTCTTCGACTTGGAAGCCACTTCCCGCAGCGATGCCGTCGATCTCGTCCATCATGCCACCGCCGCAGCCCGCGATGATGTCGCGAAACTCTGCAGCGCGCGCCTGAGCCTCGCGCCACGAGATTCCGCAGCTCGCAAACAGCGCCGCGTAGCAACGCACCGAACCCGCGACCTGCGCACGTGCCGCGCGGCCGTGCGCCATGCCGCGCGCGAAGGGTTCACCTGAAAGGTCAAGAATCGGGAACATAGATGGGCGTCCGGTCGTGCGTTTTTATTTTCGCGTCGCCGCTACACTTTGCACATGAAAACAATTCTTGTGACGGGTGCGACGCGAGGCATAGGTTACGCCACGGCGAAACGATTGCTGCAACGCGGCGACGAACGGCATTTGGCGGCGGCTCAAGCGCAGCCGCACGTCCGCGTGATTGCGCTGGGACGTAATTTCACCGGCTTCGAGCTGGACGGACCGAACTGCGAGCGCCTGCCGTTTGATCTGCGGGATGTCGATGCGATTGAGGCGCTGTGCGCGGGATTGCCGCCGGTTGACGTGCTTATCAACAACGCGGCGATGCTGACATCGCAGTCCTTTGAGCAATACTCGCCGAAAGACCGACGCGACGTGATCGCGACCAACATCGAGGCCCCGGCCGAACTCATTCGCTGCCTCGCACCGCGCATGAAGTCGCTGCCGCGCGAGGATGGAGTTTGCGGGCGAATCATCAATATCGCCTCGGTCGCCGGATTTGGTGGTCACCCAGATGTTTGGTACGGCGCGAGCAAGGGTGCGCTCCTCAATATGACGAAAAGCCTCGCGAAGCTCTACGGCCCGGACGGTGTGATGGTCAATGCCGTTGCGCCGGGTCCGACCAAAACCAGCATGTTCGATCAGCTTCCGCAGTCACGTAAAGACGAATTCAACCGTCTCGTGTTCGCGAGACGATTTGCCGAAGCGG
>DAINAJ010000234.1:2412-4190 GCA_036733505.1 Casimicrobium sp.
CATCGCGTCCACCATCGCGTCCGACGGTTGCGCGCCGGAGAGCGCGAGCTTTTGGTTGAACACAAAAAACGGCACGCCGGTGATGCCTTGTTGGCGCACGCCTGCGTCTTGCGCCGCGATTTGTTGCAGCATGGCGGGGTCGGCGAGCATGGCGCGCACGACCGCGGCGTCGAGTCCATTGTCACCCGCGATTTTGGCGAGCGTGTCTAAGTCCCCAATGAATTCGCCGTCGACGAAATACGCTTTGAACAGTTGCTCGACGATAGCGTCGGCGTGGCGGCCGTCGTCAATGGTTTGTGCGTGGGCGATGAGCGCATGCGCGGCGAGTGTGTTGGGCTGGCGCTTGATGCCGTCGAAATTGAGATCAAGCCCAGCGCTTTTGCCCGCAGCGCCCACGCGGGCGTAAATCTCGGCGGCGCGTTGCGGCCCGCCGAACTTGGCTTCTAGATAACCCTTTCGGTCTGTGCCTTCGAGTGGCAAGTCGGGGTTGAGTTGAAACGCGTGCCAGCGAATGTCCACCGTTGCGTCTGGGTTCGCCGCGCGCCACGTAGAAAGGGCGGCCTCAAGATGGCGTTTTCCGATGTAGCACCACGGGCAAACCACGTCGGAGACGACGTCAACAGTGAGTGTTTTCTGAGCAGTCATGAGGGCGTGCTTTCTACGGGAGATTTGTCCAAACGTGGAGGCGAAAAGCGGCGAGTCAAGCCACGCCACAGCGTTTCCATCGGGCCGTGCGCATGGCCGCTCGCGAGCCACGCGCGGATGAAACCGCTCAACAGAATGTACGTCACAACGGCAATCATCGAATACGCAAAGCGCCCAAGTTCGCCATGCCAGCCGATAAGACTCTTGTTGAACAGAATCGCGAACACGATCGATTGTCCGAAAAATTGAGTGAGCGGCGCGCGGCCCGTGGCGATGACTAGGCTCTTCACTCCGCGCGTTGAGCCACCACGCACGCTCCAGAGGGAGCCGATCGTCAGCCAGAACCATAAGCCGCCGAGGCTGGCCGGCAAGAGCGCAACCGACATCCATCCGCTACCTAGTTCGGTGTAGGTTTTCGCGTCCCATCCGCCCTGTGTAGCGGCGTAGTACTCAGCGCCGGTACCCGCGAAAAGCAAAACTGCGCCCGCGGCAGCAAGCATGGGTTTGGCGAACGGATTGGCCACGAAACGTTGCAATAAGCCCGTCAAGTGTGCCCACATGCCCAGTGCGAAAAATGCCCACATATCTATCACGAGAATCTGAGCCAACCCGCGTTCGGCGTACTCACCTGGATGCGCGGTTAAGGTCTCTCGCCAACTGTCAATCGCGAACGACGTGGCCTCCGGCCAAGGCCATGGGCGCGGGGCTTCGGCCGAAAAAATTTGGCTCAGCCCGAGCACCACATAGAGCATCGCAGCGACGACGAACACGACGAATGACACCGCGCCGATCCGGTGCGTGCGAGATTTCAGCAGGCCCACACTGACGAGGCCGACGATTGCGTAGGTCGAAAGCACGTCGCCCGGCCAAAGTATCAGACCATGAGCGATGCCCAAGACCAGTAGCGCCCAAAACCTTGGTCGCAGATCGCGTGGTTGGCGTGTTGCCTCAGGAAGCCGTCCCCATTGCATCGCCACGCCGGCGCCGAAGAGAAACGCCAGCACGGGATAGGATCGATGCGTAAACAGCGTTGCGACCACGTATTCGGCCGCGACATCCCACGGCTGTGCGGCCAAGTCCAATGCGTAGTGCACCGACCAACTGAGCGCGAACGCGTGAACATTGACCAACGC
>DAINAJ010000235.1:0-4155 GCA_036733505.1 Casimicrobium sp.
GGCCGCACTAAGCTCGCGGTCGACGTAATACTGCCAAGATTAGGAATCGTGCGCAGATCGCGCTCAACGGCGCGCGCGGCCGTGGCCATCGCGTTGGCATCTTCACCTGTCAAGACCAGCACATACTTTTCGCCCGAACCGCCAAGCCCAACTTTGCTGCGCACGCCGGGCAATTGTTCTAGCGCGGTGCGGATTTTGGCTTCAATCGGCTGCTTCTTCACGGGGCGTTTAACCCGTTCAGTCAGCAACACGGTGAGCGTAGATTTGCGCACTTCTGCCAAACCCTGTGGCGCAAACGGATCCGTGCCCGCGGTGCCACCGCCAATCGTGGTGTAGACCGATTTCACATGCTCCACGCCCATCAGCAAAAGGCGCGCTTGCTCGGACGCCGCCTTGGTTTCGGCAAGTGTCGAGCCCGGCGGCAACTCAAGATAAACCTGCGTTTGCGAGTTGTCGTCGGGCGGAATGAAACCCGTTGGCAACAGCGGAATCAACATGATCGAGCCAACAAAAAACGCGGCAGCCGCGATCAAGGTCGCCCACCGATGCTTCAAGCACCAGCCGGCCCAGCGCATGTAAATCGAAAGCCACTTCGGATCTTTGTGCGCGCCGACAATCGGCTTCATGATGTAAGCAGCCATCATTGGCGTGAGAAGCCGCGCTACAACTAATGAAGCGAACACCGCGAGCGACGCGGTCCATCCAAATTGCTTGAAGAATTTCCCCGGAATGCCGCTCATGAATGCCGTCGGCAGAAACACCGCGATCAGCGTGAATGTCGTCGCGATCACCGCGAGGCCGATCTCGTCGGCGGCTTCCATCGCGGCCTCGTATGGCGTCTTACCCATGCGCAAATGGCGCACGATGTTTTCAACCTCAACAATGGCGTCGTCGACCAAAATTCCGATCACGAGTGATAGCGCCAAAAGCGTGACCACGTTGATCGAAAAGCCCAGATAGTGCATACCGATGAAGGCCGGAATCACCGATAACGGCAACGCCACCGCCGACACAAACGTCGCGCGCCACTCGCGCAAGAACAAGAACACAACCAGCACGGCAAGCAAGCCGCCTTCAATCAGAAGTCGCAGCGACGCGTTGTATTCCTCTTCGACCGGTGTTACGAAGTCAAATGACTCGGTGAGCTCAAGGTCTGGATTAGCGAGTTTGAGCTCGTCAAGCGATTTGCGAATGCCAGCGCCGACTTCGACTTCGCTCGCGCCCTTGCTGCGCGAAACTTCGAATCCGACCACCGACTTTCCGTTGAGAAACGCTGCCGAACGTTGTTCGGCGATGGTGTCTTTGATGGTGGCGACCTGATCGAGACGAATACGCCGTCCGTCGTTCAATGCGATCTGAATTGCAGCGATTTCTTCTGCCGAGCCCACGTTCGCCAACACACGAATCGACTGCTCTGCACCGCCCAAATCCGTGCGACCACCGCCCGATTCAGTTTGTACTTGTCGCAATTGGCGCGACACATCTGCGGCGCTAACCTTGAGCGACTGCATACGCGCGGCGTCAAGTTGCACCTGGATCTGCCGATCGACGCCACCAACGCGTGTGACCGCGCCGACGCCGCGCACCGACAGCAGTTTGCGCGTTAGTGTGTTGTCGACGAACCACGAAAGCGCTTCGTCGTCCATGCGCTTGGAGGCGATGGTGTACGCGAGCACGGCGCCGCCGGCGATGTCTACCTTCGAAATAATCGGATCACGTAAATCGCCAGGCAAATCGCCGCGCACACGTGAGACTGCGGAGCGCACATCATCAACGGCTTCCTGAACAGGTTTTTCGAGACGGAACTCAGCAGTGATCGTGACACCTCCGTCTTGTACTTTGGTGTAGATGTGCTTGACGCCCTGCAGCGTCGCGATGGAATTCTCGATCTTACGAGCGACTTCATTTTCGAGTTGCCCCGGTGCCGCGCCTGGCAGCGATGCCGCCACCGTAACCGTTGGCAAATCAAGATCGGGAAAGTTTTGCACCTTCATCGACTGGAACGAGAACAGGCCCGCCAGCGTCAGCAGCACAAAGATCATCACCGACGGAATCGGATTTTTGATCGACCAAGATGAAACGTTAATCATTGCGTTGCATCCTTACTGCTTGGCGGGCGCAACAGGTTTCGCGACGCTCTGCGTTGCGGCCGCAGAGGGTGTGGCGGGTGCCGCAGCCGGAGCGCTGATGCGAACTGTATCGCCTTCGGCTAAAAACGCTGCGCCAGTTGCAACCACCTCTTCGCCCGCTTTCACACCACTGATGATTTCGACGCGCTCGCCGACTCGACGGCCGGTTTGCACTTTGAGCTGCGAGACTTTGTTACCCGCTTCTAGCTTGAATACGTACGAGAAACCATCGCGCAGAATCACGGCTTGTTGTGGCAGTGACAACGCACTTGCCGCGCCGACAGCGAAATCGCCCTTGGCGAACATGCCCGCTTTCGCAGCGGCGCTGTTGACTAAATCCACATACACCAGCGCGTTTCGCGTCGCGGTGTCGACGGTGGGCGCGACGACACGCACCTTGCCGTTGACCGTCGCACCCGTTGGCGTGGTGACCACCACCGCTTGGCCGGGTGAGACTTTGGCGAGCTCTGCCGCGGTGACTTCCGCGCGCCATTCGAGGCGGTTCTTACGAATCAAACGGAAGAGTTCTTGACCCGTGCCTACGACTGCGCCCACCGTTGCGGCGCGTGCGGAAATTACCCCATCGTCCGGAGCAACCACGCGCGTGTAACCCAATCGAATGCGACCGTTGTCGCGCACTGCCTTTGCCGCATTGAGCCGTGCTTGAGCTGTTTTGGCGGCAGTCACATACTGATTGATTTGCTGCGCCGACATCGCGCCGGTTTCCTGCAAGGTTCGAGCGCGCGCAGCGTTGGCCTCCGCCTCCGCGAGCGCGGCTTCCGCCTCGGCAACACTGGCGCTTTGTTGCGCGAGATCGCCTTGAATGCTCTCGGGCGCAAAGGTCGCGAGCACTTGACCGCGTTTGACATTGTCACCGACGTTCACGCGAACGTCGTTCAAGCGCAGGCCGTTGGATTCAGCGCCCACAACGGCTTCTTGCCAAGCAGCGATATTGCCGTTGGCTGCGAGCTTGAGCGGCCAATCGGCCTGCGTCGCGCGTGCGGTCGTAACGGTTAACGCGGGCTTTGCAACGGCTGTTGGCGCTTTTTTGTCGTCTGCAGCGCTAACTTGATTGATGACAAGAACGCCAGCTAGGATGGCCACGGAGATCGCGACAAACAGGGGGGTATGAGAAAGGTGCTTCATGGTGTTTGATTCAATGTCAATGTTGTTCAACGTGCCGGACTAGTCGCCGCATCCGCGAGGCTGTATCCGCCGCCTACCGCGCGGTACAACGAGATAGTCGCAATGAGTTGTTCGCGTTCCAGCGCCAGCAGTCCAACCTGTGCGGCCAGCACGGCGCGACGCGCATCTTCAAGCTCCAGAACGCTACCGGCACCGGCGGCGAGGCGCGCTTGGGCCGCCTTTTCGAAGGATTGGTAACCCGCGAGAGAAGCCGCCAAGTCAGGCTTACGCAGACGTGCGGCATGAACTTGCGTCAGTGCTTCTTCGACCTCGCGCACGGCGCGCGAAGCGGTGGCTTTGTAACCAGCGAGCGCTTCATCGTAGCGAGCTTTCACCAGCTCTACGTTCGACGCGCGTCGCCCAGCGTCGAAAATTGGCAGCGTAATTGACGGCCCAAAGCCCCACGTTGCCCCGTCAGTCGTCGCGCCCATTGCGCGACCTAGGCTGTACCCAACGGAACCTGTGAGCGAGATGCGCGGATAGCGATCAGCCTCCGCCGCACCAATGTCGGCTGTGAGCGCAGCCAACTCGCGCTCAAGGGAAGCGAGGTCGGGCCGTTGCGACAGCGTGCTAGCTGGCAGACGTTCAATCGCGAACGCCGGGGACACCGGCAGCAGAGCCTTTGCCGTTGGCAGAGCGTCGCGCACAGCGCGCTCAGTCAACCCCGTCAACGCGACGAGCTGCTTAACCCACAAATCCGCATCAGCGCGCTGCGCGATCAAACGAGCGTGCGCTTCGGCGGCGCCGGCTCGCGCGAGCGCTGCGTTTGCCGGCGCTTCGAAGCCTGCATTGGTTTTCAGGTCGGTGAGACGCGCGGTTTCGCTGCGGCTCGCGGCGTCGC
>DAINAJ010000236.1:0-4147 GCA_036733505.1 Casimicrobium sp.
ACATCTTTGATCTGCGCTTCGGTCAGGATGCCTGCATCACCAAAACGCGGCATGTTCACACAGGCGTTGAACGCGTGTGTGTTCCAAATGCGAGTCCAAGTGTATTTGGTGATTTCGGGCGTTGGGCCGCCGCGCAGCTTGCCGTAGTTCCACAACGTTGGGCCAATGTTGCCGTGCGCGATTTCCTTTTTGTCGATCTGGTGGCAGGCGTAACAGTTGCCACCCGAGGCAGCGCCGACGGCGTCGGTGTATTGCAGGCCGCGCCCGTTTTGGGCGATCGCTTCGCCTTTTTTCCAATCGCCGAGGTACTTGCCGTCGGCAGGATATTTCACGCTGGCCATCGCCGCTTCTTGCAGCGAGATACGCACTTTGTCATCAACCGGCTTGCCGGTGCGGGAGGCCTCGGTACATGCCTTTTGCAACGGACTTTGATCGAGGCGATTGTGACCCGCAGATGGGGTGTTTTTGAACGATGCTTTGAGCAACGCGACGATCTCGGCGTCGGTTGGCGCTTTAGCGACAGGCGCGGCCTTATTGCCGGCATCCATCGCCACACAGCCTGCGAGCACAGCCGTCGCCGTGAGAATCAGAGAGGTTCCGATCACAGATTTCTTGTTCATGATGAGCTTCCTTTTCTGATCCATTAACGCTTAATCGCTGGCGCGTCCATCACGCCGTTTTTGCCCTTGACACCCATGTAGGTGATCAGATCAATCGACGCGGGTGACAGAAATTCCAACTCGGGCAAGCGCTGCTGGCGGAAGCAGTCGAGCAAGCGCCACTGCATCGTGCGCATCGCGCCTTGGCTTACGCGATACGCTGGCCACGTGGTGAAGGCGCGCTGTGCGTTGTCGGCCTTTTGAAAATTGGGCAGGTCTTGCAAGCGAATGCGCTGGCCGTCCACGCCGTGACAGGTCGCGCAAGCGAAGTCGTACGGGCCGCCTTTGAAGAAGAACATTTTTTCGCCGCGCAGGAACGACTCCTGCTCTTTGACGTGCGTTTGCGGTACGTTCACTTTCGCACCGCGCGATTGACCCACCACGTACGCTGTCAGCGCTTCGTGATCGGTTTGACGTTCGCTTTGCGCGAGCGAATGCGGACGCTTGGTTAGCTCCGCCATCGTAAAGCCTTGCAGCGTGATTTCGCAATGCACGATGCGCGATTCGAGGTCCATCACGCGATCAACGTCGGCGAAGTAGCGCGGCAGCACGGCATTCACGCCCGCAACCTTGCCCGCGCCCAAGCCCAAATCACAGGCTTCCATCGTGGCGTTTTTCGGTCCGCGCTTCTGCTTCCACAGAGCTTCGCCACGCATCTCCAAAAGCTCGGCAGGATTACCGTCGGCTAGAAGCTGGCGATAGCGTTCAATTTCTTTTTGCGCGTCTTGCGCGGTCAGCGGTAACGACGACACGGCGAACACCGCCGCCAGTGCTGTGACGATTAACTTTTTCATGCCCCATCCTCCTTGATTGCGTTCCCTCGATCCCCACCGAAACGCGCGTTGCATATTGAGGGCGAGCACCGCCCGCCCACGCTAAGCGTAACGCTTACGAAATCGTTGCTTCGTCGCTGCGTTTGTCGCCAGCGGTGTCCGTCCAGCTCACGACCACTTTGTCGCCTTTAGCGCCGCCCTTGAAGCTGAAATTCATCACAGGGTTTTGCGACACAGCGGGGCCGAACTGAGCGGACAGCACTGTCTTGCCATTCCATGTTGCGGTCACGTTCTGGATGTGCAACGCTGGGATTACTTTGCCAGCGCTGTCTTTGCGCTGACCAGTTTCCATCACGTGCGCCATCAGGACGCGAACTTCGGTAATGCCACCGTCTTTGAGTTGTGCGCGAATGCGCATCGGATCTGCCATGTCTCTCTCCTATTTCGACGAATGTCGCCGAGCAAAAAAATATTGTGAATCTATCGAAGCGCGCGAAAGGCCGGCAGGCTAGAAAGCGATTCGCGCCGTGTGCTCGTGCACACAAGCGGATCGCTGACGAAGCATCCCGGTCTTGCAGCCGCTTCGAGTTAGCCGCCGCAGCCGCCGAGGGTGACCTTGACTTCTTTCGTGGCGACGTAGAACTTACCGCCCGCCTTGACCACGGCGTGTACGTTTGAGCTTTGGCCCATTTTTACGCGCGTACCCACGTTGGCTTCAGTGCCTGGCAGGATGTCGAACTGCGCGGTCAGCGCCGATGGATTTTTCTCGACGAGAATCGCGATCGATTGGGTGTTGGCAATTTTGCTCGCCACGGCAATTGGAACGACTGCGCCGTTCTCGGCGATGTCTGGCGCGGTGATGGCGATGTCGCTTGACTTTTCGACGCCGGCGCCGCCAAGCGCTTTGATCACGTCGTTGAGCGATTTGGCATCAAACGCGCCCTTGTTGTACTGAGCAAACGCGCTCATAGGGAGTACGCCAGCGCTTACCGCAGCGGCGATAACGGCGAACGAACCGCCGGTTTTGATTGCGGCTCTGCGGCCATCGTTAATCTGATTCATGGAACTACCTCCGGGATGATGTGAATGGGGTCATTTTATGGTTCAGCGCAGAGCGGAGTACTTCGGTTTACCCTGCGTTGAAAAATTGCGTGAAATTACTGAAATTTTCCTGCGGCGATCCATTCAGCGATGGCCTGAATGTCGGCATCCGGAACGTGGTCTTGGGCTGGCATTGGGATTGAGCCCCACGCACCGGCACCGCCAGACTTGATGCGTACGGTCAAGAGCTTCGCGGCTGCGGCCTTTTGAGTAGCGTATTTCTTGTGGACGTCCGTGAAGGCAGGTCCGACAATTTTGTTGCCGACGCCGTGACAGGCGAGGCAAGCGTGCTGCTGCGCAAGTTTGGCAGGGTCGCTCATCGCGACTGCGGGCGCCGCAGCGGCTTTGCTCTGCTTGGCGCGCTCGGCGGCCGAGACGAACTGGGTCGGCGCAGGGTTTAAGGTGTCAGCGCCGCGAAGTCCGCCAAGTATGCGATTCTGCGCGGCAATGTCGCCGTGCGCATTTCGGGCAAACGCCGGTAGCGCGCTGGTGATTGTCACTTTCGGCGTGCAGTTGGTCATGCAGGTCGAGCCTTGAACGTCAGGCTTACTGCCCAACTCCCACATGCCGTGATCTCGCGATTTGCCGTTGCGGTTTGGCAACATGTTCTGCGTGGCTTGCATGTTTTTTTCCGACAAGACGTAGTCCGACGGCACGACACCTGCCATGTTGAGAATGTACGAAACCACCGAGTAGACCTCATCGGTCGACAGGCTCTTCGGGGCATTCCATGGCATAGCGCGATTGATGTAATCCCACAGCACAGAAAGCTCAGAGAGTTTCATCATGGTGGTGCGCTGCGGAACGGTGTCGCTGCGCAGAGCCGCCACGCGACCGGTCTTGATGTCTTCTTTCGTGGTGTGGCCGACGATAGGCGTGAACACTTCGTTGGATTCACCGAACGCGCCGTGGCAGTTTTCGCATTTGCTCTCCCAGACTTCCTGGCCACGAGCGACAGTACCCGCGCCCGGAGGCAAACCCACGAAATCAGGGCGGACGTCTATGTCCCACGCTTTGATTTCAGCAGGTGTGGCGGGACGGCCCAGCGAGGCGGCACCGAGCGGCACACTGACGCCAGAGGTAAAAAGCGCCATCGCTGTTAACGCAGATAGAGCGGCACGAGTGCGCGTGTTAGCCGACCTGAACATTGCTGACCTCCCCGTTAGCCGAGACGAGCCAGCTTTGAATTGCGTTGTTGTGATAAATCGACCGTGTGCCGCGCACTTTGCGCATTTCGGTCATTGAGGCCTGCACGTGCCCTGTTGAATCGGTGGCGCGCGACATGAGGATGGCGTCGCTGCCGTCCCAGGTCCAATCGATGTTGAAGCGCGTGAGGCACTTATCCAGAACCGGTGTCTCCAATCGCGCGACTTTCCAGTTCTTGCCGCCGTCAATGGACACGTCGACTTTCTTAATCTTGCCGCGACCGCTCCAAGCGATGCCGGTGACATTGAAGAAGCCCTTGTCGAGCAACACCTGACCGCCGGACGGCGATGTGATGACGCTCTTCACTTCTTGAATGCTCGTGTATTGGCGATGCTGGCCATCGGGCATCAGATCCACGTAATGCAGCGATTCGTCTTTCGCGCCGTACGGCTGGTCGCCGACTTCGAT
>DAINAJ010000237.1:0-4100 GCA_036733505.1 Casimicrobium sp.
GGGGTGAGCTTGTGCGGAATCGCGCTCGAATGGCGCATCGCGGCGCATGGCGATTCGTTGACCAGGGTCGCCACCAGTGCCGCGAGACTCGACGCGTTTGATGATGTGTTCATCATGCTCGCGGTGACCTGCTCGCTTGCGATTGTGGCCGCGTGGCAGTTGCGCGTGCGGCCCGCGTCCGATCGCTCGGCTTAGGCTTTCAACGCCTTCATTACTGCTTCAGCGCATGCATGCGGCGCTTCGAGCGGAATCAAATGTCCGTGCGGCAAACGTTGAAAGCGCGGTGCGAAAAGACGCACATTGGCCGGAACTCCGGCCATGCGCATTTCCTCGGAATATTCGCCAGAAATAAAGCTCACCGGAATACCGCGCCGCTGCAATCGTCCGAGCGCCATGCGTGCTGCGCGGTGGGCGAGGTGGGCATAAATGTCTCGTTCCACTTCTCGCGGCACGCGTAGCGTCACGCCATCGGCGCAATCGACCAACGCGTGTTCAATGAAATCATCGAGCACGCCCGGTGCCCAACGCTTTACGAAGTTCTTCTCAGCAAAAAAGTCGAACGCTGCACTTCGCGATGGCCACACGTCGCGCCGGCGAGCCGCGATCGGCGCAGGTCCCGCTTTATACGCCAAGCCCGTGAGCTGCGAAAAATTCAAAACCTGCGCGCGCCAACTCGTCGGAATGGGCGAATCAATCAGAACGACGTGACAAATGTGATCGGGATGCCGCGCCGCGGCCTGCAGCGCGAGATAGCCGCCCATCGAATGCCCCATGAGGACGTGTGGAAGTCGTTTGGACGCCTTCGCAGCCGTGATGGAAGGTGCTTTGCGCATTCGATGCGAGACTTGTTCAAGCATCTGTGGCCAGCGTTTCACCGGCGGACAATCAGGCGCGGACTCCAATATTTCCGGAGCGTCTATCGTCGCGTGCACACTCAGCGCATCGAAGAACTGCCGATACACGCCCGACGGATAGCCGTTGGCGTGGAGGAACGTAATGTGAAACTCGGGATGCATCGTTAATCGCAGAAATAGGGCAACAAAAAACCCGCCTGGGTTGCCCCTTGGCGGGTTTTCTGGGTCGGTAGAAAAGAATTAATCTTTTTCTGCGACAACAACGACTTTGATTTCGCTCGTTACATCGGTGTGCAACTGAAGCTTGATCGACGTTTCGCCGATGGCCTTGATCGGGCCGTTTGGCATGAGCACCATTGCTTTGGTGGCTTCGTAGCCTTGAGCGCGCAGGGCTTCCGCGATGTCAACGTTAGTCACTGAGCCGAACAAACGACCGTCAACGCCCGCTTTTTGCGACATTTTCAGTTCAACGCCGTTGAGCTTTTCGCCCAGCGCGGTTTGCACTGCGAGTTTCTCGGCGGCAACTTTTTCGAGCTCTGCACGACGAACCGCTAAGTCCGCAATGTTTTTCTCAGTAGCGCGCTTAGCTTTACCTTGTGGGATCAGGAAGTTACGAGCGTAACCGTCTTTGACCTTAACGATATCGCCCAACAGGCCGACGTTGACAACTTTTTCAAGAAGGATGATTTGCATGATGAATTTACCTTCCTACGACTATTCGTGTTGATCGCAGTACGGCACGAGCGCCAAGAAGCGCGCGCGGTTGATAGCGACCGTCAGTTGGCGCTGGTACTTGGCTTTGGTGCCAGTAACGCGGCCCGGCATGATCTTGCCGTTTTCCTGAATGAAGTCTTTCAGCGTGTCGATGTCTTTGTAGTCGATCTCTTTAACGCCTGCTGCCGTGAAGCGGCAGAATTTTTTGCGTTTGAAAAGTGACGGTGGACGCTTAGGGCGCTGATTAAATTTGGGTTTGCCGAATGCCATGATGCGTACTCCTTATTCGGCTGTCACTGCGTCAGCAGCGTCAGCGGAGGTGAGGTTCTTGGACTTTTCGCCGCTCATCATGGGCGAAGGCGCAACTTCAGCGGCGTCTTTCTTGACGGTGAGGTGGCGAAGCACTGCGTCGTTGAACTTGAACGCGGTTTCGAGTTCGATCAGCGTATCGCGATCGATTTCGATGTTCATGCACACGTAGTGTGCTTTGTAGATTTTGTTGATTGGGTAGGCCAGTTGACGGCGACCCCAGTCTTCGAGGCGATGAATCTTGCCGCCTTTGCCGGTGACGAGGGAGCGATAACGCTCAACCATCGTAGGCACTTGCTCGCTTTGGTCCGGGTGGACGATAAAAACGATCTCGTAATGACGCATGTCATTTTCCTTTTCTTGGAACGATCTATGGACAGAAATTGCTTGCTTTGTGTCGCCGCACATTGCGGAAACGCGTAGCAGAAGCGCTTATCTGACCCCCGGCGTTTGTTAGTAGCGCAGTGTTGCGGCTGTCGTTGAGCGGACTCAAACTTGCCGTCGCAAGGCGTATGTGCCGTGGAGCAGAGCCAAAAATTATAGCGCGAAACCGGGCCGATCGCCAGAAACCGGCCATCCCACCTGGGAGGTGTGATGGGTAGGCGGCTCCCGCGAAATGTTGCCGCCCTAAGAAGATTCTGTTGACAATGGTCAATTGCTGCGTGGCGTCACCCGGTGAAAATTGCTACAGCTTCATCCCGCGTTTAGACAAACACACGGGGACGATGCGTTTCTCGTCGCCCCGTTGCCGCATGAATTGGGCGTTGGCTAATTGTCTAAATTGCAGGAAATACTATGTTTGCCCCCACCGAGCTCTACAACGACGGCAAGCACGTCTGCATCTCGTTTTCAGATCTAGTCAACGAAGGCCCATCTGACGCGGTGCAAGCCAACCAGTTTCTCATCGTCGATAACGGCGACGCTGCGCTGGTTGATCCGGGTGGCAACATGACGTACAGCGCGCTCTATATGACGATGTCGCGCTACTTTCCGCCGAAAAAGCTGCGCTACGTGCTCGCCTCGCACGCCGATCCAGACATCATCGCGTCGCTTGCTCGGTGGCTCAGCGGCACCGAGTGTGAACTCGTCATTTCAAGTATTTGGTCGCGATTCGCGCCGCACTTTTGCACCGGGACCCGAACCGAGGGTCGCATCAAAGCGGTTCGCGACGACGGCGGCATTTTGCCATTGGGCAAAAGTACGATCAGCCTAATTCCGGCGCACTTTTTGCATTCGGAGGGGAATTTTCAGTTCTACGACCCGGTGAGCAAAATTTTGTTCTCGGGTGACTTGGGCGCTTCGCTCATGCCGCCGGCGGTGTGTGGAATGGCGGTGAAAGACTTCAACAAGCACATTCCGCACATGGAGGGTTTTCATCGGCGTTACATGGTGTCGAACAAAGTATGCCGCCTCTGGGCGCGCATGGTGCGTCAACTAGACATCGAAATGATCGTCCCGCAGCACGGTCCGTACTTCAAAGGCCGCGAGATATGCGGGCAGTTCATCGACTGGATCGACAATCTATCGTGCGGCGTTGACTTAGTCACAGACGCCAACTACATGCTGCCGCAAACCAAGCTTTAACTCCTCACCGCGACCGAGGGTGGCATCACCTGCGCTGAATCTCCGTTTCCGCTAAGCTGAGACAAAAGCGGAGGAGGCTGCTATGTTGCGTTGGATTGTGCGTGTTTTGTTGGGGCTCGTTGTCGTCGTCGGTGCAGCGAGTGTCTGGGTGCTGTCAGGGGCGGCTCGCGGGCCAAATGTCACCGGATCGCTGGCCTTTGCTGGGCTCAAAGATCGGGTTGACGTTCTACGTGACACCAACGGTATTCCGTACGTATTCGCGCAGAACACGCCGGACCTGATTCGGGCGCAAGGCTTTGTCACGGCGCAGTCGCGCATTTTCCAGTTGACAGCCTACCGCGCGCTGGCCACTGGACGACTCGCCGAAGCCATTGGCGAAAAGGGCTTGCCGAACGATCGTGAAATGCGTCGCATCGGCTTGCGCCGTAACGCAGAGCGCCACGCCAAATTACTTTCGCCCGCGTCGCGTGAATTTTTGGGTTGGTACGCGGAAGGCCTTAACGCTTACATCGTCGGCAATGCGACCGATTTGCCGGCAGAGCTAAAGCTCGCGGGCTTCACGGCGAGCCCCTGGTCGCTGGAAGACCTTGTCACGGTTCTCCATTTCGTGAACTGGAGCCAAGCGGCGAACTACAAAGC
>DAINAJ010000238.1:0-4090 GCA_036733505.1 Casimicrobium sp.
TCGGTGGCGAAGCGGGGCGCGAGCCGGTGGCGATGAGGAGCGTGTCGAAGTTGATGGTTTCGCCTGTGCTGAGCGCGACGCTTCGCGAGGCCGTGTTGATTGACTTCGCCGTCGCTTGTTTGATCGTGATGTTGAGCTTCGAAAAATGCCCCACGTCTTGGCGCAAGTGCGTGCCGGCTTCGTTGATGTTGCCCGCGATTAGGTACGGAATCGCCATGCGTGAATACGGTGCTTCGGGCTCGTCGCCGATCATCGTTATAGCGTCAGCGGGTGCGTGTTGGCGAATCGTTTCCGCAGCGATCACGCCAGCGGGGCCGCTTCCGAGAATGACATGGTGGCGCATACGTTTCTCCTCAATTTCCGAATAAAAAAAGGGGCAAACCTACGCGGTAGCCCCTTGTACGCGCTGGTGCCGCTCGGGCCGCAGCGCGTTTGATTACAGGCCGAGGCGCTTACGCGTTTCGGCTTTGAGCGTGCCGTCACCGTTCCAGCCGCGCGCCTCATAGTACTTCGGAAGCATCGCGCCGAGTTCGTTGACTTTGCCCTTCGCTGGGCCCGATTTGCAGGCTTCTTCGAGCAGGCGCTTCGGCAGCGAGTCGTCTTTGTTGGTGAAGCCCGCGCGGTTGTTAAAGTCGCGCTCCATGTTCCAAATACGCTCGCCAATGTGCGCGAGTTCTTCGGTCGTGAATTCGTCGCCACACGCGCCTTGAAGCTGCGGTGCCAAGTCAGGCAGACCCCACGCAAACGTTGTGAAGATGCACAAGCCCGACGAGTCGAACGCCGCCGTTGCATCTTGGAACGCTTTGACCAATTCTGGTTTGCCTTCGGACACCAACGGATCGGTCTTCACTGGAATGCCAAGCACTTCGGAGGCAATCGTGTAGCCGCGCAAATGGCAGCCGCCGCGATTGGACGTAGCGTACGCGAGGCCGATACCCTGAATCGCGCGACCGTCGTAGGCAGGGAATTCCTGGCCCTTCGACGACATCGACAATTCGGGGTGCCCGTACTTGGCCGTGAGGCGTTTCGAGCCTTGGCCGATCTCTTTGCCGAAACCGCGACCGTTGACCGTTTCTTCCGCGAGGAACGCCAGGGCTTTGGCTGAGCCAAAGGTTGCATCGATGCCAAGCTGCTCGCTCGTGATGACGCCCATCTGATGCAATTCCATGACGGCGCCGACCGTTGCGCCGAAGCTAATTGGGTCGATGCCTTCTTCGTTGCACAGCAGATTCACGTACTGCAGCGCTTCGAGATCGTTTACGCCGTTGGCTGCGCCGAGCGCCCATGCAGCTTCGTATTCCAAGCCGCCGTTCGCACCCCAGTACTGTGGTTTGTTCTCGACCGTGAAATGGCCTTCGTCTAGCTTGCTGATGCGACCGCATGCGATCGTGCAACCGAAGCAGGCTTGATTCGTCACGAGGTGTTTCTTGCCGTCGGTCTTGCGTGGCGTGACCATCGCTTCGGCAGAAATGTCGCCCGCGCCTTCGAACTGATTGTCGCGATGGTTACGCGTGGGCAGTGCGCCGACTTCGTTGATGACGTTCATCAACACTTGCGTACCGTACGCTGGCAAGCCTTGGCCCGTCACGCCGTTTTCGGCGAGGATTTTTTTCTTCTCAGCAACCGCCGTGAAGAACGCTTTCGGATTCTTGATGTTGCCGACGCCCTTGGTTCCGCGAACAGCGATGGCCTTCAGGTTCTTGCTGCCCATCACCGCGCCGACGCCAGAGCGTCCGGCCGCACGGTGCAGGTCGTTCACGACAGCTGCGAACAACACTTGGTTTTCACCTGCTTTGCCGATGGAGGAGACGCGCACCAGCGGGTCTTGCAGACCTTTCTTCAGCGACTCTTCGGTTTCCCAAACGCTCTTGCCCCACAGATGTGCAGCGTCGCGAAGTTCGGCGGTGTCGTCGTTCACATAGAGGTAAACAGGCTTTGCCGATTTGCCCTCGAATATGACCATATCCCATCCGGCCATCTTGAACTCTGCGCCCCAGTAGCCGCCGGAGTTCGAGCAGGCGATTGCGCCGGTCAATGGGCCTTTGGTGATCACTGTGTAGCGACCGCCCGTAGAGGCCATCGTGCCGGTCAATGGGCCTGTGGCCCAAATGATTTTGTTGTCCGCGGAAAGAGGGTCGACTGTCGCGTCAACTTCTTCCACGAGATACTTCGTGCCCAAGCCGCGCGAACCAATGTAGTCGCGCGCCCATTGCATGTTTAATGGCTCCGATTTGACGGTGCCAGCGGTGAGATTCACACGCAGAATTTTTCCAGCCCAAGACATGATGCTTTCTCCTTGTGTGTTTCGTTACGCCGCGCTGGGCTGGTTGCCGAGTTTGTTGGCCCAATCGGCCATCTTCCCAAGGCCGGTCCAGTTCGCATCCACATACGTGATCGCACCGGTGGGGCAGGCTTCTGCGCAGGCTGGGTTGCCTTCACACAAATCGCACTTTTGCACTTTGCCGGTTTCTTGCACGTAGTTCACGGTGCCGAATGGGCATGCGATCGTGCACACCTTGCAGCCGACGCAAGTCGCATCGTTGACAACCTTTGCGCCTGTGTTCTTGTCGACGGTGATGGCCTGAACCGGACACGCGTGTAAGCACCAAGCTTCTGCGCATTGTGTGCAGGTGTACGGGACCTTCTTGCCGGTCTTGTGAAAGTCGAAGACTTTGATGCGTGATTTCGCGGGCGCGAAAACTTGGTAGTTCTCGTAAGAGCACGCCATTTCACATTGCAAACACCCGGTGCACTTGTCGGGGTTTATGTGCAGCACTTTCTGCATCAGAGTCTCCTTGTTGCGTTTTGTGTACGAAGTCGGAATTGTTTGTGCCCCGATTCCAGTGGGCTTCTAAATCCGTACTTATTCTATTGGCAATCCATTGCATAAAGCACGTGGTTTGTTCAGAAAAATGCGCAGGAAAAATCGCAGCGCAAAATGTTGCGCTGCGACAAAGTTTCATAGGGGAACTGCGACTAATGAACGTCCGAAAACAAGAGCAATTTACTCAAGTAATTTTGCGGATTTCGCGCGAACCGCAATCGACTCAGAGCGGCGACTAAACGCCGCAACCAGCGCTCGAGTTACCTGGCGCTGTGATCTCGCTTTTGCTGCGCGTCATCGTGACGCCACGCTTCACTGCGGTCATTTCGGCGAGCACCGAGACAGCGATTTCAGATGGCGTTTTCGCGCCAATATCTAGTCCGACGGGGCCGTGTAGACGCTTCACTTCGTCGGCGGTGACGTCAAATTCAAGGAGCCGAGCGCGTCGCTTCACGTTGTTCGATTTCGAGCCCAGTGCGCCGATGTAAAACGCAGGCGATTTGAGCGCTTCCATGAGCGCGAGGTCATCAAGCTTCGGGTCGTGCGTGAGAGCGACCACGGCGCTGTTGCCGTCGAGATTCATCGCAATCACTAAGTCGTCCGGCATTTCTTTCGACATCGTAACCTGCGGCAAGTCGCTCCATTGCTCTTGATATTCTTCGCGTGGATCACAGACCGTGACTTGATAGTCGAGTGGGATTGCCATCGTTGCCAAGTACTTCGAGAGCTGCCCCGCGCCGATAATCAACAAGCGATATTTCGGGCCATGAATGGTGGTGAGGGACGCGCCGTCAAACGCCAGCACGTCGGCGCCGGCGGCCGTCGCGCGGTGCGTTATGCCGGTCTCTAAGCTCAGTGTGCGCTTCACGATTTTGCGCGATTCCAAATCCGCGAGCAGCCCGCGAATGTCGGAGAGCGGCGTGATCGGCTCCAACACCATTTGCACCGTGCCACCGCAGGGCAAGCCAAACTCACGCGCTTGGTCAATCGCGACGCCGTAGCTCACCGCTTCGGGCAAGCGCGCAGCAAGTTTGCCGCTCTTCACTTGGTCGATCAAATCGTCCTCAATGCACCCGCCAGAGACGGAGCCGATCACCTGTCCGTCATCACGAATTGCCATCATCGCGCCAATCGGGCGAGGCGCGCTGCCCCATGTGCGCACGACGGTGCCCAGCGTGGCGCGGCGGCCAGCTTCGGTCCAGCTAAGCGCGGTTTTCAAAACATCTAGATCAAGATTGTCCATGCACGAAGCGTAGCAGCGCAGCG
>DAINAJ010000239.1:0-4085 GCA_036733505.1 Casimicrobium sp.
GAAGGCGTGACCAAAGGTATGCCGAAAATTGAGACGGATATAGACGCGTGCGAAGTGGTCTTGCAGCTCGCGCCAGAGACTAATGGTCACGTTTCGGTCAAGGCTTGGGAAGCACTGTCGAAGATCACGGGCCGTGACCACACACATCTCGCGTTGCACCGCGAAGACGAAAAAATTCGCTTCCGAGATATTCAAGCGCAGCCGCGCAAGATCATCAGCTCGCCCACGTGGAGCGGGATCGAAAGCGAAACAGTCAGCTACAACGCCGGTTACACCAACGTGCATGAGTTCATCCCGTGGCGCACGCTTACCGGACGGCAACAGTTCTACCAAGATCATCCGTGGATGATTGCGTTCGGCGAGGGCTTCTCTAGCTATCGTCCGCCGGTCGACTTGAAAACGACAGCGGGAATTCACAATTTGCGCAGCAATGGCAATCCGGAAATTCTGCTGAACTTTATTACGCCGCATCAGAAGTGGGGCATTCACAGCACCTACACCGACAACCTGATGATGCTCACGCTGAGTCGCGGCGGTCCGATCATTTGGCTTAGCGAGGACGACGCCAAGAAAGCGGGCATCGTCGACAACGACTGGGTGGAACTGTTCAATATCAACGGTGCCATTGCCGCGCGCGCCGTAGTGAGCCAACGCGTAAACAACGGTATGGTGATGATGTATCACGCGCAGGAAAAGATTATCAACACGCCTGGCGCAGAAATAACGGGCGTACGCGGTGGTATTCACAACTCAGTGACGCGCATCGTATTGAAGCCGACTCACATGATCGGTGGCTATGCGCAACTTTCGTACGGCTTCAACTACTACGGGACGATCGGCACCAACCGCGATGAATTCGTGGTCGTTCGCAAGATGAACAAGATTGACTGGCTCGACACGCCCGTCGGGGCAGAACGCGCTGCATTAGTTCAAGCGCAAGGAGAAAACGCATGAAAGTCCGCGCACAAATCGGCATGGTGCTCAATCTCGACAAATGCATCGGTTGCCACACCTGCAGCGTGACCTGCAAAAACGTTTGGACCAGTCGGCCCGGCGTGGAATATGCGTGGTTCAACAACGTCGAAACCAAACCCGGAATCGGCTACCCAAAAGAATGGGAAAACCAAAACAAATGGAATGGCGGTTGGGTGCGAAAGGCCAATGGCAGTATCGAGCCACGCCAAGGCGGCAAGTGGAAGCTGCTCATGAAGATTTTCGCTAATCCGAGTCTGCCGGAAATTGACGATTACTACGAGCCGTTTACGTTCGACTATGACCATTTGCAAAGCGCGCCAGAGATGAAGGCGAGCCCAACAGCACGTCCTCGCAGCCTAATTACGGGTAAGCAGATGGACAAAATCGTGTGGGGCCCGAACTGGGAGGAGCTGCTCGGTGGCGAATTCAGCAAGCGAAGTGTGGATTCAAACTTTGAGGGCTTCGAGGCTACGCAAAAAGCCATGGTCGGTGAGTTTGAAAACACCTTCATGATGTATTTGCCGCGTCTGTGCGAGCACTGCCTCAATCCGGCTTGCGTAGCAAGTTGCCCATCAGGCTCAATCTACAAACGCGAAGAGGACGGTATCGTTCTCATTGATCAGGACAAATGTCGTGGTTGGCGTATGTGCGTGAGTGGATGCCCGTACAAAAAAATCTACTACAACTGGAAGAGCGGCAAAGCCGAGAAGTGCATCTTCTGTTATCCACGCATTGAGGCCGGTCAGCCTACGGTTTGCTCCGAGACTTGCGTGGGCCGCATTCGCTACCTCGGTGTACTGCTCTATGACGCAGATCGCATTCAACAGGCCGCGAGTGTTGAGCATGATCGCGACTTGTACCAAGCCCAGCTCGATATCTTTCTCGATCCAAACGATCCTGAAGTGATTGCGCAAGCCCGTCACGATGGCGTACCGGACAAGTGGATGGAAGCCGCGCGCAACAGCCCCGTTTACAAAATGGCGGTCGAATGGAAGGTGGCATTGCCGTTACATCCCGAATACCGCACGTTGCCAATGGTCTGGTACGTGCCGCCGCTCTCGCCAATAACGGCTGCTGCTAACGCGGGGCATATGGGCAGCAACGGCCAAATTCCCGACGTTAAGCAGTTGCGTATTCCGGTGAAGTATCTGGCGAACTTGCTGACTGCGGGTGACACCATGCCCGTCGAGCGCGCACTAGAACGCATGCTCGCGATGCGTGCATACCAACGCGGAAAACACGTCGATGGGCAGGTCAATCTTGAGGTGCTCAAGCAGGTCGGGCTAACGCAAGCGGAAGTCGAGGAGATGTATCACGTCATGGCGATTGCGAACTACGAGGATCGCTTTGTGATTCCGTCGACACATCGTGAATACGCAGAGAACACCTTCAACATTCGTGGAGGATGTGGTTTCTCATTTGGTAATGGCTGCTCTGAGGGAGTAAGCGAAACGAGTCTCTTCGGCAGCGAAAAGCGGCGCACGATTCCGATTAAGGCGGCGGTGTAATTATGTTTGCAAACAAAACACGTCCCATGACCTTAACGCTTCGCGTGCTTGCACGCTTAGTAAGCTATCCGGACACCGCCGTGCGCGAGCACCTCGACGAGATGCGAGACACGCTCCATGGCGAACAAGCCCTGCGCGCGAATCGGCTCGCCGAATTAGACGCCTTAATCGCGAGCATTCAACGCCAAAGTGCAATAGATGCTGAAGCTGATTACGTGCAATTGTTCGATAGTGGTCGACGCACTTCGTTGCACCTTTTTGAGCACGTACACGGTGATTCTCGTGATCGCGGGCCTGCAATGATTGACCTTGCGCAGACCTACGAAAAAGCCGGCCTGTATCTCGCGGAGGGCGAAATTCCCGACCATCTTCCGGTTGCACTTGAATACGCGTCAACACAACCGCCGACCGAGGCGAAGGCGTTTCTGTCTGAAACGGCCAACATCCTCAACGTCATTTTCAACGCCTTAGAAAAACGCGAAAGCCGTTACGCGAGTGTGCTCGGCGCTCTGCTCGATCTTGCGGGGGAAACCGCACGCCCGGTAACGATTGCGGACGAGCCACCAATTGACGAGAGTTGGGCGGAACCCGTCGCGTTCGATGGCTGCTCGACGAGCGGCCAAGCGCGTCCTGATCAGCCGCAGCCGGTTCACATCGTTCGCACCCACCAAACGTCAGCCAAAACACAAGGAGCACGCGTATGAACGCCGCACCTGGATTTGTCACCAATTTCTTCTTCAACATTTATCCGTACATCTGCCTTGCGATTTTTTTGATGGGCAGTCTCGCGCGTTTCGATCGCGACCAGTACACATGGAAGAGCGATTCATCGCAAATGCTTCGGACCGGTACGTTGCGCTGGGGCAGCAATTTGTTTCACGTCGGCATCTTGTTCCTGTTTTTCGGCCATACAGCGGGTTTGCTAACGCCCCACTTTATGTACGAGCCGTTTATCAGCGCGCCTACTAAACAAATGATCGCTATCGTTTCTGGTGGGTTTGCGGGACTGTTGTGCTTCGTCGGTCTTACGCTACTGCTGTATCGCCGGATATTCGATCCACGCATTCGCCTCACGAGTCACCGCACTGATCTCGCGATCTTGGTCATCCTTTGGGTGCAGCTCTGCCTAGGCTTGCTCACGCTGCCGTTTTCCTATGCGCACCGCGCTGACGCGAACCAAATGTTGATTCTTGCGGATTGGGCGCAACGCATCTTTACCCTGCGCCCAGACGCAACAGCACTTGCAGCAATTGATTGGCCGTTTAAGGTGCACATGGTGCTTGGCATGACCATCTTCTTGTTGTTTCCATTTAGTCGCCTGGTGCATGTGTGGAGCGGATTTGCCTCGCTCGCGTATGTTTTCCGTCCCTATCAGATGGCGCGCGCGCGACGGTTGAACGTGCCGCGCGGTCACAACACGCCGCCGAACCACGTTTGATTCGACGGGAATGCAGACATGAACATCACGAGTTTTGACGATCTACTTCGCGCCGCTAAAGCACAACCCGAGCCGCAACGCTTGCTCTTTGTCTTCACCGGCGCCGAACTACCCGCTGACGCGAGTGATACGCAGCGCGAGCAGTTTGCAGCGGGTGAGGGCGG
>DAINAJ010000240.1:0-1860 GCA_036733505.1 Casimicrobium sp.
GCGGCGTTTCGATCATCGCGGGCGGCTGATATTTGGTGAGCGGTGAACAGTGAGCGGTGAATAGTTTGCGTAGGGCGGGCATTGCCCGCCTAGTTCACGATGGCGAGCAGTGCCTGCCCTACGACTAAAAATTTAATCGAGTATTCAATGAACAATCAACGTATCGTCCTCGCCTCGCGCCCTGCTGCAGAGCCCACAACCGCAAATTTTCGTCTCGAAGAAGTGGCGCTTGCGCCGCTCGACGACGGGCAAGTTCGCGTGAAACATCATTACCTCTCGCTCGATCCGTACATGCGCGGTCGCATGAACGACGCGAAGAGCTACGCGCAGCCACAGCCGTTGAATGAAACGATGATTGGCGGCACCGTGGGCGAGGTGGTCGAGTCACGCAATCCGAAGTTTGCGGTGAGAGACAAAGTCGTCGGCATGGGTGGTTGGCAACAATTTTCCACCGCTTCGGGCAAGGGTGACATCAGCAAGGTCGACACCACGCACATTCCGCTTTCGGCGTACCTCGGTAGCGTCGGTATGCCGGGCATGACGGCTTGGTACGGCCTGATGAAAATTTGCGAGCCAAAGGCGGGAGAAACGGTTTGTGTGGATGCCGCGTCCGGCGCAGTGGGTTCGGTCGTTGGGCAACTTGCAAAGCTCAAAGGTATGCATGTCGTTGGTATCGCTGGCGGCGTTGAAAAATGCGCCTACGTTAAGAACGAATTGGGGTTCGACGATTGCATCGACTACAAAGCTTTTCCCGATCCGAAAGCCTTTTACAGTGCGCTCAAAGCGGTGACGCCGCGCGGCATTGATTGCCATTTTGAAAACGTCGGTGGAACGATCATGGACGCCGTGATGTTGCGAATGAATGCGTTTGGCCGCGTGGCGATGTGCGGCATGATTTCGGGCTACAACGGCGCGCCGATTCCGATGATGGCGCCGCAGCTGATTCTGCAATCACGCTTGAAATTCCAAGGCTTCATTGTGAGCGAACACATGAATCTATGGCCCGAAGGTTTGACCGAGTTGGGCGGTTACGTCGCTTCCGGCAAGATCAAATTTCGCGAATCGATTGCGGACGGATTGGCGAATGCGCCTCAGTCGTTCCTCGACTTGCTCAAGGGCAAAAACTTTGGGAAGCAGTTGGTGAAGTTGGTATGAGCAGTGCCGTGAAAACATTAGTCATCACCGGCGCCGCCTCGGGCTTCGGACTAGAGTTTGCGCGTCTGGGCGCATCACGCGGCTACAACATTGTGATGGCGGACGTGGAGCAGGTTGCGCTTGACGCGGCGGCGGCCGAGATTGCGGCGACTGGCGTGCAGGTGTTGGCGCAACGTGTTGATGTGTCGAAACACGAACAGATTGACGCACTGGCGGCAGCGACGCTCGCGCGTTTCGGCGCGCCGCATTGGGTGTTTAACAACGCCGGCGTTGGCTCCGGCGGCCTGATTTGGGAGAACACGCTCAAGGATTGGGATTGGGTGATGGGCGTGAACGTGATGGGTGTCGTTTACGGCGTGAAGGCCTTCACGCCGATGATGTTGGCGCGCGCTAAGGCGGAACCGGACTATCGTGGGTGCATCGTGAATACGGCGTCTATGGCCGGCATTTTGAATGCGCCGACGATGGGCGTTTACAACGTGTCGAAGCACGCTGTGGTGTCGCTTTCGGAAACGCTGTATCAAGACTTAAAACTGGTGAGTGATCAGGTCACGGCTTCGGTCTTGTGTCCGTATTTCGTGGCGACTGGTATTGCCAACTCGCATCGAAATCGTCCCGCGGAAATGAAGAATGACGTGGGCCCAACGCTTTCGCAGCTCGTGGCGCAGGCGCAAACGAGCAAAGCCGTAAGTTCGGGAAAAGTCA
>DAINAJ010000240.1:1960-4079 GCA_036733505.1 Casimicrobium sp.
ACAAACTCCACGATGCGCGGCACCTTGTACGCCGCCATGTTCTCGTGCGCCCAGTCGATGATGTCTTGTGGGTACACATCGCGTGCGTCACTGCGAAGCACGACAACGGCTTTCACCGTTTCCCCGCGATAAGGATCGCGCGCGGCGATGATGCATGCTTCTTGCACGGCCGGGTGACGGAACAGCAGCGCTTCGACTTCCGCCGGCCACACCTTGAATCCACTCGCGTTAATCATGCGCTTGAGCCGATCGGTGAGGAAGAAATAGCCGTCCTCATCGACGCGCCCCAGATCGCCTGAGCGAAAAAACGACTTGCCATCGATTTGCACAAACGCCGCTTCGGTCGCTGCGCGGTTTTGCCAATAGCCTTTGAAAATCTGCGGCCCGTGCATCACGATTTCGCCGACTTCATCGACCGCACACGGGCGTAGCGTTGTGGGGTCGACCACGCGCGCGTCCGTGCTCATGTAGGGAATGCCGAGACACTGCTGCTTGGGTGCGTCCGGTGGATTTGAATGCGATGGCGCCGCCGTCTCGGTCAGGCCGTAGCCTTCGACGAAGCGCAACCCGAATTGTTGCCAGAGCTTTTCCGCAACCGCCGCGGGCATCGCCGCGCCGCCGCCGCCGATGTAGACGAGACTGGTGAGATCAAATTTCGCGACGTTCGGGCTGCCGAAAAGGTCGATCATCATCGTCGGGATCATCGTCCAGCTTGTGACTTGATGTCGCGAGATCAAGGTGCCCGCGAGCTCACGATCCCAGCGCGGCATGATCACAGACGTACAGCCCAAGTAGATCGGCAGATGCAGGCCGTAGAGCATGCCCGTGATGTGAAACATCGGCACAACGGCAAGGCTTACGCTTTCCATGGTGCCGTTGCCCCACACCGCGCCACTCACCACGTTGTGGCCAATCGTTCGATGCGTGTGGATACAGCCTTTCGGTAATCCCGTTGTGCCTGACGTGTAGGGCAACACGGCCATGTCGTCGGCGTGTGCGGTGGGTGGCGTAGCGACGAGCTGCGCGCCGAGTGCGTCGGTCCAACGCGTCGCATATTCAGGCAGTTCAGCCTCGAAATCGAGCCAAGCGCGCCACGCGGCGGGCACGTCCGCGTCGGGTAATCTGCCGCCCGTCATTTCATCGCAGTAGCGGGTGACAAGTAGGTGTTGCAGTGCGACTGACGCGTCTTTGGCTGAGACGTCACGGTTTGCCGCAACCCATTCCGCCGCGATCTCGCTGCCGCAGATCGCAACTTTCGCGCCGGGGTCGGTGATGTAGTGCGACAGCTCTGCCGCTTTGTTCATCGGATTGACGGGAACGACCACTGCGTCTGCACGTAAGATGGCGTAATACGCGATCACAAATTGCAGCGAATTTTGCATGCACAGCGCGACGCGATCGCCCTTGTTCACGCCCGCTTTTTGTTGCAGCCAGCCCGCGAGCGATTCCACGCGTGCGTGCAGCTCACGAAACGTAATCGACCGATCAAAAAACACAAACGCGACACGATCCGGGAAGCGGCGCAGCGTGATGTCAAGATTCGCCCACAGCGTCGTGTCAGGCGCACTCATACTGCGCGGCAGGCGCTTGGGCCACACCGCGAAATGGCGTGTCGGATCAGCCGGCGTGGTCGGTGTTGCTGGGACGGTATTGGCTTCAGTCATGACTTTATGGATGTGTCAAAAAACGCGGTGAATCGTGATGAAAGTAAGGCTCACTCTGCGCGCTGCATTCGGTAGCCCACACGCGGAAAGTGAACCACGACGGTTCCCGCGCGTTCGTCAACTCGGCGCACTGCAAACTCGTTGGCGCCTGCCACTACAAGCTCACCCGCCACAGGATCAAACGCGTAATCCAAAGGCGTAATGTTCACCCGCTCGCCGAGTGATATTCCGTGTTCATCTCGAAACCCAGTTGTTGAAGGTTGAGCAGGCGTTGCATTGCGCGCGATGTCAATGGCGTCGGCGCTTGAGAGCTTGCTCATCGTGCCGTGCCCAAGCGCCGCCACGCGATCCATCCACGGCAACACGCGATCTGCGCTCGCCAAAATATCAGCGAGCGGGGCGATGCGTCGGATGAACCACAGCGGATGAAACGCCGAGAAGTCGGCGAGGCTCGG
>DAINAJ010000241.1:0-4074 GCA_036733505.1 Casimicrobium sp.
CAAGACAATTCCGATGTGTATCATCTCTCGCAATGTCGGTGTGGATGCGACGCAGATCCGTCGTTGCATTGCCCGATTCCGTTACGCGCTGATCCGGCGCGGGCAATCTCTACGGGGCGGCAATGTCAGATACGTTCGATGCGTCACATGCAATAGATTCGTCACTAACCACACCTGAAGCTACGCAATACCGATGGGCCGCGACCAACAAGGCTCGGACCGAGACGGGAACCAACACAGTTGCGCTGTCCGTTCGCCAGCGAAAATTGCTGATGCTCCTCGCGATACCGCAGACCGCAGCGGTGCTCGCAGAACGCTCGAATACGCCACTTCCCGATGTTGAGGCTGCGCTGAGCCGATTCGCGGCGCTCGGACTTGCCGAATCAGACGCACCGCGCGTTGCATCGCGAACAGCAACCACGGTTGATCGCGCTACCGGTGTACGTTCCACGCCTGCAGCCGCGCAGGTTCGCCGCTCTAGCTCGACACGCCTGCCGCTAGCGCTCGGCGGGGCGGCGCTTGTCGCCGCAGGACTCGCGATATGGTTTTTTTCGCGCCCGGCCACGCAACCGATAACGCCCGCGCCAACGCTCGCGTCGGTAGCGACTGCACCGACCCCCGCCGCAACGACGCCGCAGGCCGCGCCCGCGTTGCCTAGCGCGCCCGAAATCGCCATTTCTCCAAGTAGTCCCGCGGGGCCAACGCTGAACGCCACCGCCGGCGCCGAAACGTCCGCACAGCGTGCGGCTGTGACCGCGACGGCAGCGAAGGAAGCCGCAGCAAAGGCTGCCGCTAAAGACGTGACTCAGGCCGCAACCAAATCCGCGCCAACCCCTGCGGCGAGCGTCGAACCGCGCACGTCAGCCACGCCGGCGAGCGTCGCCGCATTACCGCCACCTGTGACCAGCGCTGCGCCCGTGGCGGCGCCCGTTGCGGCGTCCGTTGCTGCGCCGCCAACGGTAACTGCTGCGCTGCCGCCCGCAGTGACGACAGCGCAACCTGCGCCCACTCCCGCTCCAGCGACTGCCACGCCATCGCCCGCCGCAGCGACCAGCGCGACCGCCGCGCCTGCCAGGTCGGCTGCGCCAGTGGCGGCGCGCGAGGGCCGTTTGTTGGAGCGCGTCGAGCCGGTTTACCCACGTAACGTGCAGTACGAAAACGGCACCGTCCGCGCACGTTTGAGTGTGAACGCGGCTGGTGCGGTGACCGGCGTGGAGATCATGAGCTCGAATCCGCCCCGCGTGTTTGATCGCAGCGTGAGCACTGCGCTCGCGCAGTGGAAATATGAGGCGACCGGCGAAGCGTCGAGCAAGCTCGTTGAGGTTTCGTTTCAGCGATAGCGTGGCGTTACAGCTTTTTGCGCCAAGCGACCAGCGGGTGGTCGTCATAGGCTTGTTTTTCTAAATGTCGAGTTATTACTATTTACTGCTTTGACGACCGTACAGCTGTCGCTGCCGGCAAAAAGCTGTATCGCGGCGAAACTCAGGCTTGGTCGGGCGCGTGCCTGTAATTGAGCTGGGCGAATGAACAATGCGGCGAGCTGTGTCACTGCGCGTAAGTTTGCACCGCAGCACGCCTCTGCGACGCGCGCTTTTGGCACAATCACCGCTTAATGTTTTTGGGCTCGCGTATTCATGTTTCCTTACGATCGCTTCGTCAAATTTGAAGAGATGACCGGCCTGCTGCGCAAAGCAGTGGACGCCCACCCCTCGCTCGCGCGCATGGCCGCCATCGGCACGAGCTATGAAGGCCGCTCGATCTGGGCGGTGACGGTGACGAACTACGCCACCGGCGAGCCGCTGACCAAGCCCGCGTTTTATGTGGACGCCAACATTCACGCGACCGAACTTTCAGGTTCGGTGGCGGCGATGAAACTGATCGACACTCTGCTTTCGGGTTACGGAAAACGCGACGACATCACGCGCCTGCTCGACACGCGCACGATTTACGTTGTGCCGCGCGTGAACCCGGACGGCGCGGAGTGGGCGATGGCGGACAAGCCGAAGTACATCCGCTCGTCAACGCGCCCATATCCGTACAAGGAAGATGCTATCGAGGGCCTTGAAGCCGAAGACATCGACGGCGACGGTCGCATTTTGATGATGCGCATTCCGGACCCGCATGGCCCGTGGAAAAAACACGCCACCGAGCCGCGCCTGATGGTGCGCCGCGATCCGATCGAGGCCGGCGGCGAGTATTACCGCATCGTCAGCGAGGGCCGCGTGAAAAATTACGACGGCTTCAGTTTGCCCGTGTCGAAACACAAAGAGGGCCTTGATCTAAACCGTAATTTCCCCGAAGAATGGCGGCCAGAAGGCGAGCAACTCGGCGCGGGCGATTTCCCAACGAGTGAGCCCGAAGTGCGCGCGTGCGTGGAATTCATCAACGCGCACCGAAACATTTGCGGCGGCGTTTTTTTCCATACGTGGAGTGGCGTGTTGCTGCGCCCCTTCGGCACCAAGGCCGACAGCGAAATGGCACCCGAAGATTTGTGGGTGTTCCAGACGCAGGGCAAGAAGGGCGAAGAGCTCACCGGCTATCCGGCGATCAGCGTGTTCCACGATTTCAAATACCACCCGAAAGAGGTCATCACCGGCACTCAAGATTGGCTCTACACGGTGCTTGGCTCGTACGCTTGGGTCGTCGAGATTTGGTGCCCGATGCGCGAAGCTGGCATCAAAGATTACAAGTACATCGACTGGTTCCGCGATCATCCAGTGGAAGACGATCTGAAGCTCCTGAAATGGACCGACGAAACGCACAAGGGCAAGGGCTACGTCGATTGGTACGCGTACGATCACCCAGAGCTTGGCAAGGTCGAACTCGGTGGTTGGAACCGCATCTATACGTTCAGCAATCCGCCGTCGCACCTCATGGAAAAAGAGGTCAACAAATTTCCGGAATGGATCATTTTTCAAGCGCTGATGTCGCCCAAGCTTGAGCATCATTCAACGAAGGTCACGGCGCTCGGCAACGATTTGTGGCGTATCGATTTCGGCGTGCACAACACCGGCTACCTGCCGAGCGACGTGAGCAAACTCACGCGCAAGCAAAAGCTCGTGCGTGGCGTCATCGGCGAGATTTCGTTGCCGGAGGGCGCAACACTCGTCGAAGGCAAATCGCGCATTGAAGGCGTGCAACTGGAAGGCCGCAACAACAATCACACGCTCGTGAGCTTCTTCCCCGGCGCAAACGCCACTCAAGATCGGCAGCGCTTTACGTGGATTGTGCGCGCCAAAGCAGGCACAACGGTGAGTTTGAGCGCGCGACACGATCGCGCTGGCAGCGTCGCTCACAGCGCCACTTTGAACTAATCGCAAAACTTCTAGGAAGCACAATATGTCAGGCGGCGGATTTCACGTACACGGACCTCACGATCACGAGCTGGAGCATGCCAGCGCGCATGGCGATACGCATGCAGGCGCGATTGCAGTGGTGACCGCCGTCATCGCGACCGTTGGCGCACTCTTCGCCTACATGGGCGGTGCAACCCAAGCCAACGCGGGTCTCTACAAGAACGACGCGGCGATTAAGAAAACCGAAGCCTCCAATCAGTGGAATTACTACCAGTCAAAAAGTAGCAAGCAAAACCTGAGTGAGCTGGCTATCGAGCTTGCACCCGAAGGAAAAAAAGCGTTCTACCAAGAAGAAATCGCGCGCTACAAAAAGGAAAAAGCGGACATCAAGAAAGATGCCGAAAAGCTAGAGCTCGAAGCGAAAAAGTGGGACCAAAAGAGTGCTGACGAGATGCATCAGCATCACCGTTGGGCACAAGCGACAACCGCGTTGCAGATCGCCATCGCGCTCGCGGCAATTGCGTTGCTCACCAAGAAGCGTTGGGTGGAGTATGGAATGTATGGCGTCGCCGGGTTGGGGCTGGTGGTTGGCGCGGCGGCGGTGATGCACGTTTAGCCGTCGCCTTTCACTTCGAGTTCGCACAAATGCGACCGCTGAATCTCCTGTGCGCCTAACTGGGCGCGCGCCGTTGCTGCTGTGCTTGTGCGCAGCAGCGCTGCAAATCACAGCGTTCTATCCGGGCTACGTCACTCACGACTCCGCCTATCAATGGTGGCA
>DAINAJ010000242.1:0-4057 GCA_036733505.1 Casimicrobium sp.
CCATTTCCTTGGCAAGCTGCGCGATGATGGGAGCCGCGCCCGTACCAGTCCCGCCGCCCATACCGGCGGTGATGAAGAGCATGTCCGCACCACGAATGGCTTCTTGGACTGCCATCTTTGATTCCATCGCAGCATCGCGACCGACTTCAGGTTTAGCGCCCGCGCCCAAACCCATCGTCAATTCCGCGCCGAGCGGAATGCGATGCGGCGCAGGGTTCTTATCGAGCACTTGTCCGTCGGTGTTGGCGGCGATGAACTCAACGCCTGCGACACCTTTGCGAATCATGTGCTCAACGGCATTGCCGCCACAGCCACCGACGCCAATCACTTTGATGACTGCGCCGTCCCTTTTTTCATCAACAATCTCAAACATACTTCGCTCCTATGTAAGGCAAAACAACACTGAAAAATTACTGCGTAACCCGAACAAAAATCTGTGACCTCAAACCACTAAACACCGAACGCATCGCGCAACTTCGCAAACATTCCAGCCGCCGCCGAATCGCGCCGACGCAGCACCGCCTGCCGCGTCTGCTGATCGCGACCATGCATCAACAATCCGATCGCCGTTGCATACTTTGGCGCAGCGAGTACGTCTTTAAGCGCGCCGCGATAGTCGGGTGCTGCAAGGCGCACAGGCATGTGAAACACTTCTTCGCCCAGCGCCGCCATGCCCGGCAGCAGACTGCTGCCGCCCGTCAGCGCGATGCCCGAACGCAGCAGCGGCTCAAAGCCCGAGCGCTTGATTTGTTCATGCACAAGTTGAAACAACTCTTCAACGCGCGGCTCAACGACCTCGGCGAGCATGTGCCGCGCCATCGCTTTTGCGGGACGATCCGCGACGCTGGGCACTTCGATCAGCTCGTCGGGCTCGACCAATTTGGTGAGCGCGCACGCATATCGATGCTTAATGTCCGCTGCTTCTTTGCTCGGCGTGCGAAGTGCCATCGCGATGTCGTTGGTAATCTGATCTCCCGCAACCGGAATCACACCCGTGTGGCGAATCGCGCCGCCGGTGAACAATGCGAAGTCGGTGGTGCCGCCACCGATGTCGATGAGCCCAACACCGATTTCCATTTCGTCACTGGTCAAGCACGCAGCCGCAGAGGCAAGCGGCTGCAACACAAGCTCCTGAACGTTAAGTCCGCAACGACGCACGCACTTCTCGATGTTCTCCGCCGCCGAAACAGCGCCGGTCACGATATGCACCTTAACTTCAAGGCGACGTCCGCTCATCCCTAGGGGGCGGCGAACGCCTTCCTGCCCGTCGATGATGTATTCCTGCGGCAGCGTGTGCAACACGACTTGGTCGTTTGGAATCGCGATGGCCTTTGCGGTTTCGACCACGCGCTCCATGTCGGCTTCGGTCACTTCGCTGTCTTTCATAGCGACCATGCCGCTCGAATTCAAACTACGAATGTGTGCGCCCGCAATGCCTACGTAGACATTGGTGATTTTGCAGTTCGCCATCGCCGCGGCCTCGCGCACGGCAGCTGCGACGCTATTGGTGGTCGCATCAATGTCGACCACCATGCCTTTGCGAAGACCCATTGACGGTTGCTCGCCAAATCCAATTACGTTTATTTGCCCATCGGCATCAATCTCCGCCACCAACGCGACGACTTTTGAAGTTCCGATATCAAGAGCTGCGATCAATTCGCTCACGATTGACCTTTCTGAGTTTCTGTAGGCACAACGTTCCCGGTTCGGGCGACAGCAACGGCAGCCTTGTAGCGCAAATCAATGCGCGCAAGACTGTTGCGATACGACGGTGGCCAGCTGTTATATAGAGCGACAAACCGGTTGAGTCGCTCATGAAAGTGTTCCCGGCCGAAATCAAGGCTGACACCGCTTCCGGTAGTCACGGTAATCGCCCCGCGTGGTGACATCGCAAACGCACGAATATCAAGCCCGTGTGAAGCGAGGGCAATCTTGGCTTCGGAGTAGCGTTTGAGCACATCTGGCGCCGCAGCGATCGGTCCGTCAAAGCGCGGCATGGGTGCTTTCGAGGCGGCACGAAATACTTCGCCGCGATCCGAGAGCAGATCGTTGTCACCCCAGTAACCGATCGCGCGATGTTCTTCAACGCGAACATCAAGCGCCATCGGCCAACGGCGCTTGATTGCAACATCGCGCACCCACGGCAATTTCTTAAGCGTTACGCGCGCGCGACTCGGGGTGACAGTAAAGAATGTTCCGCGCAATTCGGTTCGGATCGCCGACTCGAGCAGTCCGGAATCGACTTCAGTCAGCGGCGACACCACTTTGACCTGACGTAGCGCAAAGTAGCTCTTGTTGCTAGCCCACGACAGCGCACACCATGACAGCGCGATGAGTGCGAGTGTGGCGATGAGAGCCGCCGCGCGATTGATCGATTGCGTGTCAGACCACATTTGCGCCTCCGCTGCTCGCGAGCACAACTTTCTGTGCCGCAACGCCTATGGAGCCGGCCCCCATCGTCATCACGACATCCCCATGCCGCACAACGCGCAGTAAGTCTGCCGGCAGATCTGCTATGTCTTCGACGAACAACGGTTCGACGCGGCCACGCAAGCGAATCGCACGCGACAGCGCACGGCCGTCTGCGGCGGCAATCGGAGGCTCACCTGCTGCGTAAATCTCTGCTAACAAGAGCAGATCTACATCCGACAAGACAGATGCGAAATCTTCAAACAAATCGCGCGTGCGCGTGTAACGATGCGGTTGAAATGCAAGCACCAATCGACGTCCGGGGAAGGCGGCGCGCGCAGCCGCGAGTGTTGTTTTCAATTCGACTGGATGATGGCCGTAGTCATCAATCAATTCAAACTTGGCTCCGTTGTGTGTAATTTCGCCGAAGCGCTGGAAGCGACGACCCACGCCACCAAAATTTCGAAGTGCTCGCGCGATCGCATCGGCGGGCACTTCCAAATCCTGCGCAATCGCAATCGCCGCGAGCGCGTTTCGCACATTGTGCAAGCCCGCGACTTGCACAGACACCGCCAAGTCGGCGAAGCTCTCGCGCTTCGCAGTGAAGTGCATCATCGACGCGTCCGCGCGAATGTCTGTCGCACGAATATCAGCGGCTTCGGACAAACCGTAAGTCACAACCGGTTTGACCACGCGCGGCAATATCCCTGCGACGCCGTCGTCGTCGATACAGGCATACAGCGAACCGTAAAACGGAAGGCGATGCGCGAAATCTACGAACGCTTGATGCAGGCGATCAAGGCTGTGTCCGTAGGTTTCCATGTGATCTGCATCTATGTTTGTGATCACTGCGAGCGTGGGCGAAAGATGCAGGAACGATGCGTCCGACTCATCAGCCTCGGCCACCAAAAATTCACCAGAGCCCAGCCGAGCGTTTGACCCGGCGGCCAACAATCGACCACCAATGACGAAGGTCGGATCCAGACCTCCCTCCGCAAGCACGCTGGCGACTAGCGACGTCGTTGTGGTCTTGCCATGCGTCCCTGCAATCGCGATACCCCGCTTCATACGCATTAGTTCAGCTAGCATCAGAGCGCGCGGAACTACAGGTAATTTCCTCGAGCGCGCCGCAACCACTTCAGGATTCGACGGATTGATTGCAGTCGATACCACTACGGCTTGTGCGTCTTGCAAGTTCTCTGCTTGATGCCCTACGGAAACACGTATCCCCAGGGAAGCCAGTCTCTCCAATGCCGGCGAGTTTGCAGCATCGCTACCGCTAACCTTGTAGCCTTGATTGTGCAAAACCTCGGCGATACCGCTCATACCGATGCCGCCAATGCCAACGAAATGCAAATTTTGCAAACGAAACTTCATCGTACGCCTCCGTTGGCTGCGGCAAGCGATTCGATGACCGCACAGATCTCAGCAGTTGCGTTCGGCTTGGCGACTTTGAGCGCATTGTCTGACATCGTGAGGCAATTGGCTCGGGTGAGCGAGACGATTTCAGCGGCCAGTAGTTCTTTGGTTAAGCCGGTTTCCGGCAGCACTTTGGCAGCACCAACCGCTTCGAGAATGCGCGCGTTGTGCAACTGCTGTTGGTCTTTGTGGTGCGGATAGGGAATAAGAATTGATGCCACGCCCAGCG
>DAINAJ010000243.1:0-4023 GCA_036733505.1 Casimicrobium sp.
CGCCATAAATCTTACGGAGCACTTCACCGTCTAACCCGTCGGGCGGTCCGTCGTAGACGACCAAGCCGCCGCTCATGCCGATAATGCGTTCGGCGTAGCGTTTGCCAAGCTCGACTTGATGAATATTGATCATCACGGGAATGTTGTTGTCCGCCGCGAGATCACGCATGATTTCCATGATTTCGACGGAGGTCTTCGGATCGAGCGAAGAGGTCGGCTCATCCGCCAACAACAACCCGGGACTTTGCATGACGGCGCGTGCAATGCCCACGCGTTGCCGCTGTCCGCCCGAGAGCTCATCCGCGCGGCGATTCGCAAAATCCGAGAGCCCCACGCGTTGCAGTAACGAAAAGGCCTTCTGAATGTCAGTGTCGCTAAATTGGCGTCGCCACGCCGCCCACGCGCCCATGTACCCGAGCCGCCCGGACAGCACGTTTTCCATCACGGTTAACCGCTCAACCAGGTTGTATTCCTGAAACACCATGCCGATGCGTCGTCGCGCTTCCCGTAGAGGCTGCCCGGAGAGTTTCGCGAGGTCTTTTCCCTCAAACCAAATCTCGCCCGCCGTCGGATCAATCAAGCGATTGACGCAGCGAATGAGCGTTGATTTGCCGGTACCGGACGGGCCGATGATTGCTGTGATGCCGCGACCCTCAATGTCGAGCGAAATGTCTTTCAGCACCGGTTTACCGGGGACGTATTCTTTGACGAGGTGTTTTATCGATAAGGTGCTCATGAGCCCTCTAATGCCGTCATCCCCGCCGGTGGCGGGGATTCGGAAATTGTGTTCGCGGCGCTCACGGGCACGCGCTGGATCCCGGATCTCGCGTCGCTTCGCTCGCTCGTCCGGGATGACGAAGTTGTATCCAATCGGCTGTCGCTACGCTCGGCCTCTTGGACAACTTCGTCACTTCTTCTTCGCTGCCGCAGCCGCCGCTTCGCGCTCGGTTTCCTTCTGGTAGGCCGCTTTTCCGAAGCTTTCGCCGCCGGCCGCAGCTACTTGACGCACGGGTTCCCAAGTCGTCTTGTAGTTGATCGGGAAGAAACGGTCTGCGCCGTCAAACGCCTTCACCATGTCTGGCGTGAAGCGATAGTCATAGAAACACGACAACACTTTGTCGGCGAGCTTTGGCTCCAGGTCATGCGCGTACGCGAAGCTCGATGTTGGGAATTTCTTGCTGCGATAAATCACACGGAAGTCGCTTTCCTTGATCTGTCCGCGACGCGCCATGCGTTCGTACACATCGCTCGCCACCGGCGCGGCGTCGTAGTCGCCTTTCATCACGCCAAGAATCGAGGAATCGTGCTTGCCGGAATACACCACCGTGTAATCCTTTTCAGGCGTCAAACCTTCGGCCGGGAAGAGGGCGCGCGGCGCCATGTTGCCGGAGTTCGACGAGGGCGACGTGTGCGCGACTTTCTTGCCCTTCAAATCAGCAAGCTTTTGAATCGCGCCGGACGCTTTGGTCACAACGATCAGGTTGTAGCCCTGAAAATCTTTGGCGTAACCCTTCACCGCAAACGGCACCGCACCCGCAACGTTCACCGCAAAGGCAGTTGGTCCGGTTGAGAAGCCAGCTACGTGCAAACGACCCGATCGCATCGCCTCGATCTCGGCAGCGTTGTTTTGCACCTGAAAGAACACCACTTTCTTGCCGGTACACGCAGCCAGATGCTGGGTAAACGGCGAGAAGATTTTTTCGTAAACGGCAGGGTCTTCGACTGGCGTGTAGGCCCACACGAGCGTCGACGGGTTTTTCCATTTCTTCTGATCTTTTGGCAGATCAGCAACCAAGTCGCCGTTCTCGTCGCAGTAGTTCACATCCAATTCGCCGCGATTTTTGCAGGAGGCTTGCGACCAAGCCGCGCTGGATAAGAGCGATGCGCTGATGACAGCCGTTACGGTAAGCAATACTTTTTTCATAATTCAATCCTCATTTCTTCTTGGCGTTTTCTTTGTCAAATTGTGCACGGTTATAGGGCGTTCCGGAAGCGACTGCAACCGCGCGGACCAATTCCCAATCCTTTTTGTAATCTACCGGCAGGAACCGATCATCACCCAAAAACTCTTTTTGCAGCTCCGCCGAAAACTTGTAATCAAAGAAGCATTTCTTGATTTTCTCGGACAACGCTGGCGCGAGGTCATGCGAATGCGCAAACGCGGAGGTCGGGAAGGTACCTGAGCGATAGATGATGCGAACGTCGTCCGCTTTCATCTGACCGCGCATTACCCACCGGTCAAAAATGTCGCTCGTGATTGGCGCGGCCTCATAGTCGCCCTTCAACACACCCGCGAGTGATTGATCGTGCTTGCCTGAAAACACGATGTTGTAATCCTTGCCCGGCGTCACGCCTTCTTTAGGGAATAGCGCCAGCGGCGCGAGATGACCCGAATTGCTCGACGGCGCAGTGTGCGCGACCTTACGCCCTTTCAGATCTGCAATCGTTTTGATCGTGCTGTCTTTCTTCACGACCACGACTTGGCGATACATCCGCGGACCGTCTTTGCTGCCCTTGATCGCGAACGGCACAGCGCCAGCAAGATTGACCGCAAAGCCCGTTTCGCCCGATGCGAGTCCCGCCACATGCAAGCGCCCGGAGCGCATCGCTTCGATTTGAGCGGCGTTACTTTGAACCGTGAAATACACAACTTTCTTCGAAGTGCACGTCGAAAGATACTCGGTGAATCCCTTAAACAAGTTTGCGTAAACCGCGGGGTCTTCAATCGGCGTGTACGCGAAGACCAGCGTGTTGGGGTCTTTCCATTTGCTCTTGTCTTTCGGGGCCTCGGCGACGAGGTTGTTGTCCTCGTCACAGTAGTTCGTATCCAATTCTCCGCGATTTTTGCAATCGTCGGCCGCGAAAGCGCAGAGTGGCGCGATGGCAAGCGCTGCGACGATTGAGCGGCGAAGGGTGCGAGGTAATTTTTGTTTCATCGTTTTCCCGTTTTTTCGGACCTATTCAACTAACAGCAGCGCCATCCCTGGCGCAGCCGACGAATCCGTAGGTGACCATTGTCTCGCGTATGCGATCTCAGACAGCCGTACGTTTCAAGATCCCCTGTTGTGCCGAGGATGGCGCTGCTCAGGCAAGCATCACCAAAGTAATCTGCCATTGTAAGAAGCAACTACGGCAAGCGTCTCCGTAGAATCCCTGCATTCGTCGTTTATTGCGCTGCACCAAACACTATGACTGCTACCGCTCCTCTCTCCGTCGTCGTCCTCGCCGCAGGCAAGGGCACGCGCATGAAGTCTCGTTTGCCGAAGGTGTTGCAACCGCTCGCGGGTAAACCACTGCTCGCGCATTCGCTCGCGAGCGTTGCGGCGCTCAAACCGGTGCAAACCGTTGTTGTGGTCGGTCACGGCGCGGAAGAGGTTCGCGTTGCATTCGCGTCAGAGCCATTCACATGGGCGCTGCAAATGCCGCAAAACGGCACAGGCCACGCCGCCGCCGTGGGTCTCGCACCCGTTGAGAAGGACGGCATCACGCTGCTGGTCACGGGTGACACGCCGCTGATTCGCGCCGAAACGCTGGCTTCGCTCGTGGCTTTGGCGAACGACAAAACTTTTGCACTGCTCACCTGCGTTGTGGACGACGTCACCGGCTACGGGCGCATCGTCCGAAACGGCGCTGGCGAAGTCGTGAAGATCGTGGAGCACAAAGACGCGTTAGCGGCAAATGACACCGCAACGCTTGCCATTCACGAGATGAACACCGGCATCATGGCTGCGCCCACGGCATGGCTGCGTGGGGCGCTCGCGCGCCTGTCACCAAAGAACGCGCAGGGCGAGCTCTATCTCACCGACGTCATCGCAATGGCGACCGTCGACGGCCTCACAGTCGCCACCGCACAACCGGAGAGCGAAGTGGAAATTGCTGGCATCAACGACAAGGCGCAGCTCGCTGCGTTGGAGCGGAAAGTGCAACTCAAGGAAGCCAACAAACTCATGGATGCTGGCGTGACGCTTGCCGACCCGGCGCGCATCGACGTCCGCGGCACGCTCTCGTGCGGCAGCGATGTGT
>DAINAJ010000244.1:0-4006 GCA_036733505.1 Casimicrobium sp.
GCGCTACCGACGATTGCGGTGCGGCACTGCTCAATCGGTCCAAACGGCAGGCGAAAAAATTCCTGACATCGCTTACTGCGCGCGGCATTGTCGATCGTCGCCTCGGTCACCGGAGAAGCCACGACCGGCACATTTGCAGCCACTAAAAATTCCCGAAACGGCTGAGCATCCGTCGCAGGCACCGAGGTGGTCGCCTCAAAAGAAATTAATGGCTCCGGCGCCATGTTTGCTTCATTGCTTGCACCAGAACCAGACACAATCAACTGATCCGAAATCGCCTCTTCCGCGAGCGCACTCTGCGCAACGATAACGGTGCCGAACAGTGCGGACGCCGCCGTCAAGCGAATTGATCTACGAAGGAAACATGCATGTCGTTGCATTGGAGACTTTCGATCAGAGTGGATTGAAACGGCGCTCAGCCGCTTCGTGAGCCAGACGCAGATGGAAACTATTTGTTCGACTGTTCGTCGTTGGCCGCCGATATCGCAACCGGCGTTACAGGGCGTTTGCTCAAGGCGTGCCAAACCCAGACCGCATAGCCAGACGCGAGATACGTGACAAATACCGCAAAGATGACAGTCGGTGGATGCATCAACAGAACGCCGAAACCTACGGCCAGCATGGCGATCGCGGTAAAGGAGATGGCGCGTCGGCCCATGGACTTGAAGCTGAAAAACTTCGCGGTGGTAACCATCGATATCCCCGCGACCAAGGTCACCGCGAATGCCCACCACGCAACGCTAGCGCCGTCGATATTCAAATCATCAATCAAAAGGACGAACCCTGCCAATACGGCAGCGGCCGCAGGACTAGGCAGTCCGTTGAAGAAACGCTTGTCGATCGTGCCGATCTGCACATTAAATCGCGCCAATCGAAGCGCTGCGCACGCGGCGTAAATGAAGGCGGCGGCCAACGCAATACGCGGGCTAGGCAGGGACTTGAGCGCCCATTCGTACACGATCAGCGCAGGTGCCGCTCCAAAGCTCACCATGTCTGCAATCGAATCGAGCTCCGCGCCAAAGGCTGTTTGCGTATTGGTCATGCGTGCCACGCGGCCATCAAGGCTATCCATCACCATCGCGACGAAAATCGACATCGCGGCGTAGTCAAAACGCAGGTTCATCGCTTGCACTATGCCGAAGAACCCAAAGAACAGGCACCCCAAAGTAAACATGCTTGGCAGCGCAAACATGCCACGCCGTCGAAGACGGTTCTTTAGTGCCGCGCGACGCTCACGCATCGTGAGCGGCTCGGTGGCAACAATCGGCGGGCTATCGGGGGGCTCGGGCAGGTTCATCGCCTGAAGTTTAGCGGCTGCGTGGTGCTTTCGCGCAACGACGTGCGAATCACACCCAATCGGCGGCCTAAAACCAGCGACTGCGCGCGGCCAAAGTGAGCGGCGTGAGCATGTCGCCTTCCTTCTCACGCTTGGCGATCAAGGTTTCCTTCGCTTTTCTGAGTGTGGCTTCGAGCGCCGGGCCACGCTTAAGCGCCACGGTCACAGCCAGAGCGTCGATGAGCGCCAATTGCGCGAGACGGCCCACCATCGGCGAGTACACCTCCGGGTCTTCGTCCACATCAACGGCCAGTGCGATGTCGGCTAGCTTTGCCAGTTGCGATGCGCGCTCGGTAATCGCGATCACGGTTGCGCCAGCGCGCTGCGCAAGTTCGCAGGTTTGAATCATGTCGCGCGTGCGGCCCGTGCGCGAAATGGCGACCACAACGTCCTCCGGCGTGAGCAGTGCCGCGGACTGCACCTGCCAATGCGGATCGTTGTAGGCCACCGTGTGCATGCCGAGCAAAAAGAACTTGTGCTGCGCGTCCATCGCCACCACGCCGGAGTTGCCGACGCCGTAAAACTCGACACGACGCGCGCCGGCGACCGCTTCTGCGGCACGTTCCAGCAACTTGGGGTCAACCTGATTTCGCATGGCGATGAGGGTCGCAATGGACCGATCAAAGACTTTTGCGATTACGTCGGCCGATGAATCCTGCGCCGACACATCGGTGTGAACGTACGGCACGCCCGTCGCAAGGCTTTTGGCGAGCGCTACTTTGAATGCTTTGTACCCGGTAAAACCCAGCGCCTGACAAAAGCGGGCAATCGTTGGGTCGGTTACACCCACCGCCTCCGCAAGCTCGGCAATGGCCATGTGAGCCACGCGGTTGGGCTGCCCCAAAACGTAGCTCGCAACGCGCTGCTCGCTCGGACGCAGACTTAATCGAACTGCAGTGATTCGAGAAACGAGCGCATCCGATGCGGCGGCTTCGTCGGTGATTGCAACTGCTGCTGCGGCCATGTGGGTTCCTTCTTGTGCGCTGCTCGTCGGTGCGACATGCGCGATTGCCAAACAACTTCGGTTCGTAACAAATCCGCTAAACGTTGAGTTCTTCGTGCCACGCGGTACCGGCAACTGCTGCGAGACGGCTCGACGCCGGCGGCCCCCAGCTGCCCGCCGCATAGCCAATCGGCGGCGTCGGCTCTTGTGCCCAGAGATCCAGCACGGGTTGCACCCACCGCCAAGCGGCATCCGCCTCGTCGCGGCGCATAAAGAGCGTCGCGTTACCGCGCAACACATCAAGCAGCAAACGCTCATAGGCGTCTTGCCGGCGCTCGCGGAAAATTTCGTTGAAATCGAGATTCAGATGGACTTCGCGCAAATGCATGCCGTCGCCCGGCGCTTTCGCCATCGTGTAGAGGCGCACACTCTCTTCCGGCTGTAGCGTAATCACCAGACGATTAGGCGTGAGCGGACTCTCGAAAATCGAGTGCGGTGGCGCTTTGAAATTAATCACAACCTCCGCGCGACGCTCCGACATACGCTTACCCGTGCGCAAATAAAACGGTACGCCCGCCCAGCGCCAATTGGAGATCTCGGCGCGCAATGCAACGTAGGTCTCAGTGCGCGAATTCTCATTCACGCCCTCCTCGGATACATAGCCCGCGACGGGCGTGCCCGCCATCGTCCCGGCGCGGTATTGGCCGCGCACGATGTTCTCGCGCAATGTTTCTTGAGTCCACGGTTTGAGAGCGCGCAGCACTTGCAGTTTTTCGTCGCGCACCGCGTCCGGATCGAGGCTCGACGGCGGCTCCATCGCGGTGATGCAGAGCAAATTCAGCAGATGGTTTTGCACCATGTCACGAAATGCGCCGGTGCTGTCGTAAAACTCACCGCGCGTTTCGACCCCAACGGTTTCTGCGATGGTGATCTGAACATCGCGCACCCACGAGCGATTCCACAGCGGCTCCAACAGCGTATTCCCAAAGCGCAACGCGAGTAGGTTTTGCACAGTCTCTTTGCCGAGGTAGTGATCGATTCGGTAAACCTGCGACTCCTCGAAGGCATCGAGCACTAGACTATTGATCTCGCGTGACGATTTAAGGTCGCGACCGAGCGGCTTTTCGAGCACGATTCGTGTGACGGGCGTGTTAAGACCGGCAGTCTTGAGCCCACCGATGATTGCCGGGAACAGTGTCGGGCCAACGGACAAGTAGAAGACCGTTTGACTATCGCGTTCGTCGAGCGAGCGCTTGAGCGCGTCGTATTGCGATTGATTGTTGACGTCAAGCGCAAAATAGGTCAGACGTTCCAAGAATCGACTCAAACATGCATCGCGCATGGCCTGCACCGCAGGCGTGGCGCTGGTGACTTTAGGTACGAACCGCTGCAACGCGTCCGACACTTTGGCCCGAAACTCAGCGTCGGTCAACGACTGGCGCGCGGCGGCGATAATTCGCCCCGAAGGATTGAGGCGACCATCGCAGTCCGCCAAAAACAGCGCTGGGTAGAGTTTGCGCAAGGCCAAATCACCCGTGCCACCAAAAATTACGAGATCAAAATTGCTGTCCATGCTCAAACAATAACAGGCCTGTAGCAAAACAACAACTTGTAGTAACAGGACTACATGACGACAATACGAACTACGCCGAAAAACCTCCAGAATCCATTTCCGCTATGAACAGCCTCGACCAGCTCAAACAATTTACCGTTGTAGTCGCCGACAC
>DAINAJ010000245.1:0-3976 GCA_036733505.1 Casimicrobium sp.
CTCTCCTTCAGACGCAACATTTCGGAATCGGCGGACATTTACGCGCGATGCAAAACAGCTTTTTGTGTGTAACGACCGGCTGGCGGTCGTTACATGGCTATAACTGGAATTATCAACAATGTGAAAAAAATGCCTGCATTGACCGTCTGACGGTCCTTACAACCAAAAAGCTGTTGCACCATCAAGTTCCGCTCCGCCAAAGCGGCGCATCAGTTGCTAAAGCTTCGGTCAGTGCATGCCATGTCTACGGCTGCGGAGCGCAGAACTTCACGCCCTCACCGTCCCACCCTGCTGAAACCATCGTGTTGTACACGTTGATGTCGGCGGTGAAGCGGTGGTTCCCGTCGTCTGGGAAGCGCGCGTTCCCACGGAACACGCGATACACCGGACGCAAACCGGCAGCGCAATTGCCGTCAACGCCCTCGACGGCGGGGTAGAACACATAGCCTTCGGTGCGTTCAAACTGCGGCAATCCTGCGGCCGCGGAGTTGGTAGGGTTGAGCCCAACCAACGCTTTGCGCTCACCGTCGAGCACCGTGTAGAAGTGGCTGCCACGCGCTTTGTTGCGTGCCACTTTATCGAAGTAAAAGCGCGCGACAGAGCCTGCGCCAAACGTGCTGGCGCTGAACACATTAAAGCTCTGGCCCGTACGCTCCCAATCGGCCAAACCGTCGAGCAGTGTTTTGTCGCTTGGGGTCGCGGTGGCGAAGTAGTAGTCGAACGACTTGTTGCGATATTCGGTCATCGTCAACTGTGCGGGCGCGACTGGCGCGACGCTGGCCGTCTCTTTGGCGAAATAGAGCTCCGCCGAACGGTTGAAATTGCCGAGCGCTTCTGCCGCTGCGTTGACGCCTTTGCGCAGGCTGCCGACCGTGGTGAATTGCGCCGTGCCTGACGGGTTGCCGACCTTAAACACTGCTACGTATTCGCCCTGTGGCAACGCGTCACCGACGGCGAGCGTGTAAATGCCGTCGTCAACTTTCAGGTCCGGCGCGACACCGTCGTCACGCGCAGGGACGTTGGCGTAGAGCAGGGTGCCTGCGTCGCTGAACACGTCTACGGTCACTTGTGCGCCAGCGACCGGCTGCGGGCCCTTCACCACCGCCTGCAACACAAGTGGGCGGGTGTCTTCCTCCGCGCCACCCAAGCTGTCCGGCTCGGCAATCAAGCGGGTGTCGGTGAGCACGTCGTATTCAATCGGGTGTGTGACGCCCGTGGCGCTGGCGATGCCGAGTTTCCATTGGCCCGCGCGACCTGCGACGGTGCTGCCGATGGTGATGTAGCGCGCGCCATCGGTGGTGTTTTCGCTGAGCGTCACGCCAGCGGGGAACGGCGTGCTGAGCGTCTGCCCGGCTGGGTTGGTCAGCGTGATTTGCAGCGCCGAATAATCCGACGGCGTGGAATAGATGCTCACCACGGCGTCGCCGTCGAGCGGTGCGCCGGAGAGTTGGAAGGCGATGTCTTTGCGCGCACCCGCTGCCAACGCGTCGATTTCACCCTCGGTGACGACCGCTTGTTGCAGGCCTTGCGCGCTGATCGCCGACTTGCTCGCGAGGGCGATCATTTCGGTGGCGTTGTTGGCATGACGGTACACGCCGCCCGTGCGTTCGGCGAGGTCACGCAGCAACACGTTACCCGGTGCTGCTTTGCGCAAATTCACGCCCAGTGCCGCGCCGCGTTTGTATTGATTGGCGGCAGCGGCGGGCGTGTCCACAGTGACGGGTTGCACCGTGGCTTGTGCGCTCTTAAACGCGGTTTGCGTCGCTGCGCTCACCTCGGTGGCTGTGGATGTAAACAGCGCCACGCTGGGCGTGTCGGTGGCCCGACGGCCGTCTTGCAACAACGCGAGCGCGCCCTGCAAAGCGGTGTTGGCGTCGCCCGTTGCGTCAACGCGGGTAATGCCGTTGATCGCCGCGATCATGCTGGTGCGGCTGGTGTCGTCGATGGGAGCGAACCCAGCAACCGGCGTCGTCACTTGGTCAGGATAAGCAACAACAGCGACGCGTGCGCCCGCTTCGGCTTTGCGCAGCATTTGCTCAGCTGAGTTTTTCGCCGCAGCTAGCAGCGTTTCGGATAGCGTGCGATCAACGACCAACACTTGGCGCGTCGTGTTTTCGGTCATGAAAATAACGCTCAACGCACCGTCATAACCCGCGTTCGAGGTCAGCGTCCCGAATGCAGACTCGGGTAAACCGCGCAATGCCTGCCACGCAGTGCGTTTGGGAACGCCGTTGGGCACCGCGACGGCGCTGTCGCCGCTCGGGTCGGAGGTGATCGTTTCCCACGCGGATTTGCCGAACGCACGGTACTGCGCCGTCGCGCGAGTGGCCGGGTCGGTGTAGTCAGCGGCGGTGGACAGCCCGAGAAACTCTTCGTGGCTATTCATAATCGTGTTGCGTGGCGTGTCGTTGGTTTGCGGCGACGTTGGATCAGTCGTCGTGCTGTTTTCTTTGTACTCGTCGTACAGGCCCAACGCGTAGTGGCCCCACTCGTGCGCGATGGTCTTACCAATCTGCACGGTGCTCTCGACTCGCTTGTCCATCGTCGTGTACTGCGTCGCGGTGTAGCCGCGATGCGACCAACCGTTGATATTGGCCCCGGCGCGACCGTCTTTGTTCAGAATTTGCGCGTCGATGTTGTCGAGAAATTTACCCTTCGTGTAGACACGCACCACGCCCACGCGCTTCTTGCCGTTGGTCATCACAAACAAACTTTTCGCGAATTCATTGGCGATGTCGGTGATGTATTGACGATTGCGCTCAGGCGGCGTCGCGTTATCCGGATCAAAGTCCAGACCGAACGTCACATCAACCGTCGTCACGCCAGTTGCGGTGTCATGCCGTTCTGCACTCAACGGATGATTGGCTGCGTAGGCCATCGGTGGCAAGGCGGCAAGCGAGAGCAAGCCAGCGGCGGTCAGGCTGGCGGCGATGCGGGTTAGTTTTGTGTTCATTGAAACTCCGGATTTCGGGTGTTGTTGTCGCAGGGTTGCTAAGACAGTTCTTAGGTTTGTCGGCGATTGTGCACGATAAAGCAGACGCAGTCACCTACGGTGGCGCGGACATTTTTCGGGTAATGAAGGCGCTGTTGGTGCTAGCGTCGTAGGAGTTGGCCGCATAGAAATGTGCCGCCAAGTGCATGGCCACATCTAGGTTGCAGGCGACGAATTTGCATCGCTCAACGCCACGGGTAAGCGCGGCCAAGTCCGCGCCTGCCTCCGACCTAAGAAAACCGCATCACTTCAACCTCAGCAGTCTGTCGCGCAGCGCCTTGAGCCGTTGCCGTTCGGGGTTCTTGTCGATGACGGCAAGCGCTGCATCGGCAATTTCGGCGGCGCGGCGGGGTTCGCCGAGTTCTCGCCACAGCGTGGCCGATTCGACGCTCTCTTGTAGCCCCGAAAACGTGGACGGATCGACGCGCACAGCGGCTAGCAGCGTTCTGGCAGACGGCGCATCGTTTCGAAGCTGCGCCTCGCGCGCGCGCAAGATGCTGAGATCGTTGTTGCTGTCCGGGCGCTCAAGTGCTCCCGAGGCTGTGTATTTCGCGAGCGCAGCAGTAAGTTGATTCCGGTCGCCCGCCGCAGCTGCAACCCGCGCATCGAGTTTGTAGCGCAGCTTGGCAGGGGCGCCGAACGGTTGCGCGTCGATCAGCAGCAGTTGGTTGACGCTGTGTCTGGCGGCCTTAATGTCGCCTAAATCCAATTGCACGCCGGCTACGCACCGCCACATCTCTGCGGCGGTAAAGGCGTCGGTCGCGCCGCGTCCTTTGTCGGCGATTTGCTTAGCGCTGAGTGCGATCTCTAGGGCGCGAGGTTCAGCGCTCGCCGATGCGATTAAGCGCGCACGATTGCAGCGCGCAGACAAAGCCTGCGGGAAGCTCTCGCCGCCGACTTCTTCACCGAGCACGCGCGCGCGCTCATACGCGGCTTCAGCGGCCTCGATACGCAACTGTTCTTCCAGCACCGAACCGAGCATTC
>DAINAJ010000246.1:0-3967 GCA_036733505.1 Casimicrobium sp.
TTGCGGGTGTTGCGGCTCGCGCGTTTTGCTGCGCGATTTACGGAGTTCTCCGTCGCGCCAGAGACGATGGCGCTGTGTCGTCGACTCGTTGTTGAAGGCGAGATTCGCGAATTAGTTGCCGAGCGCGTGTGGCAGGAAATTTCGCGTGGCCTCATGGAGGCAAAGCCTTCGCGCATGTTCGAAGTGCTTCGCGAATGCGGCGCGCTTGCTGAGCTGGCACCGGAGTTGGATCGATTGTGGGGTGTTCCACAAAAACCGCAGTGGCATCCGGAAATCGACACCGGCATTCATGTGATGCAGGTCCTCGATTACACCGCGGATCGCGCGTGGCCACTCGCCACGCGGTACGCGGCGCTGACGCATGATTTGGGCAAGGGCCTGACGCCCGCTGACATCCTCCCTGCGCATCACGGGCACGAGGAACGCAGTGCGCGGTTAGTCGCGGCACTGTCCGAGCGTTGGCGCGTGCCGCGCGAGTGTGCGGATTTGGCGGTGCACGTTGCGGCGGAGCACGGCAAGTTGGCGAATATCGCGACGCTTCGCGCGGCCACGGTGCACGATTTGCTGATGACGGTTGATGCGATTCGTCGCCCGGAACGCTTCGCGCAAATGCTTGACGCGTGCGAAGCCGACAAGTGTTCCCGCCCGGGGATGGCCGGGCCGTTTCCGCCGCGTGACGCGGCGCTCGCGGCGCTCGCGGCGATGCGTTCGGTGAATGCAGGAGCGATTGCCGCGAAGCTCGCGGCACAGGGCGGCGCGGCGCGCATCGCGGACGACGTTCGGCAAGCACGCATTTCAGCGATCAAGGCAAGCCGCGCAGCCGCTGGCTCTCCGGAAGAGAGTTAGCCTCAACAGCTTTTACGCTTGAACGACAGCTGCGCCGCGCTTTGCGCATCTTTTTTCATATTGTCGACTAGTCGTTTTTTCGTCACGCAACGACCACTGGGCAGTCGTTTCGGGCAAAAAGTTGTATGACCGGCTGTTGAAGTGGGTTAGGTGATTTTTTTGCGGGGGCCTTAGCCGCGCAACGCTACCGCTACGCTGGCGAAAAGCGCCGTGTCATCGCGCGTCAGTTGATCGACGATCGTGAAGTGGTTGAGATTGGGCAGAACCCATTCGCCCACGTTCGCCCAGTGCGCACCGAGGAGCTGGTTTTGCCGCAGGAACTCAGGCAGCTCCGCACCGCCCACGGCGGCTGTGAAATCGCAGTGCACGCGCCGCTTGCGATACGCCGGGCTCATCGCGAGCGCCTCTTCGTTCGTGAGTTTGAGTGCGTCGTTCAAGTAAATCGGCACCAATGGTTCAAGGTCGAACAAGCCGCTGAGCGAGGTCGCAGAAACGAACGGTGTGGCGGGCAAACCGTGCTGAGTCCAATCGACGGTCAAGCACCACGCGGTGAGGTGGCCACCGGCCGAATGTCCGGCAAGCGCGAGACGATCACGATTGATCGCGAGCGCGTCGGCGTTGTGCCACACGTGCGCGATCGCCGCCTCAATCTCGCCCGCAATGCCGCGAATCGTCGTTTGCGGACAGAGCGTGTAACCCACTATCACCGCCGCCATGCCGTTCGCCACAAACGGCGCGGCGATCACGCTCCAGTCGTCTTTTGACAAGCGTTGCCAATAGCCGCCGTGAATGAACACCAGCGTTGGCCAGCCACCGGCGGGTGCGTCCCCTTTTGGGGTGAATACATCGAGCGTGTTTCGCGGCAGCGCGCCGTAAGAGACGTTGCGCGCGCCTGCCGCATCCGCGCGCACACGCTCGCTCTCCGCCTGCCAGCGCGGTAGCAAGGTATCCATCCAATCGGGCACATCGGCACCGTTGTTGTAGCGACGCGCGAGTTCTTCGAGGGCGAGATTTGGAATCATGCGTGGAAATGTAATCGACGGTGCACAGTCTTTACACTGGGGAGCTAGTAAATTTTTGCCACAGATGAACACAGATTTCACAGATTGTGGCGAGAAAATCAGTGTTCATCTGTGTAAATCTGTGGCAACAACGCTTCGCCTACGTCATGTGATCTGATGTTGAGCTCAAAGATGGTCAGTGCGCAGGCTTCGCGTCTCGCGAAAACACCGCCAGCAAACTCGCGCTCACAATCAGTGCGCCACCAATCAGCGTCGACTGCGTGATGGTCGCCGCGCCGCCCAACCATGAGCTAAGCGTCGCCACCAAAATTTCGGCAAGCATCAGCACCGACAACACGTTGGCGGGCAAGCGCGCCGCGCCATATTGCAGCGCAAGGTTCGCGATAAGCACCGCAACTGTGAATCCGGCGATGCCCATCCACGCGGCCGCATCGGGTGCGAGTAACGCTGGCTTGCCGGAGAGCGCGAGTCCAATCAGCACGACAGGCGCGATGATTACCGCGCCGATAAACATGCCAAACGCGCGGGCCTCTTGGGGCGTGTCCGAATGCTTCCGCAAAATCACGTTGTTGAGCCCGAAGCAAAAACCACCGATCACCGCCAGTACGTCAGACAATGAGTTGGGAATCGGCAGTTGCAATTTGCCGTCGCCCAGCACGAGCGCCGCGCCCGCCAACGCCAGCGCCGTACGCAAGAGCGCCGAAGGCGTGATGCGCTCGGCGAGCAACCAGCGCGCGAGTAGCACGACCCACATCGGCATCAAATAAAACAGCAGCACCGCACGCACCACGTCGCCTGTCGCGAGTGCTGTGTTGAAGCAAGCGTTGGTCAGCCCGGACGCGACCACAAGCCACACCAGCGTGCGGCGATGCCGCCAAAGAAGCTGCGGCGCACGCGGCTTCGCGATCACCACCGCCAGCGCGCACGCCGCGAAGATGAACCACGTCGCCCACAGCGAAGGCACGCCGTGCGCCTCGAAAAATTTGAGTGGAATCCAAGAAAGCCCCCAAACGGTGGCATTGATCAGCGCCGCGAAGGCCGCTGCGAACGAGAGATGTTGCATACGGCGATTATGCCGGGGCGACACCGGTATCGTCAGACGATCCCTCTTCGGCCTAGTCGTCGCGCAAAATATTTGCAACTCCGAGCGCGGCAATCACCGACAGCCCCAACGATATGAGCCACCAAAGCGGGCTCATATGGCCACCTGTCACCAGTGTCGGAGTACTGGTTGCGATCACATATGCGCCACCATTAATCGCGAGGACTAGCACGATCAGCGCGAAGCGCGAGTTTCCGACTGGACGCAAAATCAACGCGACGAGCGCGCGCAGCAATATTGCGAATGGCGCGATCGTGATTCCACAAAACAGGAAGTAAAGCCAGTCGCTAACCACGCAACATTGTCGCGCTAAGCCGCGCGCATCATCTTCTTGTGCGTCTTCGCAAGCGCTTGCAGATATTCCATCTGATCGGCCAAGATGTGGCGATTGGCGAGAATGAGTTTTTCGCTTTTCACTGGCCGATACGGCACGTAGAGCAAGCGAATCCCCGCTTGCTCAGGCGTACGGCCCGCCTTGTCTAGGTTGCAATCGCGGCACGCGGTCACGCAGTTTTCCCACGTGTCTTTGCCGTTTTGTGAACGCGGAATGATGTGGTCGCGCGTGAGTTCTGATTCCGAAAATTCTTCGCCGCAATAGGCGCAGAGGTGGCGATCACGCGAGAAGAGCAAGCGGTTGTCGCGACCGGGAAGCGCGGAGACTGGGCTCCACGTGCTGTGTTTGTGTTCACCTTCACACGCGATGATGGAAGCGACTTCAATCACACTTCGCTCGCCGCTACATCGCTGGATGCCGCCGCGGTACGTGAAGATAACGTGGCCGAGGGACCACACCACCGCGCCGCGTGCATACTGAGACACGGCGTCGTCTGGCGTCATCCAACCTTTCGGTTGTCCACCGGAGTCAAGGGCCAAAATCGCTAAGGACATGGATACGACACTCCTCAAAACGCGTTGCTGCCATCTACATACGCATCTTGGAAGCGAAACTTACCACGTTTCGGCTGCGCGCGTTTTACAACGGGCGCTGTGGCCGGTC
>DAINAJ010000247.1:0-3964 GCA_036733505.1 Casimicrobium sp.
GCTTGTGAGAATTCGCGACGCAAACTGAAGGTGCGCGCGATTTGCGTTTCTAGCTCGAGGGCGTCGTCGCCAGATTCTGTTTTGAGCGCATCGCGAAAGCGCGCTTCGCTCACGGCGGGTTGGTTGTAATCCCACAAGGCGTCGATGTCTGCGGCCATTGCGTTGCCTCCAAAGAACAAACCAGCGACAACCATCGTCGCCGCGAGCGAATTACGTTCCACGCTGCCCACCGTCGGTGCGTTGCAGTGTTTCAATGTCGCGCAGTCGCGCGTAAAAATTGCTACCGAGCCGCGCGTACGGCCGTTGATCAACATGCGCGAGCACATCAACGCGATGCTTGAAGCCGCGCTTCTCGCCAGCATACGCACGCTCGTCGATGTGAATTTTCACGACTTCGCCCATGACCCACGTATTGCGCCCGAGCGCAATGCCTTCGCGCAATACGCATTCGTACGCGATGGGCACGCCTTCGACGCGCGGCGGTTTCACGAGCGTGGAAGCAACGGCCGTGAGACCCGCATGCTCAAACTCGCTCACACCCGGCGGCAGCGGGTCGCTCGTGCGCACCATTTGTTCGGCCATGCTTTCCGGCACGATGTTCACGACGAATTCTTTCGTCTCGCGAATATTCGCCCATGAGTCTTTTGGCTGCACATGTTCACTCTCGCGATCTTCACCGCGCGGCCCGCAACTGAACCCCAAAATCGGAGGCACCGGCGAGCAGACGTTGAAGAACGAAAACGGCGCGAGGTTGGACACACCGTTCACGTCGACGCTCGACACCCACGCGATGGGTCGCGGAATGATCGCGTCGCGAAGCACGAAATAGAGTTCGTCCGGCGTGAAGTCCGAGGGCGAAAGACTAACGACATTCATGCCGACTCCGAAAGAAATTGTTGAATCGCTGCGACCGTCGGCGCGTCCATCAACGCGGGCGCATGACCGGTTTTTTCCAGCGTGATGGCGCGGGCGTCCGGATGCGTGCCGAGCATTTTTTCGAGCGTCGCGACGCTCAATAAATCAGACTGTGCGCCGCGCAGAACGAGCGAAGGTTGCTTCACGGCGTTCCACAGCGGCCACAAATCCACTTCCGGCGCAGCCAGCGTCGCGCGGAAAGCATCGCCGATTTTCGGATCCATTTTGTATTCCCACTGTCCGTCGGTACGTCGTTGCACAGAGGTGCCGATCATGTGGTGTTGCTCTTCTTCGGAGAGTGGGCCGAAGGTGGATAAGAACGGTTGCGCGGCTGCAAACAGCGACTGGTAATCGGCGTAGGTTGGATTGCGACCGACGTAGTTTCCGATGCGGTCCAGCGCGACGCGCTCAATTACCGGGCCGACGTCGTTGATGACGAATTTGCGCATCGTACTGCCCGGCGTCACCGCCATCACCATGCCGATCAAACCGCCCATCGAGGTGCCGACCCAATCGTATTGTTTGATGCCAAACTCTGTGAGCATCGCGCCCACAAACTGCGCGTACACGGGGATCGCATATTGCTCCGCACTCGCAAGCCAATCGCTCTCGCCGCGGCCCGGAATGTCGGGACAAAGCACGCGGCAGTCGCGGCTCAGCGCGTCGGCCAACACATCAAAATCTCGCCCATTTCGCGACAGACCGTGCACGCAAATCACGACGCGCGGATTCTTCTCGTCGCCCCATTCGTGCACGGCCATGTGCTTGAGCACGCCACCCAAGGGCACCGCGACGTTGTTGCGGCGGTGTGGCTTCGGAATCATTTCAACTCCACATCTGAGAACAAGACGCCATCACGGTCGGCGTAGCACCAGTCGCCCGGCTTGATCGTCACGCCTCCAAACGCGAGCGGCACGTCGAAGGTGCCCGCGCCGCCTTTCTTGCTTTTCACGGGACAAGTGCCGAGTGCGCGAACGCCGATGGCGCATGCGTCGATCTCATCAGCGTCGCGAATCGGCGCGTTGAGCACCACGCCGACCCAACCATTTTTCTCCGCGAGCACGCCAAGATTTCCACCGAGCAGTGCGCAGCGCAACGAACCACCGCCGTCGACGACGAGGACTTGACCATTGCCGGCGCTTTCCACAGCGGTGCGCACGAGCGAGTTGTCCTCAAATACTTTGAGCGTTTTGACGCGACCGCTGAAGGTTGTGTGTTTGCCGTACCGGTGAAACGTGGGGGCGAGGACGCGCAGGCTGCCGTCGGCAAGCATCGGTTCGTGGGCGTCGCAGAGATCTGTGGTGGCGGTCATGACGCGAAATCTAGAAAGCAGAATCGCAAAGCATACTGACTTCATCGTCGCGCCCACGTGGCGCAGGTCAGATCACCGAGCGAAACGCACGGCGTGGTCGCGGGAGGGGGGGGGCGGGTACAGGTCGTGGTTCAGCTTTATACGCAGAACGACTGCCGGGCGGTCGCTGCAGGCCAACTCGTGAATTTGTCGACTATAAACAAAAACGGGTGGCAACCGCCGCCCGTTGGTCGCTAGACGCGAAAAGCTGTTACTCCACGCGCATCCATACTTGCGTGCGCCCGAGCATCGGCGTGCCGATGTAGCCGCGCACATCCATTTTTTTGTTGTCTGCGCTTGGCGTGAGGCGAACGCGGTAAATCTTGCCGTCGTTTGGATCAAGGATGTCGCCGCCGCCCCAGCGATCGTCTTCTTTTTTCACATTGCGAATGATGGTCATGCCCGCGACGGGTTTGCCTTTGCGATCGTCGCTGCATTCGTCGCACTTGGCATCTTGCTTGGTCGGATCGAGCAATTTTTCGATTTTCCCGGTCAGCACGCCGCCCGTTTCGGTGATGCGGATGATGGACTTCTCTTTGCCGGTTTTGTCGTCGATGCTCTTCCAAACGCCAACCGGAGTTTGTGCGAATGCGACGCTCGCGATGAACGTTGAAAGCAATGCGGTGAGTAATTTCATGGAATCCTCCTTGTTTGAATCAATGAACTCGAACCCTAACGAACGAACCCTACGCGCCGCCGACAAAGTCGCGCTTGCCGATCGGTACACCGGCTTGTCGCAGCAGGTTGTACGCGGTGGTCGCGTGGAAGTAGAAATTGGGCAGCGCGAAGCCTGTGAGATACGGCAGGCCGACGAATTCGGTGGGCGTGCCGCCGATGGAAATGGTGATGGTTTTCTTGTCGCTACCTTCGAACTGTTCGGGCTTCAAGGTGGCGAGGAAGTCGCGCGTTTTCTGACAACGCGCCTTAAGCTCAGCAAAGGTCTTTTCGGTGTCTTCGTACTTCGGCACTTCAACGCCAGCAAGCCGCGCACACGCGCCCTTCGCAAAATCTGCGGCGATAAAAACTTGCCGCGTTAACGGAAACATGTCGGGGTAAATCCGCATAGAAGTGAGCACCGTCTCGTCTATCTTACGTTCGGCAGCAGAGGCCGCGCCTTTGTCCAAAAGGTTCATGAGATTGCCAAGGTAGCGATCAAAGACCGGGACAGACAGCGTGTACATCGAGATGTTCAAAACAAATTCCTTTGCGCAAAAAAGAGAGGACTGACCCGTAGGTTTGAGCCGATTGTAGGCGCACACAGCGCGCCTCCGCGCATTTCAAACGCGCTGCGTCGTTCCGCAGAAAACCAACCAAGGACGACGATGGAACGACGCGACTTTCTTTCTGGCGCAGGCGCTGCGGGCGCACTGAGCGCAGCCACGCTTGCAGCACTCGCCGCAGGTAGCGCATCCGCGCAAAACCTGCCAGCCGTGAATTGGCGTTTGACGTCAAGCTTTCCGAAATCGCTCGACACGATTTACGGCGGCGCGGAGCAGTTCGCGCGCATCATCGACGCCATCACTGGCGGGCGCTTCAAGATTACGGTCGCTGGGCCTGGCGAAATTGTTCCTGCACTTGGCGCGTTTGAGGCCGTGCAAAGAGGCACGGTCGAATGCACCCACACGGCGGGCTACTACTTTCCAAACATCAACAAAGCGCTCGCGTTCGACACCACGTTGCCATTCGGCATGAACCAGC
>DAINAJ010000248.1:0-3962 GCA_036733505.1 Casimicrobium sp.
TGGCCTGGTCTTCGACCACGGCCGCAGTGCCGGACACGGAGACGTAGGTGTCGTCGCTGGGGTTGACGTACGCCAAGTTCACGCCGGAATCTTTCGCAATGTCAGCCACCGGTTCTCCCTTGCGTGACATAAAGAACCAAAGGCTGTTCTGTTCATCCAATTTGGAGTTTTGCGTGGTCATTGGTCGCGAATGCAGGTGCCCCGCGCGATGGTGGGTTGTGAACATCGCGAACCGGATGTCGTGAATCAGCTCCCACAGGTGTTCTCTCGCTTGGGTTGGGTCGATCATGTTGTTGTCGGAGGAGGTCATTAACAAGTCTTTCTGTGTGAACGGGTTCTTTGGGCGGGCTAAATGGCTGTGGTGCCAAGAAGAAGGCGCGTCTTCATTGCACACGCTGTCCCGCGCGACGGCCATCGGACAAAGAGTGGGTTGTCTGTAGGCGTTGTCCGTCCCTGCGGAAGTTCGGCACAGCCTCGAATTCGGCAGGCGCGTGAGATGAAACAGCGGGTCAACCGCAATAACTCCATGAAGACCTGCCGCAAATTGCACTTGTCCTTGCAACTCCAACCGTGGGAAGGCAGTTACCGCGCCAACGTCGTCGACAGCGAAACCTACTTGCTCACGCTGATGCGCTACATCGAAATGAACCCCGTGCGCGCGGGAGGGAGCGATTTGTAGGCGCGGACTCGGCCGCGCTTCCCTGTGGCACTGCGAGACGCCAAGTCGTCGCCTACCCTTCACGCGAACAGCATTGTGTTCAACGAAGCTATGCACTGAACGCGCACGGCGCAGCCCCAACTACGCAACGGTTGGCAGTTCGCGACTGCACTCACAAGGGCTGGGTGCTGGGCTCGGCGGAGTTCAAGGCGGAAATCGAAGCGCTTACGCTCGCCGGGCGAGTTCAAAGGGCGTGTGGCGGCCGCCGGCAGGGGTGGGCGAGACGGATGGGGAAGGCCCAATGAGTCGCCAACGTGAACGGAATTGCAGCCCGACCACGTGCCGAGCCCTTACACGCAATTCAATACGCGCCTATCCGCGTCAGCACGCCTCACTGCAACGCCATTCCACATTGCGTGGTGAGGAATTTGCGGATATCGCGCGTGGTGTTGGTTCCCCATTCATCGCGCATTGCATTTGCCGGAAAAGCAACGCCGCCGATGGCCGCGTTGCCGGCGACACCCAACGCAACACGTGTGGCGATTAGCATATCGGTCGTGGCGAGGACCTTGCCGTCGCCATCGAGATCGAGCGAGCACGCACGCGCGCCGAACGGCCCACCTTCGAATCGCGCAATACAGAAATCGTCGTTGGTGCCGTTAGAGCAGTTGCCGACCACCACTATCTTGCCATCGGGCTGTAGGGTTAGGCCATAGCTCTCGTCGTCGTCGCTGCCAATCGCTGAAATCACGCGACCATCAATGGTGAAGCTGGAGTCGAGCGCGCCTGTTCCGTGGTAGCGGGCGATGCAGAAATCGACAGTCGTAAGGCCTTGGCACCGGCCGACTGCGATGATCTTGCCGTCGGTCTGTAACGCAACGCTGCGGATGAACGAATTGTCACTTCCCATCGTTGTGAGCACTTGACCGTCCGTGCTGAATGTGGTGTCGAGCATTCCGTCAGCCTCGAAACGGGCTAGGCAGAACGTCCAGCCAGGCGGGCCAGACAGCGGATCGCAATACCCAGCCACAATGATCTTGCCATCGGGCTGTAATACTGCGCCGCCGTAGGCCGACGCGTTAAAGTTGCCGATCTGAGCCTGCGCTCTGCCATCGGTGTTAAACGAGCTGTCGAGCGAGCCATTTGTGTTGTAGCGTGCGAGACAAAATTGCGAATAACCACCCGCTGCGCTGCTGTAGCAGAGACCCGTAACGACGATTTTTCCGTCGGATTGCAGTAAAACAGCGTCGACATAACTCACGCCAGCACCTATGGAGGTCGTGAGCTTTCCATCGCCACTGAAGGTGGTGTCCAGGGTGCCGTCCGCAATATAGCGAACCACACAAAACGTGTTGCCAGTACCGTTGTCGCAAGTGCCGCCGGCCACAATCTTGCCGTCGGGCTGCAGTGCGATGCTGCGCAGCGAGCTTGAGACGCTACCCGCCGCCGTCAATAGTTTGCCATTGCCGTTGAAGCTGGCGTCCAGTGTGCCGAATGCGGAATAGCGCGCCAGACAGAAATTGGTGGGCGCGCCGTTGTCGCACGTCCCCGCAAGTAGTATGCGGCCATCAGGTTGTAGGGCCATCGCCCTGACGTCGTCGTCGCCCGCGCCGACGGCGGTGATTACCTTGCCATCCCCGCTGAACGTCGTGTCAAGCGCGCCGTTCGCGCTGTAGCGCGCGACGCAAAAATCCGTGCTCGTGCCGCTGGAGCAAGTACCTGCAACTACGATCTTGCCGTCTGACTGGATCGCCACACGCCGTGCCGCGTCGTTGCCGCTACCAAATGGCGTGCTCACTTTGCCAAATGCGCCAAACGCGCTGTCGAGATCACCGGGGGCACCGACGGCTGGGGAATTGAGGAGCGCAGTGATGACGAGACATGCGATCCCAAACCGATGCGCCGAAGGACGTTCGTTAAGACGTGTTGCGCGGCAAAACAGCGCGCGCACCTTCACTGCGGACGATGGGACGGAAGGCGAAATTGAAGCGTCAAAGGCGAGCATTGTTCATTCTTCAAAAGTTGCGCGAGCATGTGCGTCTTATGCAAGGTTACACAGCCACAAGTTTGCAGACCGACGTCGCTAATATCGGAACCCCGATTTGCAGAAAATGTCCTAGCGCAAGGAAGGACGGAAGCGAATCAGCGTTTGCGCCAAACGTCAGCAATAATCCAACCGGGGCTCACCGTTCAGTAACCGCTCCCAAACTCCAACGGAATGCGCTTTGCGTCAACCGTGGGATAATTCACGCGTTTGACGATGCAGCCTCCCGCCACCGCACACGTTCGGGGCAGAGGTTGACTTAGCAAGGGTTGGGTGCGGTCCGAAATTGCACCTGGTTTGTGTTGGGTTAACTTTTTTCTGAACGGTTCGGAGCCATGACTCGCCCCCTCACCGACGCGCAAATTGCTGCGCCGGTCTCGCAACTTCCCCCCGCCGCCTACTTCGACGAATCGCTGCTCGCCCGCGAGCGTGAGATTTTGTTTGCGCGCGGCCCCGGTTACGCGGGTCACCAGCTCATGGTGCCGAGCGTCAACGACTTTGCCGTGCTCGCCACGCGCAACAACGCGCAAGCGCTTACCCACACCGCAAGCGGCGTCAATCTGATCTCAAACATCTGCCGTCACCGTCAAGCCATGATGCTCGATGGTCGAGGCTCGCTCGCACAAAACGGCGGCAACGTCGTGTGCCCGTTGCATCGTTGGACGTACTCCGGCGAGGGCGAATTGATTGGCGCGCCGCATTTTCCGTGCAATCCCGCGCTCAATCTTCAGAACCACGGCCTCAAGTCGTGGAACGGTTTGCTCTTCGACGGCCCGCGCGATCCGGTCGTTGATCTCGCGACGCTGTCCACGCAAACGCGGCAAGCGCTGGACTTTTCGGGATACGCATTCAACCGCTCCGTCGTGCATGAGTGCAACTACAACTGGAAGACCTTCGTCGAGGTCTACCTTGAGGACTATCACGTCGGGCCGTTCCATCCGGGGCTGGGCCAGTTCGTGACCTGCGACGATCTGGCGTGGGAATGGGGCAGCGATTTCTCCGTGCAAACGGTCGGTCTTTCGCGCGGATTCGATAAGCCAGGCTCACCGGTTTACAAACGTTGGCACGATCAAGTCATGCAGTTTCGCCAAGGTGTGCCGCCGCCGCACGGTGCGATTTGGCTCACGTACTACCCGAACATCACCGTCGAGTGGTATCCGCACACGCTCGTGGTGTCGTCGTTGTGGCCGCAATCGGCAGGCAAAACGACCAACGTCGTTGAGTTTTATTACGCCGAAGAAGTAGCGCTCTTCGAGCCGG
>DAINAJ010000249.1:0-3955 GCA_036733505.1 Casimicrobium sp.
GAATGCGTTGTGCCGCGCGGGGTTGCCCCGCGTGATTACTAATCGAGACCTTCTGATGCACCGGCGTCCGTGCGCTCACCGCGCACTCTTGGCGGTGTTTCGACCCGTGGTAGACGCCGCCATTCCCCTTCTACGCGCCGGAGCGCGTGGTGATTGACGCCGCGCCGCCCTCGCCAGAATGGCTCGCGGCGCAGCTTGCGGCGTTTTTCTCACACGCGGTGGCGCATGGTTACAGTCTAAAGCCCGCGACGCTAGCGCGACGCAGCAGCCGGCACTTCGCCGGCGCGAGCGGCATCGTGCGCCACGTCGCGCGGGACTTACAAAAGCGCGGCGAGACCGGCAACGATTGGACGAAATGGCCGACAGAGGTGCTCGCCGATTTCATATTGAAGTCGAATGCGTTTGTGCCGCTAGTCGATGGCTACGCGGTGGTGACGGGCGAAGTCGAGTCGCCGAAGTACGAGACTGAACCCGATGCGGAAATAATGGCGCTGCTCGCGGAGAACCCGGAAGCGCTGGCTGCTTGGCTAGAGCGCGACGAAGCCGACGATGCGCCGTTGTACGCGCCTTTCGTGGCGACGCGACCACTGCCGGAAGTAACGCCGAGCCTTGCGCCAACGCTGCCCGTGCTTAATGACGTGTCCGACATCGCTCGCCTACTGGATGTGTCACGCGAGGAATGGGACGACGCGATTGTGCGTTCGCGTTATCGGTTGCGCTGCGTGCGTAAATCGAGCGGCGGCGTTCGGTTGATCGAGATTCCTTCGGAGGCGTTACGCGTGCTGCAGCGACGCGTATTGCATCGCTTGCTGGATCGCGTTCCCGTGCACGACGCAGCGCACGGCTTTTTACGCGGCCGTTCCGTGCATACACACGCGGCGGCGCATGTCGGGCGCGACATCGTGATTCGCTTGGACTTGAAAGACTTCTTTCCGTCGATCAGCGGCGCGCACGTGTTTTTGCTCTTTCGCTCGCTGGGATACAACGTGCGCGTAGCCAACGCGCTCACGGCGCTTTGCGTCTCGTGGCAATCGCGGCGCTCGTTGCGCTCGTTGCGCGATGGATTGAAAACGCTGGCGACAACGACAGACATAAATGCGCTACTTCCGCGCTACAGCGTGGCACACTTGCCGCAAGGCGCGCCGACCTCGCCCGTGCTCGCGAATCTCTGTGCGCGTTCGCTCGATGTGCGGCTCGATGCGTGGGCGAAAAGTTTCGGGGCAATGTACACGCGCTACGCCGACGATCTGGTGTTTTCAGGCGACGAGGCGCTGGCAAAATCGTGGCGCGCGTTCATCGCGACGGCGCGCGTGATCATCGGTGAAGAAGGTTGGGAGTTAAATGTGCAGAAGACGCGTGTGATGCGGCGCAGCGTGCGGCAAGCGTTCACCGGGCTTGTCGTTAACTCCCGCGTGAATGTTTCGCGCGACGAGTACGACGCGCTCAAAGCCAGCGTGCATCGCTTTTGCAAACCTGACGCGACGGCGAGCACGGACGAACTTCGCGTGCTGCTCGGTCGCGTGGCATGGCTCGGGCAATCGCGTCCCGCGCGCGCCGAGAAACTTCGCGCGAAGCTGTTCGCAGCAAACTCAACACGCGGCGCCGCATGAACTGCCGCACCGGTTGCGGCGCATGTTGCATCGCGCCCTCAATTTCGTCGCCGATTCCAGGCATGCCGATAGGCAAAGCAGCGGGCGTTCGGTGTGCACAACTCAACGACGAAAATCGCTGCAAGATTTTTGGCGATCCACGGCGACCCGCCGTATGCAGCAGTTTGCAAGCTTCGCTAGAAATGTGTGGCGCTGACGAAAACGTTGACGCGACCCGAACCCACGCGATCGCGTTTTTAGCGCGGCTGGAGCGCGAGACGCGGTGACCGAATCCGCGTAGTTATGGCTTTTCATGGCAATCGACTGGCGGACGGCTGATGTAGGCCGAAACTTTGCTAAGTCGAGTAATGCATTTTCGTGGCTGCAACGACCGCCTATCAGTCGTTGGAGCGCAAAAGCTATAAAAGACAGGACTACAATTTGCGACATCGTTCGTCAACCGTTCAGTACAGAGATCGCACCATGGCCGCTCGCCGCACTACGCTCACTCAGTTTCTCGTCGAACAACAGCGCTCGGCGCGCGCGATTAAGCCGGAGCTACGGCTCCTGATCGAAGTCGTCGCGCGTGCGTGCAAGGCCATCGCGGTCAACGTGGGTAAAGGCGCGCTCGCCGGCGTGCTGGGCAGCAACGACACCGAGAACGTACAAGGCGAGGTGCAGAAAAAGCTCGACGTCATCTCGAACGAGATTTTGATGGAAGCCAACGAGTGGGGCGGCCATCTCGCGGGCATGGCCTCCGAAGAAATGGAGACGTTTCACGAGATTCCGAACCGCTATCCGAAGGGCGAATATCTGTTGCTGTTCGATCCGCTCGATGGTTCGTCGAACATTGATGTGAATGTGTCGATCGGCACCATTTTCTCGGTGCTGAAATCGTCCGATGAACTCGGCCCGGTGACGGAGAAATCTTTCCTGCTTCCCGGAACGCAGCAGGTCGCGGCGGGCTACGCGGTGTATGGTCCGACCACGCTTCTGGTGCTCACCGTGGGCACCGGCGTGCATTGCTTTACGCTGGACCGCGAGATGGGATCATGGGTGCTCACGCAGTCGAACATGATGATTCCCGCGGAGACAAAAGAGTTCGCGATCAACATGAGCAACATGCGGCATTGGGATGCGCCGGTGAAGCGCTACATCGACGAATTGTTGCAAGGCGAAGAAGGTCCGCGCGGCAAAAATTTCAACATGCGCTGGGTGGCGTCGATGGTGGCGGACGTACATCGCATCATGACGCGCGGCGGCGTATTTATGTACCCGAGCGACAAGCGCGCAACGCACCGCGCGGGGCATTTGCGCTTGATGTACGAGGCTAATCCGATGAGCCTCATCGTCGAGCAAGCGGGTGGCGCGGCAAGCACCGGCAAGGAACGCATTCTGGACGTGAAGCCTGGAAAATTGCATGAACGCGTGAGCGTGTTCTTGGGCAGCAAGAGCGAAGTAGATCGGATTGCTGCGTATCACGCGGAAGCGGCGAAATAGCGCCTAGCGCCAGCCGTGACTAACAAACGTCATCACTCGTTTACCGGCATCACGCGCGAGGCGATTGAGAACGACCATTCGCGCGAGGCGATCAAAAATTCGCCGATGGCCAGCGCCGTATTGTGTGATCAAACGCTTGCCGCGTCGCTTGACGCCATGCTCACAGATTGGGACGGCGTTAGCGACATTTACGTCTTCGGTTACGGCTCGCTGATCTGGAACCCTTGCATGCACCACAGCGGGCGCATCGCCGGCACGGTGCGCGGTTTTCACCGGCGCTTTTGTTTGTGGAGCAACGTCTATCGCGGCACGCCGGAGAACCCCGGTCTGGTGCTCGCGCTTGATCGTGGCGGTGCGTGCCGCGGCATGCTCTACCGCTTAACGTCGGACGTGGCGTACAAAGAACTCACGCTGCTCTGGCGGCGCGAAATGTTCGGTGGCAGCTACGTCGCAAAGTGGCTCAAGGCGAACACCGAAGACGGGCCGGTGAAGGCGATTGGGTTTGTGATCAATCACGCATCGAAAGCCTACGCGGGCAGATTGTCGGACGACGAGGTCGTGCACAAGCTCGCGCACTGTCGCGGCCATTACGGTTCGGGCGCGGATTATTTGGTGCAGACGGCTGCGGCGTTGCGCGCAGGCGGACTCGACGACCCGCACCTAGATCGGTTGTGCGACTTGCTAACCGCTCTAGAAACCGCCGATCACCCTACGGGTCAACCGTCCCCCTAAACGCCGCGTTAGCGTTCGGCTTAGGGTACCAACGCCGTCAAGTGCGAATCAGAAAGTACGCGCTAGCGCGGCGCGCATGGCTGTGATACTGTGCGCGGCGAATATCGGACAGCAGTCAGTTTCTACATTTCAAC
>DAINAJ010000250.1:0-2346 GCA_036733505.1 Casimicrobium sp.
TCCCATAGCCTTTACGGCGGCGAGCGTCCACGCCTCGGCGGTTGCGTCCCGGCTCGGAATCGCTTCGTCATCCAGTAAATGAGGCGGTAACACGCGTTCGCGAACGTCGTACACCCGATGAAATTTTTCTCGCCGCTTCACCATGATCTCACCTGCGGTGAACAGCGATTCGAGTCGCAGCTTATCGGGCTTCCAATCCCACCAGCCGTTGCCCTTACGCCCGTCCTCGTGCTCGAAATCGGCCGCGCGCACGGGACCGTGTTCGCGCACATGCTCGATGAGTTCGGTGTGAGCATGAGGGTCCGCTGCGAGACGCGTCGCCGTGCGTTCGGAGCCCGCCGCCTCAAGGTGCAGCATTTGTCGCCGATAGAGCGGGTAGTCCTCAATCGGTATAAAACACGCGGCGTGCGCCCAGTATTCAAACAGGTCGCCATTGGCCAACAACTGATCGAGCCAAGCAGGGTCGTACTGCCCAAGCCGACTCCAGAGCACCAAGTACGGGCTGCGCGCGACAACACTGATGGTGTCGATTTGCAACACGTTCATTGACCGAATGGCGTTGAGCACGCTCTGCCGAGTGGCGCGCGCTTTGGGCGGGGTGAGCAATCCCATTGCTGCGAGCTGAAGCGAACGAGCCTGCGCGAGCGTCAGCTCAGCATCGCGCGCTGCGAGAGAAGATGTGTTTTGCATACGAAATAGGACGTAGATCGGTAGGCGTTGGGCCGCGGACCACGCGACACGCGCTGCGCGACGGAGCAATCTGATTCTTAGTTCTTACAATACCGGACTACATCACCTTTTACCTGTCTCTTATGTCCATCAAATCAGACCACTGGATTCGCCGCATGGCGGAGTCGACCCAAATGATTGAGCCGTTCGTGCCCGATCAGGTGCGATTTGTAGATGGCCAGAAAATTGTTTCGTATGGTACGTCGAGCTACGGCTACGACATTCGCTGCGCAAACGAATTCAAAATCTTCACCAATATCAACTCGACCATTGTTGACCCGAAGGCGTTCGACGAAAAATCATTCGTCGACTTCAAGGGCGATGTTTGCATCATTCCGCCCAACTCATTCGCCTTGGCGCGCACGGTCGAGTACTTCCGTATTCCTAGGAGTGTGTTGACGATTTGCGTCGGAAAAAGCACGTACGCGCGCTGCGGCATCATCGTGAACGTCACACCGTTTGAGCCTGAATGGGAAGGCTACGTCACGTTAGAGTTCTCGAACACAACGCCTCTGCCGGCCAAAATCTACGCGGGTGAAGGTTGCGCACAGGTGTTGTTCTTCGAGAGCGACGAAGTCTGCGGCACGTCGTACAAAGATCGTGGCGGTAAGTATCAGGGACAGAGCGGCGTCACACTGCCGAAAACCTAGCGCCAGAGGGACGTTAGTGTCAGCGGCGGCCCCTGAAGCCTCGACAATCAGGACGGTAGGCGTCTTGCTTGCTGCAGGCGCTGGACAGCGATTCGACCCATCCCACCCGGGACGAAAACTTGAAGTGCTTGTTGAGGGGGTATCTGTCGCAGAGCGCTCTCTTGCGTCGCTTGTGCCGGGCACGGACGCGATAGTGGTGGTGGCGCGGTCGACGGCCTCACCATTGGCTCGGTTCGCTGCGTCGCGATCCTACGTGGTCGTGTGTCCTGCCGTAAGTGACGCTAACCATGGAGGCATGGGCCTTAGCCTCGCATACGGCGCTTCGTGTGTGATCGAGCGGTTTCCGGCGGCGACCACTGTAGTCATCGCGCTGGCCGATATGCCATGGGTGAGTCCGGCTACGGTGGTAATGCTGGTAGCCCGATCGCAGACGTTGGACGCAATCGTGCAGCCGGCTTACAACGGCGACAAAGGGCATCCGGTGGTGTTTCCAGCGCGGTATTTAAGCGAACTGGCAGCGTGTAACGCGGACGTTGGCGCCAAGAAAATTTTGCGAGCACACGCGTCAAATGTGCATACAGTTGATGTGGACGACGCAGGCGTGATCCGCGATGTGGACGTCCCGCAGGACATCAGTTGAGATCGCTAGCGGAGTAATCGCCTAGCTCGACATCACGCCAACGTTATCCAGCTGTAGGCGCCACCATGAATCAATGGCATTCGCTTCGAGTGGTTTGGCAATGTAGTAGCCCTGAATTTCTTCGCATCCGAGGTCTCGGATGATGGACAGTTGAAGCGGCGTTTCGACACCTTCGGCGATGACGCGCATGCCCAAGCTGTGTGCAATCGCGACGATGGCTTGGACAATACCGCGACGCGGCTTTTCATCGATGTGCTGGATGAAGCTTCGATCAATCTTGATGGTGTGAAATGGCAGTCGCGTGAGATAGCTCAAGCTGGAATAGCC
>DAINAJ010000250.1:2446-3950 GCA_036733505.1 Casimicrobium sp.
TGAATCAACCCGCGCGTGTGATGTCGCCAACGCAGCAACGCTTCAAGACCCGTCGGCGAGCCCGTCGAGGCGTCCACCTGCGGCTGGAACATCAGAAAAAACTCACCCGCAGAGAGGCCGCGCCGAATATCGTTCTCAAACTGCGTCCGATGCGCCTGTTGTCGACTCGAACCACCAGAGAAATGCTCAATACGGTTGCGGCCTGATTTCTTCGCCGCGTACATCGCGGTATCCGCATTCTTAATAAGCTCATTCGCGGTCGTTCCATCCTGCGGATAGAGCGCCACACCCACTGAGCCGGGCATGGTCGTTTGCGAGCCACCAGCGTCATATGGAGCCCGCAAAGCATCAAGAATGCCCTCGGCTACTTTCATGGCAATGTGCTCAGCGTGCTGAGCTTCGAGCCGCGTGATCAAAACAACAAATTCATCACCGCCGAATCGAGCGACTAGATCATCTTGTCGAACGGCCTCACGCAAGCGCTGGGCAGCGGCGCGCAGCACTGCGTCTCCCGCATCATGGCCGAGGCTGTCGTTGAAGGTCTTGAAATAATCAAGGTCAACGAACAAGACAGCGATGCGGCTTTTGTTGACAGTGGCCGACTTGATGGCTTCTTCTAGTTTCGTGCGAAACATGAGCCGGTTGGGGAGCGCCGTCAGCGGATCCGTTTGTGCGATTTGAACGGCGCGAAGCGTTGCGCTCTGAAGGTCACGGGTGCGTTCGCGAACCCGCGTTTCCAGCGTTTTTTGGTAGTTGGTAATCTGGCTGCGACTGGCTGCGAGCTGATGCGCCATTTCGTTGAAAGCGCGAACCAAATCACCAGCCGGGCCGCGCGAGTCAATTGGGACTTCAACCTGAAAGTCACCCTTGGACAGCGATCGCGTTGCCTCGGTGAGCGCGTTGAGTGTGCCGCGAATGCGTCGCCGCACCACCCAAACGCTGATGACGGCGATGGCTATGCCCGCGAGTATGGCCAGACCGTCGAGCAGGGTGAATGTGCCGAGCATTGAATCGGGCGATGCCTATGCGGAAAGAAGCTTCTGTTTGATAACTTAGGAGACCTTGACCGGAATTTTCCCGATGCGTGCCTGCCATTCTTTGGGGCCGGTTTCATGCACACTGGTGCCGGTGGAGTCCACCGCGACAGTCACCGGCATGTCCTTCACGTCGAACTCGTAGATTGCTTCCATACCCAAGTCCGCAAATCCCACGACTTTCGCGCCTTTAATCGCCTTCGACACCAAATAGGCGGCACCGCCTACGGCCATAAGATACGCCGCCTTGTGATTCTTGATCGCCTCGATGGCGACGGGGCCGCGCTCGGCCTTGCCAATCATCGAGATAAGGCCAGTTTGCGAGAGCATCATCTCCGTAAATTTATCCATGCGGGTGGCTGTCGTCGGGCCCGCGGGGCCAACCACTTCGTCGCGCACGGGATCAACCGGGCCGACGTAATAAATCACGCGGTTGGTAAAGTCGACGGGAAGTTTTTCCCCTTTGGCCA
>DAINAJ010000251.1:0-2706 GCA_036733505.1 Casimicrobium sp.
ATCAGCGAATGCCACATGGTCGCGGGCGGCTTCGATTACCTCATCAAGCTACGCGTGCGCGACATGGAGGCGTATCGCGAATTCGCCAGTCGCCGGCTGTGGCAATTCCCCGGCGTACGCGAAACGCGAACCTATGCGGTGATTGAAGAGGTCAAGGACGGCGGGCCGTTACCCGTGTAGAGAAAGCTGTATATAGCTTTTATGACGGAGCGACAGCCCGATGGAGATTACAGCCTTAAAAAGCGATATATCGACTTGTACATAAAATAGCCGGAAACGACCGCCTAGACGTCGTTAGCGCTATAAAGCCGTAATCACGCTCAAAGGGTGCTTTGCGTTGAGAATGCGGCGCACTACTTCGGAATCCCCTGGTTCGAGAGCGCATCGGCGCGGTCGTTGCCTGGATCGCCCGAATGGCCCTTCACCCAGCGCCATTCGACCTTTTGCGTCGCGACTAACGCGTCTAGCGTTTGCCAAAGATCAGCGTTTTTCACCGGCTTCTTGTCCGACGTGCGCCAACCGTTGCGCTTCCAGCCGTGAATCCATGTTTCGATGCCTTGCTTGACGTAGCTCGAATCGGTGAACAGGCGCGCATTGGTGGGTCGCTTTAGCGCGCGCAGCGCCTCAATCGCGGCGGTTAATTCCATGCGGTTATTCGTGGTCAGCGTTTCACCGCCACACAGTTCGCGACGATGCTCGCCGGAGATCATGAGCACGCCCCATCCGCCGGGGCCAGGATTGCCTTTGCAAGCGCCGTCGGTGTAGATGATGACTTCGGGGTCGGACATAGCGCTATTTCTGTTTCAAGTTTGTAGGGATATCGGTGTCGTGCATGGCGCGTGTCGGCACCACCGCTGCACGTTTGCGTCTAGGCGTGCGCGCCCAATCGGGCTTCAAAAGACGCACACCCGCGACGCGTTTCACCGCATGTAAAAAATAAACGCCACCCGCAAACGGCCACCATCGGTCACCCGCAGATTCCAAACGGGTGAGTCGCTGCAAATTGCGCTCGGTCTGTGCGGGCAACGCGTAACAATCAAGCTGGCCGCCGACGATGTCGAAGCCCAAGAGCGTGAGCCAATCTTTCGCACGAGAGAGCGAGATAAACTCCGCGTTCCACGGCGTGCTTCGTTCACGGCCAAAGTAGCGTTTGATGCCAAAGGCCGAATACGGGTTGAACCCCGTGATCAGCAAACGCCCTTCGGGGCGCAACACGCGAAACACTTCACGCAACACTTCATGCGGCAACGCCTGAAATTCCAGCGTGTGTGGCAACACAATCACATCAAATTGGTTGTCAGAAAACGGCAATTGATCGGGCTCTGCCAACAGCGCCGCATCGGTGTCCCACGCCATCGTGAATTGATGCGTGACGCGACTCGACTGCATCAGCGGTACGCCAGCGCATCCGATCTGCAAGGCATAAAATCCAAAGAGATCAGGCAACGCGCGATCAAAGATCGCCTGCTCACGCCCGACAACATACCGCCCGAGTGGCGTTTCAAGCCAATCGTCAAACGTGTCGCAATCTTCTGGGTGAGTGTGTGAATTCAAATCAATCTTTGGCACGGGGCACGGGTCGCAACGACGGCAACTTGGAAATTATTCCAATCCCAGCGTTTGCCGACAACTATATCTGGGCGTTGGTGCGCGACGGCAAGTGCGTCGTGGTCGATCCGGGCGATAGCGTGCCCGTTATCGCTTTTCTTGAAGCAAGGAAACTTTCGCTCGCGGCCATTTTGATTACGCATCATCACGCCGATCACACAGGCGGTGTCGATGCGTTGACCGCGCGCTGGCCTGTACCCGTTTACGGCCCCGCCGCTGAAGACATTGCGTGCGTGACCCACGCGCTCGTTGAAGGCGACACCGTTTCGTTGCCGCCGTTCGTTGAAACACCGTTCACGATTATCGAAGTGCCTGGCCACACGCGCGGGCACATCGCGTACGTGAGCGGCGACATTTTGTTTTGCGGCGACACGCTTTTCGCCGCGGGGTGCGGGCGTATTTTCGAAGGCACTGCCGCTCAGCTACATTACTCGCTTGCACGCCTCGCTGCGCTTCCCGACGGTACGCGCGTGTATTGCACGCATGAATACACACTGTCGAACCTTCGTTTCGCGTTGGCAGCGGACGCAGACAACGAAGCGCTTATCGCTCGCAGTTTTGAGGCGCAAGAACAACGCGCTCGGGGTGAACCGACGTTGCCGTCGACGATCGGTTTGGAGCGCAAGACCAATCCGTTTTTGCGTTGCGATACCGACCCAGTCATTCGCTCAGCGCGCGCATCGGCGAACTTGCCCGCCGCAACACAGTCCAACGAAGTTGATGTGTTTGCGCTGTTGCGACAATGGAAAAACACCTTCCGCGGTTAGCGCGCATCGCACGATTTTGATTGACCGCAGCGGTGCTAATGAGTAGCATCGCGCGAACTTTTGTCCTAGTGTTATTTCAGGAGAATGCGTGCAGCGCTTCCAACCTAGCTTTTTGTCCCGTTCAATCTGTATGCAGATTGAGTGCAATTCCCTCCGCTCCGCTCCGAGCAATCTTCCCTCCACGTTTTCTAAAGGCACGCTCGCCAAACCAACGTTTGCCGCGCTGATCTGTGGCCTGCTGTTGTCCAGCGCATTCGCGCAATCGACGAATGCACCGAGCACCGCACCGACATCAAACGCCGACGCCACCGTCGCGTCATCGCCGTCATCG
>DAINAJ010000251.1:2806-3948 GCA_036733505.1 Casimicrobium sp.
CCACCCACTGATCTGTGGGACCGAATTCGCGCGGGCTATGCAATGCCGGACCTCGACGATCCGCTGGTCGCGAAGTGGGAAAAGTTCTACGCTGATCGCCCCGACTATGTTGCACGCATCGTAGATCGCTCCGGCAAATACATGTTCTACATCGTCACCGAGCTTGAGCGGCGCAACATGCCGCTTGAAATTGCGCTCTTGCCGATGATCGAAAGCGCATTCAATCCAGTCGCGCATTCCAGCGCAAAGGCCGCCGGTATTTGGCAGTTCATTCCGTCGACAGGGACGCACTTCGGAATGAAACAAGACTGGTGGGCCGATTCACGTCGCGACATCGTGGCTGCGACCAACGGCGCGCTCGAATACTTGAGCAAACTCAACGGCATGTTTGGCGGCGACTGGCAACTCGCGCTCGCGTCATACAACTGGGGCGAAGGCTCCGTCGGTCGCGCAGTACAAAAATCTAAAGCACGTGGTCTAGACGGAAGCTATCTCTCGTTGGATATGCCCACCGAAACTCGAAACTACTTGCCGAAACTGCAAGCAGTGAAAAACATCATCCGCAATCCCGCGGCGTTTGGCCTAACGATTGCGAGCGTTCCGAACGAACCGTACTTCAAGACCATCACGCTTGCGCATGCGATGGACTTGAAGCGCGCCGCACAACTCGCCGAGATGACCGAAGCGGATTTCGTTGCGCTCAATCCCGCACACAATCGCCCCGTGATTGGTGGGCGCAAAGAGTTTCAGATATTGTTGCCCGCTGCGAAGGCAGACGCGTTCATCGCGCACCTTGAAAACAACGAGAAGCCACGCGTTTCGTGGATGGCCTATCGCACCCGTTCAGGCGATCGTATTGAAGCGCTGGCTCAACGCTTTGGCACTACGGTAGCGGCGATTAAGTCAGTCAACGGCATGCGCTCGGTCGCGCCATCGCTTCCCGCGGGTTATAACTTGTTGGTGCCGTCGGATGGTCCGTCAGAAGATGCGCTAGGCAGCATTCAAAACGCGGTATTCACTAAGTTTCCTGAATACGTTCCGCCCCGCATACATAAAGTGCGTCGTGGCGAAACCTTCGCCGGTATCGCTAAGCGTTACGGCGTCAAGCCCGCAACGCTCGCGCAGTGGAACCGAATGGGAAA
>DAINAJ010000252.1:0-3885 GCA_036733505.1 Casimicrobium sp.
GTGCCGCCGTGGTTCACGATCACCGAACCATCAGAGTAAACGTTGATCAACGCACCGGCTTGATTGAGGTGCGTCGCGTTGAACGAAATGCCGAACTTAACGGGCGTCACCGCGATGCCGCGCTTGATGATCGGGCTCGTCGCGTTCTGCGCACGCAGCTCCGCGCGGCGCGCGCGATAGTCGGCGCGTTGTTCAAGCTCTGGCACGATGTCAAACAGAATGTTGTCGTCAACGGGCTGCCCGTAGTGCGTGACGTTTCGCTCGGTCAGGCCATAGAAATTTTGCGTGCGCACGTCAAGCGGATCTTTACCCAAGGCGTACGCGATCTCGTCCATGATCTTTTCGATCAGGAACATACCCTGCGGGCCGCCGAACCCGCGGAATGCGGTGTTCGACACCTTGTGCGTTTTGCACATGAAATTTCGGATGCGCACATGCTCCAAGAAGTACGCATTGTCGACGTGGCAAATCGCGCGCGCATTCACCGGCCCCGAAAGATCCGCCGAGTAGCCGCAATCCGACGCGAGCATGAAATCCGCACCGACGATACGCCCGTTGTCATCGAAACCGACGTCGTACTCGAACTGAAACGGGTGCCGCTTACCCGTGATGATCATGTCGTCGTCACGATCAAGCCGCAACTTCACCGTGCGCCCCAAGCGTGACGCGGCCATCGCGCACAGCGATGCAAAGAGCGCCGGCTGCGATTCTTTGCCGCCGAAACCACCGCCCATGCGACGGCATTCGACGCGAATCATCGCGTCGGGCTTCGCCATTGCGCGAGCGACGATGTGCTGCACCTCGGTCGGATGCTGCGTGGAGCAATGAATGTCGATCTGTCCGTCTTCTCGCGGCGTCGCAAACGCAATGTGCCCTTCGAGATAAAAGTGATCTTGTCCGCCGTGTGCGGCTTTGCCGCTGATGCGATGCGGCGCACGCGCGAGCGCCGTCTCCGCGTCTCCGCAGCCCGTGACCACCGGATTGAGCACATAGCTCTTCGCAGCAAGCGCGTCGTCAACGCTCAAAATTGGCGTTCGCAAGTCGAGTTCGTACTTCGCCAATCGCGCTGCCTTGCGAGCAAGCCCATGCGTTTCGGCGACGACCACAAACACGGGTTGACCGTGATATTCGATTAAGTCAGTCGCAAGAATGGGATCATCAAGCTTGATACCGCCGTAGTTGTTCACACCGGGCACATCAGCCGCCGTGAACACCGCCACAACGCCCTGCGCGGCACGCACCGCCGTGAGATCAACAGCTTTCAACGCCGCATGCGCAGCGGGCGCGTAACCAATCGCCGCCGAGAGCGCGTCGCGCGGCAAGGGGATGTCATCGGTGTAGACCGCCTCGCCCGTCACATGCAGATGCGCCGATTCGTGTCGAGTTGATGCCGCCACCGTGTGATGCGACATGTCGATGGAGCGTTGCGTCATGCTACTCATCAAAACACCCGTACCGGTGCGTGAGCTGCATCGCCTTGCGACTCATGCCAAAAGCGCAACAGGTGATTCTGCGCCACTTGCATGCGGTATTCAGCGCTTGCACGCATGTCGCTCATCGGTGCGAAATCATTCCTGAGCGCAGCCATCGCCGCGCGCACAGACGCTTCGCTCCAGGCTTTGCCGATGAGCGCACTTTCAGCGCTCGTTGCGCGCTTCGGAATGCCCGCCATGCCGCCGTATGCAATGCGAATCTGCGTCACCACACCGCGCTCCAACCCCAGCGCTATCGCACAAAAAACCGCTGAAATGTCTTGTTCGTTGCGCTTTGAATTTTTGTAACTCGCGATTTGCAGCGCACCGGGGTCGCGACGCGGCACGATGATCGCTTCGACCCATTCGCCCGGCTCACGCGCTTGCTTCTTGTAGTCGAGATAGAGCGCTTCGAGCGGGATCGTTCGTTGTGCACCTCCGCGACGCAAGACGACCTGCGCGCCAATCGCGAGCAGCGCGGGCATCGAATCGCCAATCGGCGAGCCGTTCGCCACATTACCGCCGAGCGTTCCGCTCGCACGAATCGGTTTCGACGCGAAGCGTGTCCATACGTGCGAGAGTTCTGGGTACAGGCGATTCATCGCACGAAACGCAGGTTCCAGCGCGACCGCCGCGCCGATGCGCAAACCAGCGTCCGTCTCATCAATGTGTTTGAGTGCGGTCACTTCGCCGGTGTAGATGATCGTGGCGTTGGTTTGCAGCGCTTTGGTGATCCACAGACCAATGTCCGTTCCGCCGCCCAAAATCCAAGCATTCGGGTGCGCCATAAGCAATGCCGAAAACTCGTCGACCGTACGCGGCGCGATGAAGGTGCCCGCAGCCGATTCCACGCGCAGTGCGTCGCTGTGCGCTAGCGCTTTAAGGCGCGCGGCAAGCTCCGCCTCACCGGGAAGTGGTGCCGCGTCCTCCGTTGCTGGCGTAAACATCCACGACGCAACGTTGTCGCAGCTGCCCAGCGCAGGAGACTCAGCGGCACGTTGATACATCACTTGCGCTGCGTCGAGAATCGGGCGATAACCCGTGCAGCGACACAAATTTCCAGAGATCGCTTCGCAGGTTTCATCTCGGTTCGGACTCGCGTTAGTTTTAAACAACGCGAACAGAGACATCACAAACCCCGGTGTGCAGAAGCCGCATTGTGAGCCGTGACAATCGACCATCGCTTGCTGCGTCGGATGTAGCGCACCGCTTGAGGCTTTAAGCGATTCAACGGTAAACACGGCTTTGCCGTCGAGCGTCGCCAGCAAGCGAATGCAGGCGTTGATCGGCGCGAGCGACACGCGATCAACGCGACTTGAGCCGGCACCAGCTTGTGTCAATTCGCCGATCACAACGGTGCACGCACCGCAATCGCCCTCGTTACAGCCCTCTTTGGTGCCAGTCAAGCGGCGTTGTTCGCGCAAAAAATCCAAGAGCGTCAGATGCGGGTCGAACGCGGCTTGCTCAACCAGTTCGCCGTTCAACAGGAAACGCAACGTGCTCGCCATACGACCCGACCTTACTCACCTAAAGCGCAATAACTGCTCACTATAGCGGCTGCGATAGGATGCGCTGATAAGCTAAGCGTTATTCCAATCATTACGAGGGCTGGCAATGCCCGCCCGAAGACGCGTTGCAGCGTCCCGTAAACGGTCAGAGGGAGACACACATGGCAGAACCGCTCGACACCCATTTGCTGCGCGTGCTCTATCTTGTGCTGCAGGAAAAAAGCGTATCTCGTGCAGCAGATCGCTTAGGCATCACGCAGCCCGCGGTGAGCAGCGCGCTTAAGCGCCTCCGCGAAATCACGGGCGATGATCTACTGGTGCGCACTCGCAGCGGCATGACCGCGACCGAACGCGCCGAAGGCCTGATCGCGCCGACGCGCGCAGCGCTCGATGCCATTGACAGCATTCTTCTGCAAGCGGAGCCGTTTGATCCTGCGAAATCAAAACGCGTGTTTGGCGTGGGCGCGCCGGATTATTTTGACGCGTTTTTTCTCTCGAACTTGATTGATCGCTTCCGCGCAAAAGTGCCGAACGGGCGCTTGAATGTGCGCTCGCTTTCGCTCGACATTGATTTCGAGCGCTTGCTTGAGGAGGGCGAACTTGACGTGGTGGTTGGCAACTGGCCAAACCCACCAGAGTATTTGCGCACCACAACGCTCTTCGACGACGAAGTCGTGTGTATGGTCGGCGAGCGGCATCCGCTGGCGCGCAAAGCCACGATCACGGCCGATGACTACGTTGCGGCGAAACACCTCGCACCCGTGCGCTACGCGGGCGGGGTGCGCGGGGCGATTGACGACCATCTCCACAAGGCTGGGTATCAAGCGAGACATTCGCGTGTCGCTGCCGTACTTTCACGTCGCGCCGTATGTGTTGATGACGACCGACCTGGTGTTCACCACTGG
>DAINAJ010000253.1:0-3885 GCA_036733505.1 Casimicrobium sp.
GTTTAGGAGCCGTGATCCTTTCGCGTCGAGTCTCGGCCCACGCTGCGCGAGATGAACCATCTTCAGGTTTGAATGCCTTGGAGTAGGCGGCAAGGTAGCTATCCGTGTTTTTGCTGGCCCAGGCTTTTGCCCAGCCGTTCACTGCATTGGTCACTTCGTTGCTAGCGCTGTTAACGACGGGCGCAGGAGTTGGGGCGGGCGCGGGCGCGGGCGCGGTCACAGGCGCTTTCGGCGCAGCTGCCGGTGCCGTGACGACGGGGGCTGCAACAACTGCGGCGGTCGCGGGCGCAGGCGCGGGCGTTGTTTTCGGAACAGCAGGCGCAGGCGCGGGTGGGGCTGGTGTCGCTGCCGCTACCGTGGCGACAGCGCGCGGCGCGGTATTGGATTTGGGATTGGTAGAGAACAGGTCACGCACCAAGTTGAGCTTCGTCGCTACGCCGGGGTTGGCTTTGTCAAGCTGCAAGGCTTTGTCGTAGGCTTGGCTGGCGAGTTTGGCGTAAATGTCACCCAAGTTCTCATGAGCGGTTGAATAGCTCGGATGGGTCTGTATCGCCAACTCCAACGCGACACGCGCCTTTTCAAATTGCCCCTTTGAGCTGTAGAGCACGGCAAGATTGTTGTAGGGCTCCGGCAGCTCAGGGTAATCCTCAGTCAACGACTGAAAGGTCATGATCGCGTCGTTCGTCTTGCCCAGCTCCGATTGCGCGAGTCCGCGAATGAAGCGTCCGACCGCGTCCTTGGGTTTTGTTGTGAGGTAGACGTTAACTTTATCGAGGGCCTGCTGCGCTTGCCCTGCCTTGAGCAGGCGATTAATGTCCTGCAAATCGGTGTTTTGACCAAAGGATACGCAGGAAACGCTCAGTAGCGCTGCCGCAACGGCGACGCGCAGCGTGTCGCGGAGGTTACGTGGTTGGAGCGAAGTCATTGTTTAGAGTGTTCCCAAGAAAACTGCGTTGATTTTAGTACGTGTGTACGTGCCGTAGCAGGACGTTTTGGCCGCCGCGTTGACTTATTGCTGATCTATGCGGTCAAGTGTGTCTTCGATCAACGCACGTGCGATGGAAATGCGAGGTGGCATTTGCGGTAGATTCTGCCGCGTGAACCATTGGGCTTCGGCTATTTCATGACCATTCGGTGTCAAAACGCCACCAGCGTACTCTGCTGTGAAGGCGATCATGAGCGAATGCGGAAACGGCCAAGATTGCGATGCGAAATAGCGAGGATTCGCAACTTGCAGCCCCACTTCCTCAAAAACTTCACGCGAGATGGCGTCTTCAATGTTTTCTCCTGCTTCCAGAAAGCCGGCCAACGCGCTGTAGCGCCCCGGCGGGAAGTTGACGTTGCGCGCCAGCAGGATTTCGTTGCCACGCGTCACTAAACACATCATGGCCGGAGATATTCGGGGGTAAGCCGTGTGACCACAGGACGGACATTTACGTGCGCGTTCGTGCGATTCCCGCTCTGTGGGGGTGGCGCACACGCCGCAAAACGCGTGTGTGCGATCCCACTCGATGAGTTGGGTGGCCCGCCCGGCAATCGCCACCAGCGCATCAGGAAGCACGCCGAACAAGCTCCGTATCCCCGCCCATCTAGCACCAGCCGGCGCGTCTCCAGAAACCGATAGCGCGACGACCATTCGACCGTTCCATCGGCCGAGTACGATCGGTGGACTTGATGAAGCAACTTCTGATGCGACAAAGTATTCTTCCCCAGACGTGGCGACCAGCAGTTCGTGGCCGCGAAACCGCAATATGAGAGAGTTTTCTGGGATGTCCGCCACCGAGACCGGCGCACACGAGAGCAAAAAGTCGGACGGAGCACGCAGCATGCGGGTGGCAAGTCAATGTTTAGATCAACAGAGATTGTGCATTAGTGACGCTGTGCGCGCTTGGTGTCACGTTTCTTCCGACGGGGTAGCGCGGAGTTAGCAATAGCCTTAAATTAAGCGGACTACTATTTAGGGTCCTTTCAGCGTATAACGGGCCGTCGTGTAAATGATTTGGTGTCCACGGTTCGCGTGCCTGAGTCTATTTATCTTAACTATTGTCATTCGTTTTAGAGCATGACGACGTCATAAGTGATTGATTTCATTGATTTTTTATAGATTTTCCAAAAAATAGTCGATATATTGGCGGGCAATAGTCTTCTCGACGCAAGCCAACACCAGTGGCGTTGTGCGAGATTTCAAAAAAATGGGCGGAGATTGAATGGCTACGTTGCGCAAACACTTTACGAAAGTCTTAGGCTTTGGCCTTGCAGCATTACTTGCTGCGACGTCGGCGCTGGGGCAGAGTCTGGACATGGAAATCCAGAAAACGTTAACGCCGTCCAGCTACACGCCTGGCGTTGCGACGCCAGTGACCTACACGGTAACGGTCAAGAACTTAGGGCCGGGTGCGGCTATTCAGGCTCCGCTCAAAGACGTTCAGCCTCCGGGAATCACCTTTTCCAGCTGGACTTGCACGACCTCAGGCGCGGGTAATGGTTGTTGGAAAGGTGCCTCGCTCGCCGCTACGCAGAGCGGTGTCGGGTCTGTACTGCCGTTGACGGCTGGCTTGCCGCCGTTTCCACTGGGAGACGTCGATCCGGTCAACGGGATAGCGGTTAATCTGGTCGCCGGAGCGAGCGCCACTTTCTTGTTCACCGCCGTCGCTGGGCCCAACGCATACGACTTGAACACGCCAGCGGTTAACAATTTTCAGTACCCACAGGGCTACATTTTGAACGCCGCCAGCGTACGACGCCCTCTCGGAACGTCTCAAGCTGGCTCTAGCGGTCAGGATAACGTGACCGCCGTTTTCGAGCCTGAACTTGCTGGTGACGTTGGTGTTGCGAAGAGTGCATCAATTGCTAACTACACCCCAGGCAGCGTGACCAACGTCACCTACACGTTTTTGGTAACAAACTTCAGCGCGGGGTCGCCGCTGGCGGCTATTCCCGTGATCGATGCACAACCCCCCGGCGTTACGTTCACGTCTTGGTCTTGTGCCATTACGTTTGTAGGTATTGGCGCGGCGGGTTCGAATCAATGCCCAGCAAGTGGGTCGGGGAGCATCAACACAACGGTCGATTTGAAGCCGACCGCGGTTGCGACATTTACTGTCAATGCAACGATTGCCGCTGGCACCACCGGCCAAGTCTGTAACACCATCACCTCGGGTTTTCCGGCGGGCGTGATCGTCGCGCAGACTCTGCCGGACAATCCAGACAGCGCGACCGCGTGTATCAACCCTGTTCCTATCACGGTTACCCTGAACAAGACGGTTACCGGGGCGCCCGCCACCGGTGCGCCAGGCACGTATAACTTCTCGATTTCATGCCAAACACCTACGGCGACTTACCCAGCATCAATCACGCTCGCCGGTGCAACGCTTACAGGAAGCACGACCGTCTCGATTCCGGCGGGGTCGACGAATTGCGTCGCGACGGAAACTGGAGTACCGACGGCGCCGACGAACTACACGTGGGGGACGCCAGTTGTTACCGGTGGCACGATGGCAACGCCGCTGTTTGCCAACGCGACTGTTGGGGTCACCAACCCGCTGACGCGTAATAACGTAGCGGTCACGATCACCAAGAACGTCACGGGCGCACCAGCGGCGGGCGCACCTGGCACGTACAACTTCTCGATCACCTGTGCGAACCCGACGGCGACGTACACCGGCAGCATGACCATTCCTGCCAACGGCACGACGGCCACGAGCGCGGCGATCAACATCCCGGCGGGCAGCACGGGCTGTACGATTCTTGAAACGGCGCGTCCGGGAGCCCCTGTTAACTACACATGGGGTACAGCCACCTACACGCAGCCACCTGCGACGTTGCCAGCCAGTGGCACGGCTACCGGAACCATTACCAACCCGCTGACGCGTAACAACGTGGCGG